>JBNJFV010000072.1:0-7346 GCA_051747145.1 Halobacteriota archaeon
CCGGCGACGATAGCCGTGACGGGGATCGTCTTCGGGACGATCGGGTTCGCACTCGGGTTCGGTTCGATGCTCGCCATCCCGTATTCGCGCGCCGACAGCAGGAAGCGGGAGATAAACATGCTGTTGCCCGACGCGATCGCGTTCATGTACGCGCTGTCGGTCGGGGGGCTCAACCAGCTGGAAGTCCTCGAGGCCATGGCGGACGCCGAAGACACCTACGGGGAGGTCTCACGGGAGTTTCAAAGTGTGGTCGCAGAAACGGAGTACTTCGGGACCGACTACCGGAACGCGATCCGACAACAGGCGTTGGAAACGCCAAGCAGCGACCTCTCGCAGTTTCTGACCGACATGCTGTCGATCGTCAACTCCGGGGGGGACATGGAGGCGTTCCTCGACGACAAGAAGGACGCCCACATGCGGACGGCGAAACAACAGCAGGAACTCACCCTCGAGACGCTCGAGCTGTTCGGCGAGATGTACATGACGCTGTCGTTGTTCCCGTTGCTGTTGGTGATCATCCTCGTCATCATGGGGATGATGGGCGACGCCGACTCGACGCTTTTGTACGGGACGATTTACGCGCTGGTCCCGCTCGTGGGTGTCGGATTTTTGGTTCTCATTTCGACGGTCAAACAGGACGAACCCGGCGACGGATACCTGGGTGCGGGCGGCGGAAGCGATCGCTTACAGGAAGCGTCCAAGGAGGGGCTGTTGCACCTTGGGTTGATCGAACGGTTCGTCGGCGATCGGCGGATCTTCGATCGGATCCGTTCGAAAGAAGGGACGTACAAGACGGCGGAGATACTCAAAGCGCCGCACCTGTTCTTCCGTGACAACCCGCTTTTCACGTTGCTGTTGACCGTCCCGGCGGCGGTCGTCCTCCTCGGGATGGCCGTCGTCTCCGGGCGTGCGCCGATCGCCTACAGCGAGTGGATCGACCAACCGATCTGGAGCACGGTCATCTGGGTCTACGTGCCGATCTACCTCGTTTTTACCCCGCTTGCGGTGTTCTACGAGTGGAACGTACACTCCAGACACGCCGTGACCGGGAAACTCTCCGATACGCTTCGGAAACTCTCGAGCGCGAACGACACCGGACAGACGCTGTCGGAGTCGATCTACACGGTCGCAGACACCTCGACGGGGAAGCTGGCAGACGAGTTCGAGGTGATATACGCGAAAGTGAACTACGGGATGAGTCTCCGGGACGCGCTCGTCGAATTCAACAACAAATATCACATCCCCCGGCTCGCACGGACGGTGAAACTCATCACCGAGGCGCAGGAGGCGTCCAGTCAGATAACGGACGTCCTCTCGACGGCCGCACAGGCCAGCGAAAACCAAGACGACGTCGAACGCGAGCGGGTTTCGCGGACCCGAATGCAGGTGGCGATCATCATTATGACGTACTTCACCCTGCTCGCGGTGATGGCGATCCTGCAGACGCAGTTTATCGACGTGATGGGTGGGGTCGCCGATCAGGCCAGCGGCACGGACGCAGAAGCCGTCGGGGGTGGCCCGAACTTCAGCGGCGGGTTCGACCCGGCCATGCTCTCGTTGTTATTCTTCCACGCCGTGACGATCCAGGCGGTCCTCTCTGGGCTCATCAGCGGGTACATCCGGAACGCGAACGTGCTCTCGGGCGTGAAGTTCGTCGTCATCCTCTCGACGGTCGCGCTCGGAACGTGGGTGGTGGTCGGATGATCGACGCCCGTCGGGCGATCGGGACGACGGCCGATCGCGGGCAGACGACGCTCGATTTTGCGATCGCCGCGAGCGTCTTTCTCCTTGCGGTCGCGTTCGTGGTGGCGTTCATCCCCTCGATGTTCGATCCGTTCGGCAGTTCCGACGGCTCACTGTTTCTCGTCGGCGAGCGAGCGGCGAGCTATCTGGTCGAAGACCTGCTCGTCGTCTCGCTGTCGGAGCCGTCGCTGCTCGATGGGGGGTGTACGATCGCCTTCTTCACCGAAAACGCGACGCTCGCTGCGGCGAACGACTGCGGGTTCGATCCCGACGAGACGGCCACGACCGCGGCGGCGATCGGTATCGCAGGCGGACACCCGATCGACAGGCACGCGAACGTCACTCTCTATCCGTTGAACGCGACCGACTCGCCGCCGACACCGATCGAAACCGACGGCGGAGAGCGGTTGCAGGTCGGTCCCTCGGGCCCGCCGGACCATGCGGCGGCCGTCTCCCGGATCGTACGGATCGACGACGGGAGCGGAATCGACGCCGAGGCGACCGAGTTCAGACTCACAGTGAGGGTGTGGTAATGGTTCGAGACGCCGAGCGTGGGCAGGCGCACACGGTCGAAGCGTTCGTCGCCGCGCTGTTGCTCGTGAGCGGGTTGGTCTTCGCGCTCCAGGCGACGGCGGTGACCCCGCTGTCGGCGAGCACGTCGAATCAGCACATCGAGAACCAACAGCGGGCGGCCGCAAACGACGTGCTGGCGATCGCGGCCGCCGAGGGCGATCTAAAAGCGGCGGTACTGTGTTGGAATCCCAACGGCAACGAGACGTTCGTCAACGCCTCCACGGAGACCGGGGCCTATCTATCGGGGGGCGAACAGGCGGCCGCCGGCTGCGGGCAGTTCGGACGACAGCTGGCGGAGACGTTCGGCGATCGATCGGTCGCCTACTCCGTCCGAGTCGTCTATCACAACGCAACCGGCGTGGTGAAAACCCAACCGATGATCGATATGGGCGATCCCAGCGACAGCGCAGTCACCGCGAGTCGAACCGTGGCGATCTATCCCGACGATCGGCTGGGTCCCGACGGGGAGGGACAGCCGGTCTCGGAGGCGACCCTGTACGGCGAGGACGACCCCGACTGGATGGCCTACCCGACACAGATCGAGGTGGAGGTGACGGTATGGCGGATGTGACGGGCGGTTCGTCGATCGGCGAGACGACGTCCGATCGCGGCCAGTTGATCCTCGTCACTGGATTTGCGATCGCCGTCACGCTGTTGGCGCTCGTGTTACTGTTGAACACGGCGATCTACACCGAGAACGTCGCCACACGGACCACCACGGACGACACGACCGAGGCGATCGAGTTCCGCGGGTCGACCGTCGAGGCCATCGCGGGGTACATCGACGCCGAAAACGACACCGCTGCGGTGGGTGCCCGGATCGATCGGATGGCCGAAGTGACCCGTAATCGATCGACGCGACGGGGCCAACAGTCGAGCGTACAGCTGCTCGATCAGACGAACGGGACCAGAGTGACCACCGAAACCGTCGGCAACTACACCGCCAACGAGACCGACGGCACCGCCTGGACCGTCGTCAGCGACGCCGACATGACCCGCGCATTCCAGTTGCATCTCAGCGACGTCCACGGAACTGATCCCCAAAGCGGGCTCCAGGTCGCGATCAACGGGTCGGACGAACAGTATCTGTACGTTTACGAGACCGGCGGCGACGTGACGGTCGCCAATTCGACCGACCCGGATCCTGCAACCGCGACGGTCGCATGTACCGCCCCGTTGAATTCGAGCCTCACGTTCGACGTCACTGGGGGTACGCTCGGAAACGCCTCGTGTGGGTCGATATTCCCGGACGTGGGTACACATTCGATCGAGATCGAAACCGGCGATGCGGCCGAGGGCACCTTCGAACTCGTGACGACCGGGACGCCGGACCCGTCTGCGGATCGCATCGTTACGGACGAGGCGGTGTACGACGTGACCGTCAGGCTCCGGTACGTCACCGACACTGTGACCGTCGAAACCACCACGCGGATCGCCCCGGGTGAGCCGCATGCGTGAGGATCGATCGCGGCGGCGATCCACCGGTCGTGACGGGCGGTACGATCGGGCGGTGTCGGTCAACGTCGGCTACACGCTGAACCTCGTCATCATGACCGTAATCTTCGTCGGACTCATCACCGCCGCCGGCACCGCCATTGATAGCGAACGGCGCGGGGTTGCAAGCTCGGAACTTGACGTGGCGGGCAATCAGCTCGCGACTGCGCTTTCGAGCGTCGATCGGGTCGCACGCGTCGCCGCGGCAGACACCGACGACGAACAGCTCCCGCCCGATGCGACGCCGACGGTGCGCAAATCCGTGCGGCTTCCCGATCGGATCGTCGGCGGCCAGTACCGAATCCGCATCACCGAAGAGACGATCGAACTGGCCGCCGTCAACGACGCGGTGTCGGTCACGGTACCGTATCGGACCGAACTGCCGATCGAAGGGACGACGGGCGGTGGCGAGGTCGAACTACGCGGTGGCGACGTGGAGATCGTCTATCTGGACGACGGTGCGGGTGGCGACGGATCGCTGGAGGTGCGATCGGCGTGATGAACGCTGCGGTCGTCCCTATCGGGATGAACGCTACGGTCGCCCCCGCCGCGGTGAACGCTACGGTCGCCCCCGCCGCGGTGAACGCTTTCGGCGTCCCCGCCGCGGTGAACGCTTTCGGCGTCCCCGCCGCGGTGAACGCCGCGGTCGTCCCCGCCACAGTGGGCGTCTTCGAGATCGTACTGGAGGTGTCTCCGAGATGAACGGGGCCGCAGGTGACGATCGGGCGATCACGGAGCTCGTCAGTTACGTCCTCATCTTCGCGCTCGTCATCTCGACTGTCGCCACCGTGTCGATCGTCGGCTTCGATTCCCTGTCGAATCGCCAGGAGGCCGAACAGATCACGAACGTCGAGCGATCCTTCGACGTGCTCTCGGACAACCTCCGGGACGTCGAGCGACACGGCGATCGCAGCCGGGCCACCGAGATCCGGATTTCGGAGGGCGAACTTCTGGTCGGCGATCCGATTCGGATCACGGTCGGCGAGTACGACAGCAGTGCGGACGCGTTCACGGCGAACAACCAGACGTTTCTCACCCGGCCGATCGTCTATCGGACGGGCGATCGGACCGTGACGTACGAAGCTGGGGCCGTGTTTCGAAGCGACGGCGAACACGGTCTCCAGACTCGCGAGCCGAACGTTACGAACGGTACCGACGCGGTGACGCTGTCGTTCCTTTCGCTGTATCTCGGCGGGGGATCTCGAGCGGTGAGCGGCCCGACGACGGCGCTCGTCGTGGCGGAAGCGTCCCCACGCCCCGCACCGATCTATCGGTTCGAATCTGAGGCTCACGACGTCGGCATCGAAATCCAGTCGCCGCGTGCAGACGAGTGGGAATCGGGGCTGGAGGCGTACGGGTTCGACACAGCGTCGACTGGCGACGAGTCGGTGGTCCTCGTTGTGGAGTCCCGATCGATCGAGGTCGCGAGCAAAACGACGCGGGTTCGGATCGACCAGTAACGGCAGCGTCTCACTCGAACGACACGGCGACCGTGTTTTCGCTGACGTGAATGTAGGTGATCACGTTCGGCGTGGTTCCGAAATCGAACTCGAAGTTCAGATCCACGAGTGATTCGTCCTGCTGGATATCAACGGTATTTATCTCGTCGTTCACGAAGCCGTCGACCATCAACGCCCCCTTGAGAACGCTGTTCCCACCGCCGGTGAGGTCTGCCTCCCCGTGCGGTGCGAATATGATCGCGTGGAACTCCCCGAACTTCCCTGCGTTTTCGGTGAAGACGTCGTCACCGACGACGAACACGTTCCGATCTGCCTGCGGTTCCTCGGCGATCGTGTGCACGTAAGCGTCGTTCGTAGCTTCCAACGAGCCGTTGACGTAGTACTCCGTTCCGTTGTTCGATTCGTCGACGGTGACCACTTCGTCTTCGATCGTCAGATCCCCGTCGACGATGAACGTGATGTTGCCGTCGCTGGTGTCGAGCGAGAGTCGTTCTTCGATGGTCACGTCCGAATCGAAGTAGTACGTTCCGTTCGTGAGCGTCTGTTCGTCGCTGAAGTCGATATTCGCGGGTGATTCGGTGTCCGCGTCGTCGATCTTCTGATCGATGAGCGGTTGTGCTGGCGGCAAGGCGGCTTCGCCGATCTCGTCGACGTCGGCGTTCCCGCCGACGTCCGGTGTCGATCCGCTCGAGACGAGCAGGCCGAAGTCGACGCTGACCACAGAGGGGTGTCGAAGTTCGGAGATGACCGTCTCGTTGGCCCGATCGATCGTCGTACTCCCTTCCGCCCGAGATTCGAAGAACTGGTGCCAGCCCTCGTAGTAGGTGCTTTGGATCTCGACGGCGATCGTCCCGTTCACGAGCGGGTTCTCCGGGGCGTCTGGAACGGGTTGGGATCCCACGCTGTCGATCGTGCCACGGACGGGTCCCGACGTGCTGTCTTCGCCGGTTACCGTGACGATCGGGAACGTCAGCGTCGTGCCCCGATAGTGGTACTCCGGCGGCGACACGATCGACCCGACCCCCTGTTCGAGTTTCCAGACGCCCCCACCTTGCATGGCGATCGTCCGCGAGCCGTCGTCGTACTCGACGGCCCCGAGCGTGGTGGTGTGAAACGCCGTCGAGTCGTTCAGTTCGACGCCGTCGATTCCGGTCTCGTTTTCGACGTAGTGGAGCCGTAGCGTCCCCTGAGACTCGTTTACGTGGACGTCGGCGTCTTGGATCGATCCCAGATCGAACGATCGCGAGGACTGTTCGCCCAACGCGACGAGGCTCGTTTTCGAACTCAGCTGCGACATGCCGTTTTCGACGTTTGTGTACTCCGCGTCCGCGGTCGCGCTGGTGTAGGCGACAGAGCCGATCGCAACCGTCGCCCCGATGACGGCGATCGTCAACCCGACGAGCAGCACGAATCCCAGCACCTCCGACTGTGCGCGCTCGGTCGGTGCCGACCGGGTGTTCTCCCCCGGCCGATCCAGGGGCGTGTGCGATCGCAGACCCATGCGGGAACGATAGTCGTCCACCCTGATAAGTAAGCGGGGATGAATATCGGGGCTGATACTCCGATCGGTCGGAATCGTCGTCGCGGCTTCTCCGACCGGTCGATCGGAATCGTCTTCGCGGCCTCTCGAACGCGATCAGTCGAGATCGCCATCGCGGCTTCTCCGACCGGTCGATCGGCTCCAAACGAACTCCCAGCGATCGAAATTGCACCGTCCGTTACGTGGCGCGCGTGAAAACGAGCCGTCTGGTTATCTCGTCGGTCGACGTCCTGATCCGCACCGTTCCCTCGACCGGTCGCTCGAACGTTCGCTCGTAGTGGATCGGTTGGGTGAACGCGCGATCGATCGTCCCTCGCGGCGGCACTTCGATCGGCGTCTCCAGGAGGTGTTTGGGCCATTCGAGTCCTGGAAGCGACAGCTCGACGTCGTAGATGTACACCGGACCGTCGCCACGATTGCGTCCCCTGAGGTGGATCACAAACTCGTTGTGGTTGAGAACGCCCGTCATAGCCGCGTTCGATGCGTCGCCCCCGATCGAGGTGTCGATTTCGCTCGTCGGCTGGCCGTCTGCATGT
>JBNJFV010000072.1:7446-11932 GCA_051747145.1 Halobacteriota archaeon
GGTGACGTGCGGTTGGCGTTCGGTGACGTGCCGTTTTTCGTTTGTTCGTCGTTCGATCGCACGTTGCCACCGTCGGCCCGCTGGTTTCGGGATCGTTCGATCGCGGCCGTGGCTGGCGTGAAGGTCCCGGTCGGTTCGGCCGCCAGCTCGAACGTGCCGAGTCGAGGTTCGATCATCGTTCGCTGCCGGTACAGCGTGTACGCAGACAGCACGATCGCGACGGCGATCCCCACCGCCAGGACGGAGTCGGACCCTGCAAGCAGCGTGGGGACATTCGTAGCCATATCCTACCGTGATACTCCGTCAGTAAAAGCAACGTGTTCGAATCGGTGAGGGTTTCGGGAGGGACGACGGCTACAGGAGGCCGATCGAGAAGCCGGTCACCCTTGAAAGCCAGTTAGCGACCAGTTACCGTCTGACTCCCGGTCTCCGTTTACGAGTTCGGGGGCGCTGACCAGTACGAACGTGCTTTCGGCGTCGCCGTTTCTGATCTGTCGGTTCGATTCGGGGGCGATCCACACCGCGTCACCCTGGTGCATCTCGACTGCATCGCCGTCGACGGTAACCGTCGCGCGTCCGTCGATGAGTATGTAGACCTCTTCGTGGCCGTTGTCGCTGTGGTCGTGTCGCTGACCGATCCATCCCGGTTCGCATTTGGCGATCGTCACCCCGACTTGTTCGGAGTCCAGCGGTTCCCGGAGAAAGTGCATCGCCCCGGAGACCCGATCGACGTCCTCGTAGTTCACCTTTCGGTACGTCATACTAGTTCTCACGGGAGCGGGGTCATTAACGTTTCTTCGAGGTGCTCGCCGCCCCAGTGGGGAGTGCGTCCGTCCGTCCCGATCGTTGTTCGTCCCGATCGTTGTTCGTCCCGATCGTTGTTCGTCCCGATCGTTGTTCGTCCCGATTGTCGTCGGCTAGTCCGATTCGGGAAGCCGTTCGATCGGATCCTCGACGTGGATTATTCCGCCCTCGAGGATGTCTGCCCGCAGGCCACCGCGATGACGGAGCGCCGTTTCGATCCCGTCGACGGTCATCCGACGGAGGTGGTCACACGGTTCGCACAGTCTGACGCCCTCACAGACGACGTCGCCGATCCGAAACCGCTCGCCGACGAGGTGGTTGAGCGCGGTGTTTCGGGTCGTCACGTTCCGTCGGTGTTCGTCGAAGCCGATCGAAATGTCCGCTTCCCGGTCGATCGCCTCGATCGCTTCGGCCTCAGTGAGCGTGATGTCTCGCCCGCCGCCCTCGACCTGTGAGAACGTCCCGCGATCGTCGAAGTACCGATCGCCTTCGAGTCCGGTTCCCGCGACTGCCCGCACCGACGATCGCTCCTGCATCGGCGCGTTCGCCTCCGGTGCCGTGTGGATCGCCACGACCCTCCCCTGTTCGTTCATGGTGGGTTGTTCGGCTACGAGCTAATGATCGTTGTGTCCTCGGGGATGTGAGCGATCGTCGAGTCCTCAGGAGCGTGAGCGATCGACGCATCCTCAGCGGCGGGGGACGATCGATCGGGACGAAACGCATCCACGCACACCGGCTGGCGTCAGCTGTAGCTCATGTTGTCGAGTCTGTAGTGGTTCCTCGCGTGATTTCGATCGACGACGAGGTAGTGTCCGCCGTCGCGCGGCTCCAACCGGGCGCTGAGATGTCCCATGTTCCCCGGGTTGATCGACGCGGGCGGATCCCGAAGGACGAATCGAAACGTCGCGTCGTCCCCGCCAACGCGATCGGTGTTCCGCACCGTCGCGTGGATCGCTTCCCCGTTCCGTTTGACGTTCACGCCGCCGGTGAACTCCCACGTGTCGCCGTTGTACCGAATCGATTCACCGTCGAGTGCCGAGATGTGTGTTCGAGCCATCGATTCGCACCATACACTGTATCGGTACTCGAGTGGAAAAGTTGTCCGTCAAATAATCGGACTGTCGGACAATCTGATAGCGACCCTGGGTGGCGACGTGACCACACCGTGGCATTCCGACTGTCGTGATCGGCGGAACGACCATATCCCTCTGACTGGTAGCACGCGGTGGATGACGTTACTCGTTCCATTCGACGGCTCGGAGTTGGCGGAAGCGGCGCTCGTGCGGGCGATCGAGTTCGCCATCGTGTTCGACAGTTCGCCATCGTGTTCGACGAGAACGGTGTCGCCGTGACGGCGATCCCGAACGACAACGCCGAGTACGCCCGCGAGCGTGGCTGGAACGAGTCCGATCGGGAGTTTTCGCTGTCGAGGATCGTCGCGACCCTCGATGAACAGGTGGCAGAGCTCCCGCCCCGAGTAGAGTTCAGCTACGAACTCGTCGATCGATTCGCGTCAGTCGCGACGATCCGCAAGCGGCTTCGGAACGTGGCCGCCGAGATGGACGCATCGATGGTCTTCGTCGGCAGCGACAACGCCGGTCGGGTCGTCTCCGCGCTCGGAAGCGTCGGGGCGAGCGTGGCGAGCGACGACACGTACGACGTCGTCATCGTCCGCCGTCGATCGCCAGCGAAGCGCTCGAAGTTGCGACGGCGACCCCCGTACAGGCGATCGAAGTCGGACTGTTACTGAATCGTACAGCAACTGTCTCGGACTTTATTGCTGAACGGTACTGAATTGTGTAGTGACTGGTATCGAACCGTCCCGTACCCCCGACCATCTTTTTGTGAGCTGTCGTCGTAGGGATAGGTATGCTCAAGAACGTCTTCAGGCTGATCGGTCTCGCGGAGGTACTGTCTCCCGATGGGCTCATCGATCGGGCCGAACGGCTCGCACTCGAAAACCCCGACGAGTGCGACGTTCGATCGTGGATCCCACACGTCGCGAGGGCAGAGGGGATCGTGTTTCTGTATCTCACGTCGCGAAGCGACGCGTCCTACGCGGCGTTCAAGAAATTTCTCGGTGTGATCGGCATTCTCGCGATGCTGTACCCGAAGCTCTACGTCGACTACGCGGCCGACATAGCCTACGTCGACTCCGAACGGTGCCAGTGGAACTCGTGGGTGTATCCGGTCACTCGATTGGTCGGCGTCGCGTACGTCCTGCTCGCCCTCAACGAATTTCGAAAGGGAGATCGATCAGAGGCGTAATCCGTCGATCGGATGTGCGGGTGATTCGCCGATCTAGCCGTCGTACCGACAGACGACTAGTTCGGCGACGGCACCGGTCACGTAGACGTCGTCGGATTCGACGACGACGATGACGTCGAAGTGCGATTCGTCGATCCGTACCTGCCGCGTGATCTCGTCTTCGATTTCGCCGTCGTGTTCGATCGTGACGCGTAATTCGTGGGATCCGACCCGTGCGATTCGGCCGTATTCGATGTCGCCCCCCGCCCATAGATCGCGCGTTTCCTCGAGCAGAGTCGTCCCGTCGTCGGCGATGATTTCGACCCGTATCGTCCGTTCGCCCTCGCGGTCGTGGGTCACGCTCACCGACCGGGCACGTGGGAGCGATTTCGGTTCGACGACCTCCAGGGTCAAGACTTCTCGATAGTCTTCGACCGTCACCGTCGGGTCGTAGTAGGTGTCGCCGATCGAGACGTACGATCGATCGATCGCCATCGCATCCCGTAGGTACACCCGATCGGCCTCGTAGCGTCCCTCGAGAGCGGCGTCGATCTCCGTTTGCACGTCCGCGGGGAACTGATCGTAGGGGATCACCTCGCGAGTGCACTCCTCGTAGGGTCGATCGGTCGGTTCCTCGTGGGTGTGTCCGTCGCCCGTCGTGATTTCGATGGTAAACCCCCAGGTGAACTCCTCCCCGTCGATCGAGTGGTCGGTCTCGAAGCGATACGACCCGGGCTGAAAACAGCCATCGAGGGTCGGATCGTCGGCGACGAGCAGTTCGCTCCGTTCGGTTTCGCCGGGCGCGAGCGTGTGCGAAAGCGGGCCTTCGTCGGTCCATTCGAGGAACTCCTGGGAAGGCGACGAATCCTCGAAACAGGGCGGGGTTTCGTCTTTCGATGGGCGATCGGGTGCTTTGACAGAATACAGGAGGATGCCGGGAACGTTGTCGCTCGATCCCTTGTAGTAGGGCGTTTGCACCCGTCGTTCGGTCTCGCCGGTGTTGGTGACGACGGCCTCCAGCACGGCGGTTCCCTCCTGCGTGATCGCATTCTCGAGGACGCGTACGCGAAAGTCGACCGGCACGGCGTCGGGAACGCCGTCGACCTCAGTCACGAACACGCGTCGTTCGAGCGTCGCCGCCGATCCGTCGTTCTCACCCGTCCCGGGGTCGTCGGTTCCCGGATCGTCCGTTCCGGGGTCATCGGTACCCGGATCATCCGTTCCGGGGTCGTCCGTCCCGGGATCACCGTTGGTGGGCGCGGTGGTATCGGTTCCGTCCTCGATACAGCCAGCCAGCAGGGATCCGACGAGGAGGCCGCCGCCTGCGAGCACGTTTCGTCGATTCATTGACTAGTTGTTGGTTGGTACGATTAAGTGTCTTCTCGAAGGTCAAATCGGTGTTTGTGCTTTCGTGGTCACCGTAGTCGAGCTGGTC
>JBNJFV010000073.1:0-11661 GCA_051747145.1 Halobacteriota archaeon
GACCTTCGGTCGATCCGTCCATCTCCCAGCGCTTCGATCGATTCGGTCACCCTTCCCACGCCTCGAACGAACCGTAAACGCCCTTCGAGAGGTACCGTTCGCTCGAGTCCGGAAAGACGGTGACGACAGTGTCGTGTGGCGTGTCGAGTTCGCCGGCCGCGATCCGATCGGCGACAGACTGGGCGGCGAGCGAGTTGGCCGCCGAACTGGAGGCGACGAGGTGTCCTTCTTCTGCGGGAAGTCGTTGCATCTCCGCGTGAATCTCCCGATCGGAAAAACGAAGGACGTCGTCGACGAGATCGGGGTCGTAGAGTACGTTCGTCGACGGATCGTGGGTGCCGATCCCCTCAGTCTTGTACTCGCCCTCCTCGACGCTCGACCCGTGGAACGTCGCATAGAGCGATCCCTCCGGTTCGACAGCCGCCACGTACGTCTTCGTCGATCGCTCGCGTCCGTACCGGGCCAGCCCCATCAGCGTTCCCGCGGTTCCACAGCCGGCGACGAGCGCGCCCACGGCGTCGTCGAGGGCGTCGTAAATCTCCGGTGCGGTCGTCTCGTAGTGCGTTTCGACGTTGGAGGGGTTTTCGAACTGTTGTGGAACGACCGCGTCGTCCAGTTCGTCGGCCAGTTCGAACGCCCGATCGATCGCTCCGCCCATGCCGTCCTCCGTCGGCGTGTTTATCACCGTCGCTCCCAGCGCCCGCATGAGCTGTTGTTTTTCGAGGCTAAACCGCTCGGGGACGACGAATACGGCCTCCACCCCGAGTTGTCCGGCAGCGATGGCGAATCCGATACCCGTGTTGCCGGCGGTCGGCTCGATAACGGTCCCGCCGGGCGAAAGCGTCCCGTCGGCCAGCATTCGTTCGAGCATGTATTTGCCGATCCGGTCTTTCACGCTCGCACCGGGATTGAACGACTCCAGTTTCGCGTAGATACGGACGTCGGGCGGTCCGGCCTGTATTCGGACCAGCGGCGTCTCGCCGATCGTCTCCGCTACTGAATCGAGAGGCCGTCGGTGCGTCGTCATGCAGTGGCAATAGTTACCGCTGTTTGTGTAGCTTTCCATTGGCGATAGGTCGGCGGGACTGACCAGTCGACGATCGACGTGCGAACGATAGACATGCGAACGATCGACCGACGATCGACGTGCGAACGATCGACCGACGATCGGCGTGCGAACGATCGATCGAGCGTTCAACGGTTACCCGTCCGAACCGCCAGCGTCTAGCTACTTCTCGGAACCGTCTCCAACCGTATCGATCGGTTCTCCGTCCGCAGACGCACCATCCGCAGTCGCGCCGTCTCCCGACGCCCCATCTGCAGCCTCCCCGACTGCCGACCCGTCGGCGTCGTCGTCGGACTCGGCTTCGGTGATGTGTGCTTCGGCCGTGACCGCGTCGAGATCGACCTCGAGTTCTTCGGCGATCGCCTCGATGAGCGCCCGCTGCTCTGTGACCTCCGCCTCCAGTTTTCGAACGCTATCTCCCGTCGTCTGTACGGTTTCCTGCGTGTTTTCGACCTGCTCTCGGAGTTCGTTCATCCGCTGGTACATCTGTTCTGCGGTGTCTGCGATCCCCTGGATCTTCTTCGTCGTACTTCCAAGTCCCATACTCACACCCTGTACGCCCACCTTTGTCTGCCTTGCGGGTGCGAACAGCCCAGTCGATCGTATCGCCCGATGTGTTTTAGCGTCGGCTCTGCAAAACGGGAGTATGGACGACCCACACATACTCCTCACGAACGACGACGGGATCGACAGCGTGGGATTCCGGGCCATGTACGATTCGCTCTCGTCGTTTGCGGAGGTGACCGCAGTCGCACCGGCGGACGACCAAAGCGCCGTCGGCCGATCGATGTCCCACGAGGTGGAAATCCGCGACCACGAGACGGGATACGTCGTCGAGGGGACGCCGGCAGACTGTACGGTCGCGGGGCTCGGAACGCTGTGTCCCGACGCGGACCTCGTCGTGTCGGGCTGCAACAAGGGCGCGAACATCGGGGCATACGTCCTCGGTCGATCGGGCACGGTGAGTGCAGCCGTCGAAGCGGCGTTTTTCGACGTCCCCGCACTCGCAGTGTCGCTGTACATTCCGAGCAGTGAGCACTGGCGCGAGCAGGCGACCGATCCGGACGCGTATCGCAACGCGACCGATGCGGCGAGCTACCTCATTCGGCGATCCACGGAGGCCGGGGTGTTCGACGGGATCGACTACCTGAACGTCAACGCGCCGATGTACGAGGGCGAACGAGTCCCCATGGAGATCACTCAACCGTCGTCGTTTTACGACATGGGCGCCGAACGAAACGGCACCACGGTTTCGCTGCGCGATTACGTGTGGGGCAGGATGCGCGGCGACGAGATACCGGATCCGGAGGGAACCGATCGAAGAGCCGTGTTCGAAGGGCGGGTGAGCGTCTCCCCACTCGCGGCTCCGCACACGAGTACGGCCCACGATGGTCTTTCGAGAGTGGTCAGCGAGTACCGAGGGTGATTCGGACGTCGGTCGCTGTTGTTGGATAGATCACACTGCGACCGTACGACGATGTTTGTCGATCGCTCCGGGCGGCTTCGCTGGTGGACGGACGGTCGAGCAGGGGTTAACGTCGGTGTAAAGTACCTCTGCACGCAAGGATACCCATGAGTTATCGGTTGGACAAGATCGATCGTCGCATCATCCACGCGCTGATGACTGACGCACGGAACACGTCGGCACCGATGATCGCGGAGGATCTCAACGCCTCTCCCGGAACGATCCGAAATCGGATCAATCGATTGGAGGAACACGAGATCATCAAAGGGTACACCGCGACTGTCGATTTCGAACGCGCCGACGGTCGGTTGACGTCGCTGTACATGTGCACCGTGCCCGCGGCCGAGCGAGAGCGCCTGGCGCTCGAAGTCCAGTCGATTCCCGGCGTCATCAACGTCCGCGTGCTGATGGCCGGTCGGCGGGATCTGCACGTCGTCGCCGTCGGAGAAGACACGAAAGATCTGCGGCGCATTGCGCGTGCGTTGTCGGAACTCGACGTCGAAATCGAGGACGAAGAACTCGTGCAAACGGAAATCCGAAGTCCCTATGCTCCGTTCGGCCCAGACGAGGCGGCTCGATCCCGAAAGGCGACAGATCTGATTAGTTTGCCCGGTGACTCCGAGATCGTGGAAGTCGCGATCAGCCAGAACGCGCCGATCGTCGGACGTACGATCGACGAGGCGCGTGAGCGCGGCATTCTCCAAGAACGGGCGGTCGTCATTTCGATCGAACGCGACGGCGAGATGATGACGCCGACGGGCGACACGACGTTCAACCCGGACGACGTCGTCCTGCTGCTCCCGCGGGACGGCCCAAGTGACGACGTCATGGTGGCATTTCTCGGCAGCGACGCCGACGATCGCTAGTGGCGATCGGACCGCGAATCACTGTGCGGCGGAGTCCGCACCCGAACGCAACTGTCTCCCGACGGATTCGGGCCCGGTGTAACGAACGGTCCGAAGCTCCTCGTCGATTTCGACGAGGCCCTTCTCGACGAGTTTCTGCAGGTGCGTTCGTTCGAACGAATCTTTGATTGTCTCGGTGTCGTTCGGGAAGGCGGAATACTTCTCCCGTGCGAGGATCGCGATGAACGATTCGATCGGGATTTCACGGGTCCGAGCGGTGACCAGATACTCAAGGATAGTCCATCGTTGGCGTATCGATGTCACGGAGTCGCCATCCAGGAGCGATAACACCGACCAGACAGGCTCGACATCACTCGTCGACGTGAACAGGGTCATTTCACGGGTGCGGATGTCCGCGAGCGTCTGACGAGTGATACCGTAGACGAGCCCGACCGTCGCACCGACGAGCGCGAGGAAGTCGAACAGAAACGCCGGCTCTGCTAACATCAACTGCTCCATGCGCTGGTGGAGGTAGATTCCGCCGACCAGCACGACCGCGGCGAGACACCCAGCGAGACACCAGCCGAGAATCCGCCAGCGATCGGGTGTGTCGAAATCGCTGTTGGTCAACCAGTAGCCGCCGTAGGCGACCGACGCCGAAAGCAGTGCGGCGATACCGACCTCGACACGCCACCAAATCGGAGAGTCTGGATGGGTCAAGATAAATCGCAGCGCAAGCACCCCTAAGCCGATACCGATCAGCGTCACGATGCGGGCTGGTAGCTCCCGTTCGATCGACGATCCCGTTGCAACCTTCATAGTCGACATACCGTATACTAATATGTAAGGAGCATATATAAAAATTGTGTCTGTCAACGTATATTATTCGAAAAATGTTCCGCAGTACTCTTCATAAAACGTGGATTAACGCATGTAAACCAGTGTTTACTACCGCGTCTGAAATGATTGAATTCCTATTGTTTGTATATCATAGAAATGTTACTTTTGCTCCGTTGGGGGAGTAATGTCCTCGGTCGATAGCGATCGAGAACCGTTTCGTCTATCGAGGATGACGCTGATAGCCCCGACGCGATCGATCCGATGGCGACCGTACAGGAAGTACCACACCACGCCGAATGCGACGATGCCGGCCGCACCGAGGATCGGAACCGTTCCCATCTGCGTGAGTAGCGCCACCTGCGCGATCACGCCCAGGATCTGAACGTACGGGTATCCGGGACTGTGAAAGGAGGGCTGGTAAAACTCGACATCGCTCTCTCTGAACGCGATTACGGCGAGGTTTACGATGGCGAAGACGAGGATCTGAAACGCGCTGGCTAGCTTTGCGAGTTCGACGACCGGGACGAACGCGATAAGTCCAATCAGCACGACACCGGTCAGAACCACTGCATTACGCGGCGTCGTGAAACGAGGGTCGATCTCCGCGAATCGGCCTGGTAACAACGCGTCTCGACTCATTGCGAGCGGGAACCGAGACGAGGCCAAGACTCCTGCGTTCGCCATGCTCGTCAGCGCCAAAACCGCGACGATCGAGATTACGAGAACGCCCAAGCCGCCGAACAGAGCGCTCGCCCCGTCGGCCATCGGCGTTATCGAAGGCCCGCCGTTCGGCCCCCCGTGTAAGAGCACGCTTTGATCGGACAACCCGACGATCGCACCGACGACGGCGGTGTACAGCACCATCATGACGGCGATCGAAATGAGGATCCCTTTCGGGAGGTTCGTTTCCGGTTCCGCTACTTCCTCGGCCACCGAGGCGACTTTGGTTACGCCAGCGTAGGAGACGAAGACGAATGCGGTCGCGGTAATGATTCCCGCGTTTCCGTGTGTGACGAACGGTTCGAATCGCGTCACGTCAGCGAACATCGACCCGTTGAGAACGTACAAGCCAAGAACCGCGACAACGAACGTGACGATGATCGCTTGAACGTTGCCGCTTTCTTTCGTTCCCACGATGTTCAACAGTACGACCAGTACACCGAGGCCCATCGCAATGGGTGTGACGAGAGACGCCGGAATGTCCACGAACAGCAGAAGGTATGCGCCGAGACCGACGAGCGCAAACGAGCTTTTGAACACGAGCGAAAACCACGCCCCGATTCCCGCGATCGTCCCTGCCAAGGGACCCAACGCGCGATCGATGTACAAGTACGTTCCGCCCGATTCGGGCATCGCGGTTGCCATTTCTGCCTTCGAAAGTGCTGCAGGGAGGACGATTATTCCGGCGAGGAGGTATGCGCCGATCACCGCGGGACCAGCTACTTTGTAGCCGATCGCGGGCAGTACGAATATCCCGCTGCCGATCATCGCGCCCATACTCACTGTTACGACCGAATACAATCCCAAATCACGTTCCAGATTTTCACCCATTCTAGGTCATGTTTTCCTATCCTCTCCCAATATAAAAGGGCTACGTAATACACAATTCAGGGCCGATATTTTGCTGGAACCGCAATCGTCCGAACTACCAACACAATTGGTGGAAAAAGTCACGGGTCAACTGCCGGGTACGAAAATTCAATGAGACGTGGCCAGTGTGGTGTTTGCACTCAAGTACCCGCAGAAAAACGTGATCTGTGTTATCATCAATCGAGTCCCGTTGACGATTTGAAAAAGATTGGCCTGATCGGAAACGTTTGACGACTCTCGATACAATCGCCGTATCAGTCGGTTAGTAATCGCGCCTGACAACTATTACGGGATCGCCCGTCTGATTGGCGATCCTGTCCGATAGCGTTCCGAAAAGGTGATCGGTCAATCGGGATTCGGCCTCGTACATTACTACCGCATCGTATGACTCTGCGACACGGAGGATTTCTTCGTCGTGTTCGTCACCTTCGACGACGAGTGTGTCGACCGCATCAGGATCGAATCCAGCCCCAACGAGCCCGTCTTTGGTTTCACTGACGATCCGCTCTCCGTGTTCCCTATCGACACCCCCCTCGAGGACGTGAAACAGCGTTATCTCGTGGGTCGATTCCTCGTTCAACACGTCGACGAATTTCGGAAGCCGCGTGAACTCCGCAACGTCCGGTATCGGAACCAGGATCCGGCGGATCTGATCTGTCGGTGCGGGATCCAATTCGGCGACGCAGTCTTCCTCGCGCGCGATCTGGTCGATCGCGTCTGCTCTGTTCTTTCCGAACACGATACGCGTCGTCACCGTCGCACCCGCGGCGTCGAGTTCGTCTGCAAGCTGACCAACAGCCCGTTTCGCCTCGTCGATAAACTGTTCGCGCGCCATCTCCGGTGGCGTCTGCTCGGGGACGGGGTAATACCCCAGGACAACGATCTCCAACGAAGCAATGTCGTCGACCAGCACGTCTGACAGCGGTTCGGGATCCGGTAGTTCGAACGGGATCAGTATGCGCTCTGCCATAGCTAATTCTATCATCTCGACAGTCATAATAACCGGGATTGATCGGTTACGATCGGATAATGTCACCGATTCGACGCGGTTCGCTCGTCAGTTCGGGTTCGCGTTCGATTATCTGGAGGACCTCGTGATCGGTGACGTCCGTGTACGGTTTCTCGGTCGCCTCCTCGATGAGCGACTTTTCGAGTCTGAACTCGGTGCCCTCGAAGACGACGTCGACGCCCGCTTCGTCGAACGAAAGAACGGTCATACGCGAACTACCGTGTCAGGAGTGAAATAGTTCGGGATTTTCGCTGGTCGATCGCGCGAAATCGCGGTGTTTCGATCCGATAGCGATCTCCTCAGAGGTATCCAAAAAGCGTCGCACTCAAACCGACGGTCCACAACACGACGCCACTGACGAGCAGTTCGTTCCACCGTGTGTCCCGTGTCGATCGCTTGGCCGCACCAGCGGCGATCATTCCGAGCGTGACGACCACGAGAATTCGCTGGGCGACGACGTCGATCGGCAACGTGTCGACCCCGAGCGCACCGTAGTCGAGCCAAAAGGCGATCGAAAGCGACATCGACGCGGTGATCGCCGCATCGATCCGTCGCTCGAGTCTGCTTGCGATTGCGTACGTGGAAATCGGTAGGCCGAGTGCGAGTACCGGGTACAACAGTGCCGCGATCATGTGCATCGTGAACGCGTCGATAGAACGTTCGATCCCGATCCCGAGCACACGCACACCGAGCACGAGCGTGAGTACCGTCGCAGACAGGATCAGATGCCCCGGTTCGATCCGATCGGTGACTGCCCCGATCCGTCGCCGATCGCGATCCGACAGTTGGTTGGATACCCGCTCGGTCACGCAAGCGGGTATCCCATCCCCGGCCAGGAGGCCGAAAAGTACCGGAAGCGACACGAATCCGAGGAGATCGACGACGGTGGCCCAGCCGTCGGCATCCGAGGGTCCCGAGTTGTCGAGGTTGATCCGACGGACGTCGTGATGTGAGTCGACGCTCGAAAGCGCCATCAGATCGGATTCGATCGCCAACTGGGCCGACTCGACGCCGTCGACGCGGTGTCTGAGGGTGAACCAGTCGAAGTGCTCCGAGTGTGCTTGCATCGCCACCCACCGATCGTCCGCGATCGGCGCCTCGTACATTCGAACGTGAACTCGGTGGCCGTAGTACTCCCCGTCGTGAACCTGCATCGTCTCGGGTACCCAGTACCCGTCACCGTCGGGACCGGGATCGACCCACGCGTACCGTGTCGCGCCGGTCGTTTCCCCCCATTCGGTCGGCGTCGCCTGGAGGTGGTCGTCGGCTGCGACGGCGTACGTCCCCGAATCGGCGTGGGGTTCCTCCTCGTCGAGTTCCTCCCAGTCACCGTCCTCAGACAACAGGCGGATGATCTCGTCGACGTCTCCGCGGACGACCACGTTGATCGGGCTTTGCTTTTCGAACGATTTGCGCGCGTTGAGATACGGCCAAAAGCCGCTGTCGGAGTCCTCGAAGGAGACGATCTCCGGCGTCCGATCTGTTTCCGGCGCGATGTCGCTGGTCGAGGGGGACACAAAAAGCGAGGGGCCGCCGACGAAGACGAACGCGACCCCCACGACGACGACCGCGATGACGACCTGTCGACGCATGGCGGACGTATTTGACCGCGTGATGGGTGAATCCTGCGGTTCGAGGACGACGTACTCCCTTCCAGTGAGAGACAGTTCCCGGACTGTTTATTAACCTCCGGTGCACTGACTCGTGTTGTGTCATCCCGCGTCGACCCGCTCGATGAACTCCAGATTCCGGACGGCACGACCGTCGAAGAACACGACGTCGTGACCGCCGGAGACGTCCTCATCGGCCGCGACAGCGACGTCGAGTTCGGAATACGGGGTCGAACGATCGCCGCGGGCGAGGGCGTCTCGATCGGCGGGAGCATCGAAGCCGACGCCGACTGCCGGCTCGATACGTTCTGCACCGTCGACGGGAGCGTGCTCGTCGGCGCTGACGCGTACGTCGGCGAGCGCGTCGAGATTGACGGGCGGTTGCTCGTCTCCGGCGACCTCGACGTGGGCGACGACGTGGATATCGCGGAGGGGTTCGAGGCGAACGGGTGGATCGTCATCCGCAACCCGCTTCCAGTCTACCTGTTTTATTTCATCGTCCTGTCGCATCTGTTACGGCTCGGTGACGCGGACGCCGCAGAGGAGTTCGCCTCCGCACTGGCTGGAGACGACGTTGAGGAGGTCGACCCGGTCACTATCCCGGCCGACTCGGAGGTTTCGGACGATCGCTGGCTGGTCGAAACGCCGGCGACGATCGGGAACGAGTGCCGCATTCACGGAAACATCAACGCGACGTCGATCGCCGTCGGCGAGCGAAACACGATCTTCGGGGGGTTGAACGCAACCGACGGCGACGTCACAGTCGGCTCCGACAGCGAAATCGTCGGCAACGTCACGTCGGACGGAACCGTCACGCTCTATCCGGATTCGACGGTCCGGGGAAACGTAACCGCCGGCGAGTTGGTCGTTCACGAGGGCGCGGACGTGACGGGAACGCTTTCGGCGACCGGTCCGATGCAGTACGTCAAACGGAGCGCAGACGCCGAGTCGGAGGGTACGTAGGTTCCACGAACGGCCGGTGGGAGTGTCACAGTCCACGCCGGCAGTCGGGGCGTCCGATTAAGTGGCCACTCTGAGAACGGGCACCCGTGACGGCGCGGATGTCGGATCCTGACACTCTCAGTTGTCACATTCACCCATGTCTAGTGAAACGAACCCCCTGCCGGAACACACAGGAACGACGTACCGGACGAACAGTACTGCCCTCGATTGGCTAACAACTACCTGCGGACGAACCTACGACGTGTTGCGCTACAGTTCGGCGTACCTCGCGATCATCGCGATGATTCAGGTCGCGCTGGTCATGCACATCCTCTCGCTACCACTGAGCCCCGCGCCGCTCGTCGTCGGGTTGATCACTTTTTCGGTGTACGCGAACGATCGGGTGGCCGACATCGACACTGACGAGCTGACAAAGCCCGCACAGTCGGCCTTCGTCAGGAAACACAAAGACACGCTCTACCTCCTGGCGTCGATCGCCTACGGGATCGCGGTTGCGGTGTCCGTGTTCGGTGGGCCGCTCGCACTGGTGATCGCGTTGCTTCCCGGCGTCTTCTGGGTGCTGTACGCCTCACACTGGTTCGCAGCGACGAGTACGTACTGCCGTCGCCTCAAAGACATCCTGTTTCTCAATACCATCGTCGTCGCCCTCGCGTGGGCGATAACGCTGACGGTTCTCCCGCTCGCGTTCGCAAATGCAACACTCACGCCCGCCGTCGGGTTCGTGTTCGCATTCTTTTTCCTCGGAACGATCATCAACACTGAAATCCCGAACGTGCGCGATGTCGAGGGCGATCGAGAAATCGGTGTCTCGACGATACCGACCGTCTTCGGCGTTCACGGCACCCGACGCGTGCTGTATGGATTTACGCTCGGTACGATCGTGCTCACCGGATACGCCACCGCCAGTGGATACCTGACAGCGCTCCTCGCCGTCTCGATACTCGTCGGACTCGTCTACTTACTCGGCGTGATTAGTTTGCTCGGTCGCATCGAGGACGACGGACAGATCACGATCGCCGCGGAATCGCAGTACGTGCTTGCCGTCAGTACGTTCGTTGTCCTTTCGATCACGCTGTGAACTGAACGGACACCGTTTCGATCACGCTGTGAACTGAACGGACACCGTTTCGATCGCGGCGGGACTCGAATCGAGTCAATACGGTCATAATTGCAACCACCAATCATCTCAAATTTGTAACTCATAGCGTTTGTTTGATGTATGTGGGATGCAAGTCACTCGTATCCGTGGTTACCACGATCCCGATGGTTCCGGTGTTACTGGTGACGGTTGCCGTCGGCGTAGCTGCAACCCTCATCGCGTGGCGCGAACGGTACGAACCCGGCGCACTTCCGCTCGTCGTAATGCTGGCCGGACAAAGCTGGTGGTCGACGTTTTTGATTTTTCAGCTCAGGGCGACGACCCTCGACGCGAAGATGCTCTGGGTGAGTATTTCGTGGTTCGGCGTCGTCGTCATTCCGGTCGCGTGGCTGCTTTTCGCCCTGGAATACACCGGTCGAGACTACTACGTCCGACCTCGATACGTCGGGCTGGCGTCCGTAATCCCAGTCATTACTGTGGGACTCGCACTGACGGGTGAGTTCCACGAGTTGCTGTACGTCGAGTCTGTACTCGTCGAACAGAACGGCACCCTCCGACTCAGTCACACGGTCGGTCCGTGGTACTGGGTGATCGCCGGGTACACCTACTTGCTGGGGTTGCTCGGGAGTATCCCAATTTTAGAGCTAGTCTGGAGCGATACCCTTCCATTCCGTGGTCAAAGTGTCGCACTTCTCGTCGGGACGCTCGCCCCGTGGGCGAGTAACGCACTCTACCTCGCCGACGTGATCCAGACGTTCGGCGTCGATCCGACACCAGTCGCATTCTCTATCTCTGGGATCGCCTATCTCGGGGCGTTCACTCGGTTTCGACTCCTCGGAACGAGTCCGTCACCCACCCTGCGCGCACCACGGCTCATGTTCGAACAGATGCAGGAGGGTGCAGTCGTGGTCGACGGCAACGACAACGTGGTCGACGTGAACGATCGGATTCAAAAGACAGTCGGTGTCTCGCCGAATGGGATACTCGGAACCCCCGCAGCAGAGATTATCCCGGAGTACGATCGGTTGCCGGCCGATGGTTCGCTGTCGAGGCCGTTGTCGATACGCACCGAAACCGGTACCAAACAGTACGACGTCGTCGTCACTCGGATTTCGAACGTCCGAAACCGAACGATCGGACGGGTGATCACGTTTCACGACATCAGTGACTACGT
>JBNJFV010000074.1:0-11616 GCA_051747145.1 Halobacteriota archaeon
TCGGTGAGACGGTACGACGGGCCCACGGGGACTTTGCGAGCGGACAGGTCCGCACGCCATCCGTCGCCTTCGATCGCGGCGTCATCGCCCCGGGTGCCCCCGAGCGATTCGAGATACCGCATCGCCTGGTCGATCGTGAGGCCGCGAAACCGGCGGGTGATCTGGAGGGTACCGGCCTCGATCGATCGGTCGAAGGGTGGAATCGAATCGAGGGCCGCTTTCCGTTTTTGGAGCCGTGGTGTGAGTTTCGTTGGAGTCACCGGAGGACACCTCAAGACGAACAGACGCCCCAGCCGGGGATAATCATTCGTCCACGCAGGATTGACCGTCACGAACGCGAACAGCAGTCACCGACCAGATCCAAACCCACAAACGCGATCCGAATCCACGAGCACGAACAACGGTCACGAACGGATTCCCCGCTCGTGGGCTGAGATACCGATATCGCGTCGAAACGAACCGATTTCGAAACGTCAGATCGGTGACTATCGTTCGACGAGTAACCGATCGTCCACAAACCGATACGGGGGTGCCACCGATCGAAGCAATTTATATGCGGTCCACTGAAGAACGCCCGTGAACATAACGGACGACAATCAGATAGAGTGTAGCCGATGTGCGGAGTTCATCCCGTTGGAAGACGCCGTCACGCTCGAGAAAGGCGTCTCGATCGTCAAACCGCTGTGTCACGACTGCCTGTCGATCGTCGGCGTGCCGAAGGGATACGAACTCACTCGTGACATTACGTATCTTCGGCGGTGAGGAGTGTCCGAATCCTCGATTGGTCTTTCACTATCGACGGACGATCGACCACTCGACATCGACAGGCGATCGACCACTCGACATCGACGGGCGATCGATCATTTGACTCAGGAATCGAATTCGATCGCCCCCTCGACACCGGCACCGATACTCGATCGAAATCGGACCGGTGCGTCGACCGTGGCAACCACACGCAGGACGTCCGCCTTCCGTGATGTTTAAGTAACGCAGACGAGTTCCTCAGCATGCAGTACATGTAGGGGCGACGGGTCCCGAGTCCGAGAGGGCGACGATACACGCGAGTTGCGGTAGCCAAGCCTGGCCCAAGGCGCTGGGTTGCTAACTCAGTGGCGTAATGCCCCCGGGGTTCGAATCCCCGCCGCAACGCTCGCTCATCACAGATTAGCCATGAGTGCAGAAGAACCACAGGACGGCTCGCCGGAGGAGGAGGACAACCTCCGTTACTTCGTTCGGATCGGGACGACCGATCTCGACGGGACGAAGACGGTAGAGCGCAGTCTCACCGACATGAATGGGATCGGCCAGCGGACGGCACGAATCGTCGCCGACGCCGCAGGCGTCGATCGAACGGCAACGTTCGGGCGACTCGAAGACGACGAAATCGACGCGGTCGTCGACGTCGTCGAAAACTTCACAGACCACGTGCCAGAGTGGATGGTCAACCGGCAGAAGGACTTCTATACCGGGGACGCAGACCACGTCGTTGGCTCGGATCTCAACCAGCAACGCACGCAAGATATCAACCGGATGCAGATGATCAACTCCTACAAGGGCGTCCGCCACCAGCGCGGACAGAAAGTCCGTGGACAGCGAACGAAGTCCACCGGCCGAACCGAGGGGACGATCGGTGTCAACGTCGAAGAAATCCGCGAGGAAGCGGCCGCAGAGGAAGCGGCGGGTGAAGACGAATGACGACCGGAAAGAACACCAAAAACTACGAGACCCCGAACCACCCGTTCCAGGGCGGTCGGATCGCAGAAGAGCACGACCTGCTCGGACGCTACGGTCTCAAGAACAAAGAGGAGCTCTGGCGGGCCCAATCGGAGCTTCGAAGTATCCGACGCGAGGCACGCCGCCTCATCGGCAACGCCCAGGGTGACATTGACGCCGCAGCGGAGGACGGTGCGGCGTTTCTGAACCGGCTACGCCGGTTCGGCATCCTTGGCGAGAACGAACAGATCAGCGAGGTGCTCTCGCTGGACGTGACCGACATCCTGGAACGTCGCTTGCAGACGATCGCCTACCGGAAGGGACTTGCGAGTACCCCACGGCAGGCCCGTCAGTTCATCGTTCACGGTCACGTGACCGTCGATGGCGCACGCGTTCGAGCGCCGTCCCAGAAGATGGCGGTCACCGAGGAGGACACCGTCGCATTCGACGAAACGAGCCCGCTCTCGGACGAACTCCACCCCGAGCGCGCGGAGGCACAGGAGTAACTACCAATGAGTGAATCAACCGACGACAAGTGGGGAATCGCCCACGTGTACGCGTCGTTCAACAACACGCTCATCACGATCACAGACCAGACCGGAGCGGAGACGATCGTCAAATCCTCCGGTGGATCAGTGGTGAAACAGAACCGAGACGAAGCGTCGCCGTACGCGGCGATGCAGATGGCCGACACGGTCGCCGAACAGGCCAAAGACGCCGGTATCACCGGCCTCCACGTCCGCGTTCGCGGCCCCGGCGGGAACGGGAACAAATCGCCCGGCCCCGGCGCGCAAGCGACGATCCGAGCGCTCGCGCGTGCTGGCATCGAGATCGGCCGCATCGAAGACGTCACACCGGTCCCACACGACGGGACCCGTGCGCCGAAAAACAAGCGGGTCTGATACATCATGACAGCCGAATACGACGTCGAGTTCGTCGAACGCGGCGACCGGAGCGCACGCTTTCTCGTGCGGGGTCTCACGCCGGCGTTTGCCAACGGGATCCGACGAGCGATGATCGCAGACGTTCCGACGCTGTCGATCGACACGGTGCGGTTCGTCGAGAACTCGTCTGTGATGTTCGACGAGATGATCGCGCTCCGTCTCGGGCTCGTTCCGTTGACGACACCGCTTTCCGACTACGAGATCGGTGACACGGTCACGGTCGCCCTCGACGTCGAGGGGCCGGCGACCGCCTACTCGGGCGATATCGTCTCCTCGGACGACCTCGTCGAGCCGGCGGACGACAACATCCCGATCATCAAACTCAACGCCGGCCAACGGCTCGAGTTCGAAGCGGAAGCGGTGCTCGATCGCGGGAAGGAACACGCCAAACACCAAGGAGGCGTCGCTGTCGGCTATCGACACCTCCAACGCGTCGAGGTCGTCGGCGATCTCGGCGAGTTCGACGACGAGGAACCGCAGATCCTCCGAGGCGTTATCGAAACCGAGGATGGCGAACTCGTTCCGACGAGCGAGTTCGATCACGACCTCACGAAGCGATATCCGGGCAAGGAGCTCGCAGTCACGGACGTCCCCGGGGCGTTCGTCTTCCACGTGGAGACGGACGGCTCGCTCTCGGTGGCGGAACTGGTCGATCGCGCCGCCGAATCGATCGGCGATCGCGCGGACGAACTGAAACAGGCAGTCGCAGTATAACACTCGAACGAACAATGCCCCGAACACAACACGAGACACACCCACGACAGCACGGCGGTGACGCCCCTGAGAGCGGTCGCCGTCTGACTGTCGACGTGTGCGATCGATCGGCCACAGGACGGTGGATCGAAAGTGGTTTTACGGGGCGTGCGGTACCACGGAGTGCGTGCAGGGATAGCCAAGTCTGGCCAACGGCGCAGCGTTCAGGGCGCTGTCCCATAGGGGTCCGCAGGTTCAAATCCTGCTCCCTGCACTCCGTTTTCTCTCAGGAGGTTACATCAGCATGAGTAGTAACAAGACGAATCCGAGATTACAGCGTCTCATCTCCGATCTGAAGACGGTGTCGAGCGAGTCCGAAACCCCAGTGTGGGCGGACGTCGCGACCCGTCTCGAAAAGCCACGGCGCACCCACGCGGAAGTCAACCTCGGTCGCATCGAGCGGTACGCACAGGAAGACGAAACCGTCGTCGTTCCCGGCAAGGTGCTGGGGAGTGGCGTGCTCCAGAAAAACGTCACCGTCGCGGCGGTGGACTTCTCGTCTACGGCTCGAAAGAAGATCGAACAGGTCGGCGACGCGATGACGCTCGAACAGCTTACCGAACAGAACCCCGATGGATCGAACGTACGGGTGATCCGATGAGTCTCGCAGAGTTCGACGCGGACGTCATCGTCGACGCCCGAGACTGCATCCTCGGACGCGTCGCGAGCGAAGTCGCACAGATGGCGCTCGATGGCGATCGCGTTGCGATCGTCAACGCCGAGGCCGCCGTGATCACCGGCAACAAGGAAGCGACGATGGCGACGTACCGAAAACGCGCGGAGCTTGGCTCCGATCGGGGACCGTACTATCCGAAGCGACCGGACCGAATCTTCAAGCGATCGGTTCGTGGCATGGTCCCGTACAAGACCGACCGCGGCCGCGAGGCGTTCTCGAACGTCCGGGTCTACCTCGGAAACCCCTACGACGAGGACGGCGAAGTTCTAGAAGGTACCTCGCTGGATCGGCTTTCGAACATCAAGTTCACCTCACTCGGTGAGGTCTCACAGAACCTGGGAGCGAAGGTAACATGGTAACGAACACGAGCGGTAAGAAGAAGACGGCTGTCGCCCGCGCAACGGTGCGCGATGGCGAGGGTCGCGTCCGTATCAACTCCCAGCCGGTCGAGCTGGTCGAACCGGAACTGGCACGTCTGAAGATGCTCGAACCGTTCCGCATTGCGGGCGAGGATCTGCGCAGTCGGGTCGACATCGACGTCACCGTTAACGGTGGCGGGTTTAGCGGGCAAGCCGACGCCGTCCGAACGGCGCTCGCCCGCGGACTCGTCGAACACCTGCAGGACGCGGAACTCCGCGACGCCTACATGTCGTTCGATCGATCGTTGCTCGTCAACGACGTCCGACAGTCCGAGCCCAAAAAGTGGGGCGGACCGGGTGCGCGTGCACGCTATCAGAAGTCCTACCGCTGAGGTGATTCAGCTATGATGATACCCGTCCGGTGTTTCACGTGCGGTAACGTGATCGCCGAACACTACGAGGAGTTCGATGCACGCGCCCGAGAGGGGAACGAGGACCCAGCGGCGGTGCTCGACGATCTTGGCGTGACGCGACACTGTTGCCGGCGGATGATGGTATCGCACACAGACCTCGTCGACGTCGTCTCACCGTATCAATGAAGGGAGCATACAACCGGTACGAGAAGGCACGAATCCTCGGCGCGCGAGCGCTGCAGGTGTCCTACGGGGCACCGGTCCTGATCGACACCGAACAGAGCGAACCGATATTGATCGCCGCAGAGGAGTACGACGCCGGCGTCCTGCCATTTACGGTCAATCGCGAGGGTCGGTAGATGACGCAGATCAGTGCCGTATCGCTCCGTCGCGTTCTGGATTCGCGTGGGAACCCGACCGTCGAAGCTGACGTACTCACCGAATCCGGTGGCTTCGGCCGTGCGGCGGCACCGTCTGGTGCGTCCACCGGCGAATACGAGGCGATCGAACTACCGGCCGGCGAGGCGATCGCCGCCGCCCGCGAGCACGCCGTGCCCCGGCTCGTAGACGCGGTCTTTGCCGGGAACCAACGGGAGGTCGACGCGGCGCTCAAAGCGGCCGACGGAACCGGGAACTTCTCGGAGATCGGCGCCAACAGCGCGGTCGCAATCTCGATGGCAGCCGCGAAGGCCGGCGCAGACGTGCTCGGTGCGCCGCTGTATCAACACCTCGGCGGTACGTTCCGAGGTGCCGACTTCCCGATTCCGCTTGGGAACGTCGTCGGTGGCGGCGAACACGCTGCGGACGCGACGCACATACAGGAGTTCCTCGCCGCCCCGATCGGTGCCCCGAGCGTTTCGGAGGCCGTCTTCGCGAACGCACGGGTTCACGCAACGGTCGCCGATATCCTCGCAGAGCGGGACATCCCCGCCGCGAAAGGCGACGAAGGCGCGTGGGCACCCGCGGTGTCGGACGCCGAAGCGTTCGAAATCGTCGAATCGGCGGTCGATACCGTCGCAGCCGAGGTTGGATTCGAGATCGGCTTTGGCCTCGACGTGGCCGCCGCCGAACTGTACGATCCCGACGCGGGGGTCTATCGATACGGCGACGACAAAAAGACCGTCGACGAGCAGATCGACTACGTCGCATCGCTCGTCACCGAGTACGATCTGGTCTACGTGGAGGATCCTCTCGACGAGAACGACTACGAGGCCTTCGCGGAGCTTACCGATCGCGTGGGCGATCGCACGCTCGTCTGTGGCGACGACCTGTTCGTGACGAACACGGATCGTCTCACCGAGGGGATCGAACGCGGTGCGGCAAACAGCATCCTGATCAAGCCGAACCAGATCGGTACCCTCACCGACGCCTTCGACGCGATCGAACTCGCCCGGCGAAACGGGTACGAGACAGTCGTCTCACACCGGTCCGGCGAGACAGAAGATACGACGATCGCACATCTTGCCGTCGCGACAGCCGCCCCGTTCATCAAGACCGGGGCGGTCGGCGGCGAGCGCACAGCCAAACTGAACGAACTCATCAGAATCGCAGGAGACGCAGTATGAGCGAAAACGATAACGACGCACTGGAAACCGCGTCCGAGGAGATCGACGAGGCGGCCGACGTGGCCGACGCCGGCGCGGAGCCGGCGGCCGATCCCGACGTGGACGCAGACGAGGAATCACCCGCCGACGAGGAGGCCGAGGAGGCCGCCTCCGAGGACGAACAGCCGACGGCCGACGAGGCCGCGACCGAAGAGGCCGACGCGACCGGCCCCGCCTTCGACGAGGACGTCATGCCCGACGACGAGGCGGACCTGCTCATTCCCGTAGAGGACTACCTATCGGCCGGTGTCCACATCGGGACCCAGCAGAAGACAAAGGACATGGAACGGTTCATCCACCGCGTCCGTGACGACGGACTCTACGTGTTGGACGTGAGTCAGACAGACAGGCGCATCCGCGTGGCCGCTGACTTCCTTGCGAACTACGATCCCGAACAGATCCTCGTGACCTCCTCGCGACAGTACGGTCGCTTCCCGGCGGAGAAGTTCGCCGACGCGATCGGCGCGCGGGCCCGAACCGGTCGGTTCATCCCCGGAACGCTGACGAATCCGAACTACGCGGGGTACATCGAACCGGACGTCGTGGTCGTCACCGACCCGATCGGCGACGCCCAGGCGGTCAAAGAGGCGATCACCGTGGGCATTCCGGTCATCGCGATGTGCGATTCGAACAACCAGGTATCGAACGTCGATCTGGTCATCCCGACGAACAACAAGGGTCGTCGCGCGCTGTCGGTCGTCTACTGGCTGTTGGCCAACGAGACGCTCGATCGCCGCAACGCCGGAACGGTCTTCGCACTCGAGGATTTCGAGGCCGAACTGTAATCGATCGTTCGATTCAATCCACCGACCGTCGAATCGATCGGCTCGAATCGTCGACGATCGAACGCGTCCGGAGCAGTATTCTTCAGCGTCCGTACTCGTGTGGCGACATCCACGTAGTCGGACGACGCCTATTCGTCCGTTTCGACGACGCCTATTCGTCCGTTTCGACGACGCCTATTCGCCCGTTTCGACGACGCCGAATCGATCGCCGAGCTCGCCCGCAAACCACGCCACGCGCCGGTCACCGAACGTGGTCGGTGCAGCGAGATCGTAGGCGCGCACGGCCGCGTCGATCGACTCGACGCCGAACAGACAGGCTGCCGGTCCCGGCGGATATCGATCGAGTCGTTCGGCGAGCGGCGACGCCGTAGATCGAGGCGTGGCGATCGAGAGAGGGTAGCCGGGAACGACCGCGATCTGCGCGTCGAGGCGATCGTCGGTCGTCCGAATCGGCGATGGGAGCCGAAAGAGGCGCGTGAACCGATCCAGCCACGAGTGGAGGTCGTCGACAGCGATCACGACCTCGTCGATGCCACGAATCGGTCCCGAATGCTGCCACGCAGGGGGGACCCGATAGGATCGAGGCGTCCGATCGCGCACGTAAAACGGTAGCGCGTGCCGATCGGCAGTCGGGCCGACGAACAGCTCGTCCCACTCGATCTCGACGCCGTCGGGGCGGCTTCGGCCTCCCTGCTGTGGCCCAACGACGGGTTCACCGGCGTCGATTGCCGATTTAGCCGCACCGACGACGTCGTCGACGTCGACGCACCACGCGCACGGACCGGCGTCGCCGCTGACGTGATCGGGCCACCGAACCGTCTCTCCGGGAGCCGTCTCCGGGGTGGGCGCGATGAGTTCCAGATACGAGCCGTCGGCGAACGGGACGATCGACATCTGCGTCGTTCCGTCCGCGTGTTCGCCGCCGAAACGGGTCGAAACGCCGGCCGCCTCGAATCGATCGACGGCGGCTGTATGATCGGACCACGCCGACGCGACGTGATCGATCGACTGCACGTGGAGCATACGCGTGGTACGCACTGTGCAACTAAAGTGATGCGCGTCGAGCGAACCCGATCGAACGGCAGGTCCACGGGTGTGGACCGCGCGTACATTCCCCTCCTCCCCGTCTGTGATGTACCGCCGGACAGCGCCGTCGACTCACCACGTCCGTGGTAAACGGACGCAAGGGTATATAATCCTTGTTGCATCGATCGACAGCTCCACGAACTCCACCGGAAACGCTCTCGAAAGGTACCTAACGCTCCGTGTCGATTCCTCCGTATGACTGTTTCGAGCGCCCCGGGCAAGGTGTATCTCTTCGGGGAACACGCGGTGGTGTACGGGGAACCGGCCGTCCCCTGTGCGATCGAGCGGCGCGCGACGGTTCGGGTCGAACCGCGTGCGGACGATCACATCCGCGTCGAAGCGACGGACCTCTCGTTGGACGGATTCGTCGTCGAATACAGCGGCTCGACGACCGAGCGGCCGGACGTCGACGTGCCCTCCACGTTACTGGAAGCCGCAATGGGGTACATCGACGCCGCCGTCAGGCAGGCGAGATCGGCCGCGGATATGCCGACCGCAGGCTTCGACGTCTCGATCGAAAGCGAGATTCCGCTCGGAGCGGGGTTGGGATCGTCTGCGGCGGTCGTCGTCGCTGCGATCGACGCCGCAACCCGATCGGTGGACGCTCCGCTTGAGCCCCGGGAACTGGCCGATCGCGCCTACCGCGCGGAGTTCGAGGTACAGGACGGACAGGCCTCGCGCGCGGATACGTTCTGTTCGACCATGGGCGGGGCGGTTCGGGTCGAAGGCGACGACTGTCGAACGATCGAGACGCCGAGGCTACCGATCGTCGTCGGATTCGACGGCGGCGCGGGCGACACCGGAGAACTCGTCTCGGGCGTCCGGTCGCTGAAAGACGAGTACGACTTCGCGGCCGACACCGTCGAGTCGATCGGGGACATCGTCCGTCACGGGGAGACGCTGCTTGCGGACGCAGACCCCACAGGTGCGCCCAGTCCACAGCTTCTGCAGTCGCTTGGCGAACTCATGAATTTCAATCACGGGCTGCTCTCGGCGCTTGGCGTCTCCTCGCGATCGCTGGATTCGATGGTGTGGGCGGCCCGCGAGGCCGGCGCACACGGCGCAAAGCTGACCGGGGCGGGCGGCGGCGGCTGTATCGTCGCCCTCGATTCCACGCCGGAGACGCGAACGGGGCTTCGGTTTACCCCCGGCTGCGTGGAGGCGTTCCGCGCGGAACTGTCGTTCGACGGCGTCCGTGTGGAGGAGCCGTAGATGGTGACGGTACTGAAACTGGGCGGCAGCGTTATCACGGACAAACAGACCCCCGAAACGATCGACGAACCGGCGCTTTCGGCCGCGGCGGATTCGATCGCAACGGCGATCGCTACGGGTCGGTCGCTGGTGCTCGTTCACGGCGGCGGGAGTTTCGGCCACGTCCACGCCGCGGCGGCCGACATCTCGACGACGAGCGGCTCCCGGGACGTCGACGGCGCGTTCGCCGTTCACGAAGCGATGACGCGATTGAACCGCGAAGTGCTGGAGGCCCTGCACGAGCGATCCGTCCCCGCGCTGCCGGTGCACCCGCTTTCGTTCGCACGCCGATCGGCTGGCGGGACACTCACACTGTCGACGGCGGGGATCGAGGGACTGCTCGAAGAAGGATTCCTGCCGGTCGTCCACGGAGACGTCATCGCCCACGAGGGAGAGGGAGTGACCGTCCTCAGTGGCGACGAGATCGTGACGTCGATCGCAGACGACCTCGGTGCCGATCGAGTCGGCATCTGTTCGACCGTTCCGGGCGTACTCGACGATTCGGGCGCGGTGATCGAGTCGATCGACTCCTTCGAGGCAGTCGCCCCCTACGTCGGTGCCAGCGAGACGACAGACGTCAGCGGCGGCATGGCCGGAAAAGTCTCCGAACTCGTCGATCTCGGTGCGCCCGCGTTCGTCTTCGGACCGGACGATCTCGGGTCGTTTCTCGATGGTGACGCCCCGGGGACGCGAATCGACGGATGAGCGCAGCGTCGTGGTACGGACACAACAATCCTTATTTCGCGGAGTCCCCGAACTGTACGCATGGATAAAGAGGCCGTCTCCGATCGACTCCGATCGGTACAGGATCCGGATCTGAACGACGACATCGTTTCGCTGGGTCTCCTGAATGCGATCGAGGTGGACGACGACAACGACGTCCTTCGGATCTCGTTGGCGCTGGGTGCTCCGTATTCGCCACACGAAACCGAACTCGCGTCGTCGGTGCGCGAAGCGCTATCCGATACCGGATACGAGGTCGAACTGAACGCGAAGATCCCATCGTCGATCGATCCATCCGAGGACGTCCTCCCAGGAGTCGAAAACGTCATCGCCGTCGCCTCCGGCAAGGGCGGCGTCGGGAAATCGACCGTGGCGGTCAACCTCGCCGCAGGCCTTTCGGATCTCGGTGCCCGCGTCGGCCTGTTCGACGCGGACGTGTACGGGCCGAACGTCCCGCGAATGATCGGCTCGGAGGATCGACCACAGGCGACAGAAGAAGGAACGATCATCGCACCGGAGCGGTACGGCATCAAGCTGATCAGTATGGACTTCCTGGTCGGGCCGGACGATCCGGTCATCTGGCGCGGCCCGATGGTGCACAAGCTGCTCACACAGCTCGTCGAAGACGTCGAGTGGGGATCGCTCGATTACATGATTTTGGATCTCCCGCCGGGAACTGGCGACACCCAACTCACGGTGCTGCAAACGCTTCCGTTGACGGGCGCGGTGATCGTCACGACACCACAGGAGGTCGCCCTCGACGACGCGAGAAAGGGCCTTCGGATGTTCGGCAAACACCAGACGAACGTGCTCGGAATCGCAGAAAACATGTCCGGGTTCAGGTGTCCGGACTGCGGGAGCGTCCACGACGTGTTCGGGTCCGGCGGCGGCGAAGCGTTCGCCGACGAGGAGAACCTCCCGTTCCTCGGCGGCATTCCGCTCGATCCGGCCGTCCGAACGGGCGGTGACGGCGGCGAACCGATCGTCCTCCGGGAGGATTCTGCAACCGCTGACGCGTTCGGATCGCTGACCGAGCGTGTCGCGAACAACGTCGGGATCGTTCGTCGACGTGAGGTGGGAGACACGTGAGTGACGAGGCGTCCACCGGACGGGGTACCGAACGGCCGACCACCGCGGACGACGGGGACGACACCAAGAGAGCCAGTGCGGCGTTCGACGATCTTGGAGCCGTTGATGCGCTCGAAGCTGCGGGTATCGAGTGGGATCAAACGCAGGACGCAAGCGGGACGTTCGAGCCGGCCGAGCGCACGGTTTCTGTTTTGCGAACGATCGCCGACGACGTACGCGG
>JBNJFV010000075.1:0-3577 GCA_051747145.1 Halobacteriota archaeon
CTTCCGCGTACTCGCTGGCTTTGGTTTCGACGATCGACCGAGAGAGTTCCATCGGCCGTCGATACGACGCTCCGACAGGTGAACGTTTCCCCGTCGTCGATCCCCCACTGACGAACGTGTCCCCGTCGCCGGACGAGCGTGTGTCGGCGTCTCGTCGGTCCAATACTGTGACGGTTGTCAGTAAGATTCATGCGATTGGGGACCACAGTTCTACTGGAGAATTACGATGGTGACCGTAACCAATGTCAAGTGAAAATCGAGAGCCAGTAAAGACGATCTGTCCGTACTGTGGCGTCGGGTGTGGGATCATGGTCCAACCGGGCGACGAACCGGGCGACATGCAGTTCCGACCGTGGGCCGACGCCCCGGTCAACGAGGGACGAATCTGTATCAAAGGAGGCGCGGCGACCGAAGTCGTCGATCACGAGGATCGCCTGACCGAACCGCTGATCAAAGAGGACGGCAGGTTCCGATCGGCGACGTGGGAGGAAGCGTACACTCGCGTCGTCGAGGAGATGGAGCGGATCCGCGAGGAACACGGGCCCGACGCGATGGGGTTTTACGGCTCCTCGAAGGTGATGAACGAGGAGAACTACCTCCTGCAGAAACTGGCCCGTCGATACGGGACGAACAACGTCGACAACTGTACCCGAATGTGTCACGCCTCCACCGTCTGGGCGCTCCGGACGAGCCTGGGCGCTGGTGCGATGACAAACAGCATGCGGGACCTCCGGGAAGAGGCCGACGTCTTCTGGATTCAAGGATCCAACCCCGCCGAACAACACCCGATCGCAAACAGCCAGTACTTCCGACAGGCGGTCCTCGACGGGGCGACCGTCGTCCAGGTCGATCCACACGCCAACAAGACGACCCGATCGTTCCAGATCGACGATACCGACCGTCACATCCACCTGCAGTTAAACCCCGGGACCGACATTCCGCTTTTGAACGTCGTCCTCAAAACGGTACTGGATAACGGCTGGATCGACGAGGAGTTCATCGCCGAACGGACGGAGGGGTTCGAACACCTCCAGGAAACACTCGCGGACTTCGACGTGGCGGCGGCCGCCGAAACTTGCGGCGTCCCGCTCGAGGACATCGAGCGAGCGGCGGAGGCGTATGCGACCGCCGACAACGCCGCGATCTTCACCGGCATGGGCATGAGCCAGCACGCCTGCGGGGTCGACAACGTCCAAAACGAGATCAACCTCGCGCTGGTTACGGGCAACCTCGGTCGCCCCGGAACGGGCGTCAACCCGCTCCGCGGGCAGAACAACGTCCAGGGAACCTGTGACGTCGGCGCGATGCCGAACGTGCTCCCGGGGTACCAACTCGTCGACGACGACGAGGCGCGAGCACGCGTCGAGGCCGAATGGGGATTCGACATCCCTCCCGAGCCGGGGCTGACCAACGTCGAAATCTCCCACGAGGCAGGCCGCTCCGTCCACGGGCTGTACGTCATGGGCGAAAATCCGATCATGAGCGAACCCGACGCCAACCGCGTCGAAGAGCGGCTCGAAACGCTAGAGTTCATGGTCGTCCAGGACATCTTCAAGACCGAAACCGCAGAATACGCCGACGTCATCCTCCCGGCGACCACGTGGGCCGAACGCGGCGGCACCGTAACGAACACCGATCGACGCGTCCAGCGCATGCGCGGCGTTCAGAAGGTCCACGAGAACACGAAACACGACCTCGACATCCTCTGTGAGGTCGGTACCCGCCTCTTCGGGGAGGACGGCGGGTTCACATTCGAGGATTCGGAGGCGGTCTTCGAAGAGCTACGGACCGTCTGTCCGAGCTATCACGGCATGACGTACGACGCACTCGGCGAGGAGGGCATCCACTGGCCGTGTTACGAGGAGGGCGACGAGGGCGATCCGTACCTCTACGAGGACGAGTTCGACACCGAAAGCGGGATCGCCCACATCGAGGGCGTCCGCCACCAGCCGCCGAAGGAGACGCCCGACGAGGAGTACCCGCTCATCCTGACGACCGCGCGCCTCGAGGAACATTACAACACGGGAACGATGAGCCGGCGATCGCCGACGTTGAACCGACAGCATCCGGAAAATTTCGTCGACATTCACCCCGCGGACGCCGATCGGTACGGGATCGAGGACGACGACTACGTGCGGATCCAATCGCGTCGTGGCGAGATCACCGTGAAAGCGCAGGTGACGACGGACATCAAGGAGGGCGTCATCTGGACGACACCGCACTTCGCTGCGGCCTCTGCGAACCGACTCACGAACGACGTCCTCGACGAGCGCGCGAAGATCCCCGAGTACAAAGCCGCCGCCGCCGAGATCGAAGTGAGCGTCGAACCGTCAGACGACCCACAACCCGCCGACGACTGATCGGTCGCCCGATCGCATCTCCAATTTACTCCGTTCGATCGCATCTCCAATTTACTCCGTTCGATCGATACTCCCATCGATACCCCGGTCTGCTCAACTCGCTGGTTCGTTCGTGATTCTCCGCACGCGCGCGGCGGCGATCGGTTCGCGACCGACAGTACGTTTAAGTCGAACTGCGATGACTAGCTGTATATGTCCGACATTAATCACGTCGTCATAGCCGGCGGTGGGCGCGTCGGGAGGCGTGTCGCAGAACACTTCGTCGACAGAGTGGATAGCGTAACCGTCATCGATCGCGATCCGGCAGTCATCGGCGGCGAGATCGCCAACCCGTCGATCGAATACCTCGAGGGGGACGCGACCCGGCCCTCGGTACTACGGGAGGCGCTCTCGGAGGGGACTGACGTGTTGGGGGCACTGACCGACCACCAGGCGACCAACCTCGCGATCTGTATGGCCGCAAAGCAGTTGGATCCCGACATACGGACCGTCGCCCGCATCGAGGTCGAAGACGGCGACGAGTACACCGAGTACGTCGACACCGTCTACTTCCCCGAGCGGGCCAGCATCAAAGCGGCGGTCAACGCCCTCAGCGGGAGCGACATCCGAACCCTCGAAGGGGTTACCGGCGACCTCGAACTGCTCGACATCCGGGTCGATTACGACGCACCGGCCGCGGGCGAGGTTGTCTCCGAATGCCTCCCGGAGGGATCGGTCGTGATCTCGCAAGCCGACGGCAACGTGGCCGTCCAACACTCAACGAAACTCGTTCCAGGGCGGCGCTACGTCGTTGCGGCCGACGAGGAGATGGTCGACGAAGTCATACGGCAGTTCCAGGGTGAATCGGACGCGTAACGATCGCGCGTTTGACTCCCGATTCATTCGTGCGCCGATCGAATCGTGTTTTCGAACGAAGTAGTCGTTCGGCACACAGTCTTCGAACGAGGTAATCGTTCGGAACACAGCCTTCGAACAGAGTAGCCGTTCGAAACGGAGCCTCGAACGCTGCGAACTCACCGCTGTTGGATGATTACGAAAGCTGCGCTACGGCTTCGATCTCGATCGCCGCGCCTTTCGGGACGCGACCGACTTCGACCGCGCTTCGTGCCGGTGGCTCCGAACCGAACGCGTCGGCGTACACCTCGTTGAACGCTTCGAAGTCGTCGATGTCGTCGAGATACACGGTCACTTTGAGCACGTCGTCCATGGCGAGCCCT
>JBNJFV010000075.1:3677-11265 GCA_051747145.1 Halobacteriota archaeon
GAACCGAACGCGTCGGCGTACACCTCGTTGAACGCTTCGAAGTCGTCGATGTCGTCGAGATACACGGTCACTTTGAGCACGTCGTCCATGGCGAGCCCTTCGGCTGCGAGTATCGCCTCGACGTTTGCCAAACACTGGCGGGTCTGTTCTCCGACGGACGCGTCGTCGAGGAGATCGCCGTCGGGCGTCAAGGGGAGTTGGCCCGCGGTAAACAGTAGGTCACCGTTCGTCGTTGCCTGGCTGTACGCGCCGACCGCCGCTGGTGCATCGTCAGTACTGATCGTCCGTTTCATCGATCGATCGTACCGACCAGATCTACTTAAAATTCGGTCCCCATTCGGAACGTAACGCGTTCGTGCCACGACGTGTTTGTAGACTGATGGGTTGTGGGACGCGCCGATCAGGGCAGGTCGACGGGAACGCCCTCCTGAATGCTGGCGGCTTTTACCGTGTTGTACAGCAACATCGTAATCGTCATCGGCCCGACGCCACCGGGAACCGGCGTGATTACGTCGGCTTTCTGTTTGGCGCTTTCGAACTCGACGTCGCCGACGAGTTCGTATCCTTTCTCGGTATCTGCGTCCACCCGGTTGACGCCGACGTCGATGACGGTCGCACCCTCTCGGATCATCGAGCCGTCGATGAGTTCGGGATAGCCGACCGCGGCTATGACGATGTCCGCCTGTCGGGTTTTCGCTTCCAGGTCCGTCGTTCTGGAGTGACAGACGGTCGTCGTCGCGTTCCCGCCCGGCGCCTTCTGTATCAGGAGGTTCGCCATCGGTTTGCCGACGATGTCCGATCGACCGACGACGACGACGTCTTTGCCTTCCGTGTCGACATCGGCAGCTTCCAGTAGCTTCTGGACGCCGTGTGGCGTGCAGGGTTTAAACCGTGCGTCACCGGCGACGAGTCGCCCCACGTTCTCCGGGTGGAACCCGTCGACATCCTTTTCGGGATCGATGCTCCGGAGGACCGTCCGCTTGTCCACGTGATCCGGGACGGGCATCTGTACGAGGATGCCGTGGACCGCCGGATCGGCGTTCATCTCGTCGATCACGTCGTACAGATCCGCCGCGGGGCTATCGGGTGATAGCTCGCGATGGACGCTCTCGATACCGAGTTCCTCGCAGGCGCGTTGTTTCATCGAGACGTACGTCTCGCTTGCGGGATCGTCACTCATCAGCACCGTCGCGAGTCCCGGAGTGACGTCCGCACCATCGAGCGTTTCGATGCTGTCTCGTAGGTCAGCTCTGATTCGATCGCCGACCGCATTGCCGTCCAGTACGTTCGTCATTGTTCGTCACCGTCCGTCAAACCGATGGTCGCAGTAATCTCCGTGTACATAGTCACTACCTTCGAGTGGCCGTCCGAAAGCGCGTCTCGATCCGAACCCGTCGATTGTGCGCTCCTCGGACACCATACGTTGGCGTTTCGATCGGAGAGTTATCAAATCACCGCTCGGGGGCGATGCGGGTGGCGATGTGCGGTGTCGCCGGATCGACATCCACAACGTATCGCATCTGGTGCACAAGTAGTCGTACCGGTGGCCGTCGCGGCGGGTCGATTCGGGGTCCTTGACGGCGGACTACCCCGACTCCGAAACGGGTAATTGCGTTGCCACGGCGAGCATGCCGACTCCGAGTGCGGCAAGGAGCAAGAACAGTTCGTCGAAGAAACCACGATCGGCGATCGCACCGAACAGAATCGGACTCGTCGCGCCGGTCGCGAAGACGAGCGTCCGGAGGATGCCGAATCCAGTCCCTTCCACGTCGGACGGAAGTGCGTTGACGAGATACGACTCCGTGGACGTTTCAAACCCCATGAACGACCCCAACAGCACCGATACGGCGACGAGCTGCCACAGGCGCTCTACGAACGGAAGCGAGGCGAACGCAACGACGGAGACGGCGACGACCGAGAACGTGTACCGGACGTTCCAGCGATCGTAGATCACGCCTGATATCGGGTGTACGATCGCAGTCGACGCGAAATAGATGCCGAACAACACACTTGCGATGGGCGGAGAGATACCTTTCTCTTCGATGAGGTACGTCGGATAAAACCCCGTGAACGCCTGCCAGATCGATATCCCGAGGATCAACACGGTCGTCCCAACGACGATCTGTCGGTTCCGGAGTGCCGACCCGACGTACCTGACCGTCGCGAAAGAGACCGTATCGATCGGGCTCGGCTCCGTTCGCGCGCCACCGGGGACGACTATCCACAGCGTTATCGCGACGATCGCGAAAAGCGGAATGGCGAATCCGAACCCGTACTGCCAGCCGATAGACACGGCGACCACACCCGCAATCGGCGGTACTATCGCCTGCCCGAGTTCGGGGGCGGCGTTCGTCACACCGATCGCGGTGCCGAACCGGTCGGGGTAGATCGACGCGATCGCGGTGAACCGTGCAATGGCGTAAAATCCGACCGCAAATCCGAAGACGGCCGTTGCGACGAACAGCGCAGCGCTTTCGCGAGCCACCACGATCAATGCGAGCGCACCCCCAGAGAGGGCCACACTGGCCGTCAGCGTCGTTCGTTCGCCGATTCGATCCGCCAGAAACCCGCCCGGGAGTTGCCCGACCGAATACGCCAAAAACAAGATCGCCAAGAGCAATCCCGCCGTCGCAAGGTCAAATCCGTAGGCGGTCCGAAGGTGCGGGAGCAACACGGGATAGATCGTTCTGCCGCCGATCGTAAGCCCCCAGCCGGCCGCGATGGCGAGTAACACCGATCCGCGGCCGTCCCCACCGAGGATCCGCAGTTCACGACCGATAGACGAGAGGTATGTACGAATCAACGTCGCGTCAGTGGAGCGATTGCCGTTTCTAACGTATCAATGTGTACCCATTGGATGATGTTGCCGGGACCCATCCTTCCAATCGAACACCAGCTCAATCTCTCCTGGCAAATCGGCGGCAAACCTACAAGTCGATCGCCCACCGATGAGGCGTATGTCCGTCGTCCGGCTCTCGGGGGAACCACTTTCGAGGGCGGTCCGTGCTGCCGTGTCCGATCGAATCGCGGATCTCCGAACCGAGGGCGTACAGCCCACACTCGGAACCGTTCTGATGAGCGACGACGGCGCGGCCGGCCGGTTCATGGACCTGAAACATCGGGCGTGTGACGCGGTCGGCATCGAAACGAGAGACGTCCGTCTCGACCCGGACGCGCCCGCACCCCGATTGTATCGGGCGATCGATCGCCTATCGGCGGCCCCGGACGTAGACGCGGTGTTCGTCCAACTCCCGCTCGCAGGAGACGTCGACCCCCTCGCAGTTAGCCGACGTATCGATCCGCGAACGGACGTCGACTGTCTCCACCCCGAGAACGTCGGGCGACTCGTCGCCGGTACCCCTCGGTTCGTTCCGGCGACCACCGCGGCGATCTGTCGGCTCCTTTCGTGGTACGACATCGGCATTTCGGGGACGCACGCCGTGATCGTCGGTCGATCGGACGTCGTCGGCAAACCCCTGGCGAACCGGTTATTGTGGGACGCACCGACGGGGAACGCGACCGTAACGGTCTGTCACTCTCGAACCGCTGACCTCCAAGCTGTGACCCGCCGTGGAGACGTGCTCATAACAGCCTGTGGCGTCCCCGAACTGATCGACGGCTCGATGGTGGCTCCCGGCGCAGTCGTCGTCGACGTGAGTGCGAACCGACAGCCGTCGCCCGGCGGCGAGAGCCACCGTACGGTCGGCGACGTAGAATACGAGAGCGCCAGACGCGTCGCGAGTGCGATCACGCCGGTTCCGGGTGGCGTCGGCCCGGTGACGATCGCAATGCTTTTGAAAAACGTCGTGTCGGCGGCTGCTACGGACCGTACACCACCAACCGAAACGTGACCGTCCTCGGATCGTACCTCCGGTACGCCGGGTACTGAGCCATCGCATCGAGTAGCGGTTGGTGGTAGAAGAGCGATCGGGAAATCCATGCGTCAAGCGACGGGGGATATTTAAATCCCACCGGTATTCATCACTGTTCTTTATCTGAAATGGATTCGCACACACAGATATCATGGGTGTCGGTAGCACGCTTCGGGAAATGGCGGGATTCCTCGATGAGTGTGAGAGCGAAAATCACACCGTTCGAAGCGTCACACTCGCCGAAGGCGACGAGGGGGGCGAAGACGGAGCGGTAACTGCGGACGTCGAACTGGCAGTTTCGGCGTGTCCTGCTGACGGGCGACCGCAGCCGTTCTCCGTATCAGGTGCCGGTGTGGACGAGGACGGCCGGGTAGCGCTGGAACTGGAATCGGTAGCGTCCATCGTACCTCCCACAGACAACGACGTCGAGATTCGACTCGAAGACGCGACGATCGACGCCGAGGGAACGTTGGTCCTTTCGATCGCCGCGACCGTCGCGACGGTGGACCGGACCGACGGGACGAACCAGACAGCAGCCGACGAACGGCTGGACAGCATCACCACGCTCACGAAGAGCGTCGAGACGAACGACGATGCCGGTACGTCGAGTGACCCCCCCGACGAGGGGGCAGTCGATGACACGCACCGCGACGTACCCCCGTTCAGGGATCCAGACCTGCTGCAAACGGTGTACGAGTCGTGTGACACCTTCGCGGAGATGAGAGCGGAACTCGGAATGGACGTGACCCCTGAAACGGTGCGACGGTACATGATCGACCACGGGATCCACGAACCCAACTCGTACAAGACGAACCCCGATCGGGTCGACGCCCGGTCACAGGTCGTCCTGACGGATGGGATCGGCCTCCCCGAAAACGTCACCGTAGAACGGTTGATCGAGACGGTCAAGCGATCGAGAACGATCTACGAAGTCAAACAGGAACTGAACATGGAACAGGCTGCCGCACGGGAGTTGCTACGCGAACTCAATCTGCTCGATTTGGTCGTCGGGAGACTCACGCGGGAAAACGAACGCGAGATACGTCGCGAAGACGTCATTGAACGGCTCCGAGAAGTGTCAAGATCACGATCGTAGTCCGAAATCGAGGGGCGGCCCAAAGTGGGTACTCAGGCGGTTTGGGTACCGGTGTCTTAAATGTGCGTTACTGTGCAGGCGGATGTTTTTTAGTAGGGGGACTTACAAAACAGTATGGATAGGCTCACCATGGCAGATACTGGTACAGTAGCAACAGTCGGACGATTGAACCAACGGATGAACCAATGAGCACTAAAGAGCTTCCATCGACGGCAGGTACGGTCGTTATCGGCGCAGGTATCGTGGGAACTAGCCTCGCGTATCACCTCGCAGACCAGGGACGCGATGACATCGTCCTCGTCGACAAAGGTCCGTTCCCGGATCCGGGTGGATCGACGGGGCACGCATCGAACTTCGTGTTCCCGATCGAGAACAACAAGGAGATGGCCCTGCTCACGCAGGACGCGATGCAACAGTACAAATCCGAGGACCTGTACACGACGAGCGGCGGGATCGAGGTGGCCCGCACCGAAGAACGCCTCGACGAGTTCGAACGCCAGCTCGATTCGGCGTTGTCCTGGGGCAACGACGCGGAGATCATCACGCCCGAAGAGGTCAAAGAAAAGGTCCCATACATCAACGAGGATCTCCTTACTGGAGGGTTTTGGGAACCGAACGCCGGCGTCTGTGACCCGCTTCGGTTCGGCGAGATAAAACGCAAGGAAGCCGAATCGATGGGTGCACTCCAGAGCTTCGCGAACACCGAAGTCACCGACATCACGGTCGAACGGGGCGAGATCCAGGCCGTCGAAACCGACCGGGGCACGATCGAATGTGACGAGGTCGTGATCGCGGCGGGATTGTGGAGTCCGAAGTTCGCACAGATGGCCGGAACGGAGATTCCGCTCACGCCGGCCGTCCACCAGCTTATCAGCGTCGGCCCGATCGAGGAGCTGGAAGAGACGGGCAAGGAGGTCGGCTATCCGATCGTCCGTGACGTCGACACCCAGATGTACGAACGACCGAGCGGGAACGACATGGAGGTCGGCTCCTACGAACACCGGCCGATCCTCTGGGACGTCGACGACGTTCCATCGAACGAGGAGGCCGCGCTCTCGCCAACGCAGCCGCCACTCACACAGGACGCGTTCGAACCGTCGATGGAGCACGCACTCGAGATCATGCCGGAGGTGCTCGAGGACGCACAGATCCGCCATTCGATCGACGGGCTCTTATCTGTCACGCCCGATGGAATGCCCCTCGTCGGGCCGCTTAAAGACGTTGACGGCCTGTGGGCCTGTTCTGCGATCTGGATCAAAGAAGCGCCAGCCTTTGCGAAATACACGGCCCAGTGGATGACGCGAGGGTACCCCGACGTCGATCTCCATCAGTCGGACGTGAATCGGTTCGAGGGATATGGCACCTCGCGTGCGTTCGTGAAGAATCGCGCACACGAGGGGTTCCAGAAGATCTACGACATCATCCACCCCGCAGAGCAGTGGCAGTCCTCGCGACCGCTCCGCCAGAGCGGCTTTTACGACCGGCAAGAGGAACTTGGCGCACAGTTCTTCGAATCGGCCGGCTGGGAACGGCCCCAGTGGTTCGAATCGAACGCAGACCTCCTCGAGACGTACGAAGCCGAGATCGAGCCGCTTCGACGTCCATACGAGTGGGACAACCGCTGGTGGTCGGAGATTATCCTCGGCGAACACCTGCACATGCGCGATAACGTCGGCATGATCGGCGACATGGGCTTTGGCATCTTCGATCTCGTCGGCGACGACGTGGAAGCGTTCACCCAGAAGATGGCAGTCGGTCGGACGGACGTGGACGTCGGCGGGTCGATCTACACGCCGATCCTCGATGAGAACGGGGGCTTCCGCTCGGATCTGACGATGGTCCGACTCGCAGAAGACGCCTATCGCGTGATCACGGGTGGCGGGGAGGCCGGACCCGATCAGCGGTGGTTCGCAAACCACATCGGCGACCTCGACGTCCGGATCGTCGACAAAACCTCCGCACTCGGAACGCTCGGTGTGTGGGGGCCGAACGCTCGCGACCTCGTGGACGCTGTCGCAGAAGAGGACATGTCGAACGAGAGCTTCCCGCCGTATACCGCCCAAGAGATCACGATCGGCGAGGTAGACGTGTGGGCCTATCGCGTCTCGTACGTCGGCGAACTCGGCTGGGAGCTGTACGCGCCGATGGAACAAAGCGGCAGACTGTGGGACATCATCTTCGAGGAGGGACAAGACCACGACGTCCGACCTGTCGGAATGGGCGTGTACGGAACGACGGGTCGAATGGAGAAAGGCTACCGGCTGTACGGTCACGAACTCGAATTGGAGTACACCCCCGCGGAAGCTGGCCTCACGTTCCACGGCGTGAAGGACGCAGACTTCATCGGAAAGGACGCCTACGAGGCGGCCCTTGCGGCGGAGAACGTAGCAACGTTGTGTACCCTGTCGGTGACCGACCACACGTCCTCGGACGGGAGGAGGCGGTTCCCGCTCGGATCCCAGCCGATCCTGTCGCCGGAGGGAGACGTGATCGTCGACGAGGAGGGTCGACGCTCCTACGTGACGAGCGCCGGAAGCGCTCCGTCGTTGGGCAAACACCTCCTGATGGCGTACCTGCCCCCAGAGTACGCCGAAGAAGGCCAGGATCTGCAGGTCTCCTA
>JBNJFV010000076.1:0-11256 GCA_051747145.1 Halobacteriota archaeon
CCCGAGACGAAAACTGCACTGCAAGAGCGGGGCGTCACGGTCGTCGAGTGTGGACTCAAGGAAACGAGAAAAATCAGGGGCGGGCTGAAAGGGCTCGTCCTCCCGCTCGTTCGCGATCGCCGCTAACTGCTGGTGGGGAGTTACGGTACGGTATTCGGATCGGAACGTCTTATTGCGGTACGGTGTTCGGATCGGAACGTCTTAGGTGGCGTCCCGGCCACGCTTGGTGCGGACTCGAATACCTCGCCAATCACATACAATCGTACTGCTACGACTGTGTACGGATCGACAGATAGGTTCGTTGATAAGTTACTGAACGCTTCGTCGATCAGCTAGTAAACTACCCTACCCTACTTCGCTCACCCCATAGGGAGTTCGCTCGTTGAGGGTAGGGCTTTGATGTGGACTCCCGGCAATCAGTCGCCAGCGATAGGCTGGTAACGCTCGCCGTTCAACGCCCCACCATTCACACGCACGTCTACTGGTGTCGAAGGAAATCGGAGATTTCCTGACCATTGGAAAACTTCGTTTTCCAAGACGTCTCCGCTCCCCGACATGGGCGAGGAGCGGAGTCTGTGTTTCCGATTTCGGGCGTACCGCACCCCGACATTCTTCGCTGCATTGTAGTCCGCGTTCACCTCGTAGCCGCATTTTTGGCACTCGAAGTGTTCGCCGTCGCGGTTCGCTTCGTGGGTGAACCCACAGTCTGTCCGAGAACAGCGTTGGGACGTGTGGTTCGGCTCGACTTGCTTCACGGAGACGCCTTGTTCGGGCGCTTTGTACTCGACGTACTCGACAAGACGTCGGAACGCCCAGATGTGGTGCCACTTCGCGTATGGAAGCCGCTCACGGATGTCCGTTAAGTCCTCGAACACGATCACGTCGCACCCGTTCTCAACGGCTTCCGTAACGATCTCGTTGGCGACGATGTGGATGTACTGTTTGCGCCATGCTTCTTCGCGTTTTCCGAGGCGAAGCAACGCGTTGTGCGCCGCTTGCGTCCCACGCTGTTGCATCTCTCCCCGTCGCTTCTCGAACTCGCGGCACCAGTGATCGTATTCGTCGCCCTGCCAGAACGTGCCGGTCGAAGCGACTGCGAGACTGTTAACGCCGAGGTCGATACCGAGGACTGTTTGGTGCCCGGTATCTGCCGAAACCTCGTCATTGTCCGAATCGTACGTCCGGGTCGTAATGTGGAAGTAGAACTCGTCGGTTGCCTTGTCGTATTGCAGTGTACTCGCCCGGAACTCGTAGTCCTCCGAGAGAATGTACTGTTCGTAGGGCGTCGGGCTGTCCGCCGGAAGTTCAAAATCACACTCAACACGCCCGTTGACGGTCGAGAGCGAAACTTTGTTCCGGTAGAATGTGGCGCTTCGCTTATCGTAGACCATGCTCCACGACGTGAACTCGGGTTGACTCACACGTTTGCCCTGTTTCCACCGTTCGACGCACCCTTTCGTCGCTTGGACGGCGCGTCGGATGGCCTCTTGAACGAGGTTGGCAGTGAGATCAGTTTCTTCCCGCAGCTCCGCGTAGAGCGCATCCCGTGCGGTCGTGTTCGCCGTAACGCAACTCGTGTAGGAACTGTCGTCCCAACAGAATTCGGCGGCGCGGTTCGCGCAGTGAAGAAACTGTCGCGCGGATTCGTGGAGTTCACGAGACCGAAGGTCTCGTTAGCCAGCCAGAATCTTCGATTCTGGCGAGGTCGCCGTGGCGCTCATCAGGAACGACGAGTTTGACCGGTGCGGTTCGACGTACCTCCATATTTCAGATTATTATGCGACGGTACTTATAGTCTCGGGAGTCGGGTAGCTACCGTGATGCGGTTGCGTCGTCCGTTGTCGGTTTCCTCTCCGACCTACTCGCTCGCTACTCTCGCTCCTTGAGGTCGGAGGCTCCACCTCGAATTATGCTGAACGCTTCGTCGATACCCGCCCGGAGGGCGTCGATCGCCCGATCGACGTCCGAGTCGTCGATGCACAACGGCGGCGAGAGGATCACCTGTACGTCCGGTCGCCCGCTACCGAAGAGGACGCCGTGGTCAGTTGCGACCTCCCGGACGACCTTCGCGGGGTTGTCACCCTCGTCGACGCGCGGGTCGTGATACGGTTCGCCCGTCTCCGGATCGGTAAATTCGACGCCCCAGAGCAACCCTCGGCCGTGGACGCTCCCGACCTGGTCGTACTCCGACTCGATCGTCCGGAGCTTCGATTCCAACCGCGTTGCCATCGCGTCGGCGTTCTCCAGCAGGCCGTCGTCGTAGACGTCCAGTGCGGCGTTCCCCGCCGCACAGCTCACCGGGTGCCCGGCAAAGGTTTGCCCGACGTCGACGCCTGCTTCGCGGATGTGCTCGCTTAGTTCGTCGTTGACGATGACGCCTGCGAGCGGGGAATATGCGCTCGTGACTCCTTTTGCGAAGGTTATCATGTCCGGCTCGACGTCCTCGGTCTGGATACCGAACCAGTCGCCACACCGGCCGAAGCCAGTGATGACTTCGTCGGAGATCAGAAGGATGTCGTACTCGTCACACAGCTCCCGAACGCGTTCGAAGTACCCCGGCGGTGCGGGATACGCACCGCTCGTGCCGGCGATCGGCTCGGTGAGGATGGCCGCGATCGAATCTGGATCCTCGTTTCGAATGACAAACTCGAGGTGATCGGCCGCCTGCTGGGCGATCTCTTCGGGCGTGTCCCCGTCGAACGGCGATCGATGCACGAGCGGTGGAAGGAACTTCACCGCACCCGTCATCGCGGCGTAGCGTTCGACCGTCGCTCGCGTTTCAGGATCCCCCGTGAGGCTCGCTGCACCGTAGGTGCTGCCGTGGTATGAACGCCAGCGCGTGAGGATTTTGTTTCCGCCGGTGAATTCGCGAGCAAACTGGACCGCAGATTCGTTCGCCTCGCTCCCAGAGATCGAAAAGTACACGTCGTTGAGCGATCCGGGCGCGATCTCGCCGAGCCGATCGGCCAGTTCGTCGCGCGCGTCGTTTCGCTTCGAGGAGGAGACGTACGGGACCTTTTGCAGCTGCGCCGTCATCGCGTCGATGATCGGCTGTTGATCGTAGCCGGCGTTGACGCAGTACAACTGGGCCAGAAAGTCCAGATACTCGGTTCCGTCCTCGTCGTACACGTAGGGACCTGCCCCATCGGTGATCGACATGACGTCTCCGGAAGCGCTGTACCAGTGTGGAATCGCACCATCGTTCGTTACGTCGGGCGCAACATCCTGGTGTGACATACCGTCCATGACGAGTCGAAGCAGATAAAATTTATTGTAATCGCACTGGTTTCGAAAAAACTTCGCGTGAACGACCCGAATGACGAATACTCCAAAGAGTTAAGGCCGAACACGTATCAGATTTGCCGATGACCGTACTCGTCGTCGGTGGCGGTGTAATCGGGTGTGCGATCGCTCGCGAACTCGCCGAGGAATCGGAAGTGCATCTCCTGGAGCGCGACGGGGTCGCCGCCGGAGCGACCGGGCGATCGGCCGGGCTCGTGGCTCCGTCGTTGTTTTACGGCGACGTCCCGCAAGCGGCTCGAAAAGCGGTGACGTTCTTCGAACAGTTCGGCGAATTGGGCGAGTTCGTCCCCAGACACAGGTACGATTTCGTACGGGCGGCCGACGAAGACGCGGCTCGATCGCGCGCCGAACAGCGTCGGGCGGCCGGATTCGACGTACGATACGTCGACCAATCGACGGTCCTCGACGAGGAGCCCCGGCTGCTTGCGGATGGATACGTCGGAGCCGTCAGATACGACGACACCGGTTGGGTCGATCCGTACTCGCTCGCGATCGGCCTCGCAGACGAGGCGCGGGCAGCGGGTGCGACGATCGAAACGGACGTCACGGTCACGTCGGTCCGAACCCGAGGAAACGCGGTCGTGGGGGTCGACACAGACGACGGGCCCAGGGAGGGTGACGCGGTCGTTCTCGCCGCCGGGTGGCGGACGCCCGGACTCCTTCCGGCGGGGGTTTCGCTTCCGATCACGCCGTATCGGACCCAGTGCGTCGTGCTCGATCCGGACGACCCCCTCGACGGGCGGTTTCCGCTCGGCCGGCTGGCGGACGCCGGACTGTATTTCCGACCGGAACTGAACGGCGACCTCCTCGTTGGCGGCTCCTCTCACAAGGTCGACGATCCCACGGCCGCCTCACGGGACGCCGACGAGTCGTTCGTGCGGACGGTCGCGACGACGGTTCCGAACGTGGTTTCGGGTCTGGATCACGCCGGCGTCGTCAACGGGTGGGCGGGGTTCGACGCTGCAACCCCCGACAGCCGCCCGATCGTCGACGTCCCTCCCGGCGCACCCGACGGTCTGGTCGTCGCAACCGGATTCAACGGGTTGGGAGTGATGATCTCGCCGATCGCGGCACCGCTCGTATCCGCGTTGCTTTGTGATTCGGAGACCACCGTGCCGCACGATCCGTTCCGAGCCGATCGGTTCGATAGAACGGACGGGTCGTTCGAACTGAAAAAGACCTCGGACGTCTAACCCGAAGACGACCTCGGACGGCTGAATCGAATCGCCGAACTCTTCGTACCCGAAACGAACACGAAAACGAAAACGACTTCGAAGCGTGGCTGAATTAGTCGGTGTACTTTCGGTGTATCCGATCGTTCACCAAAGATTTATTGGATCACCCGTGCTCGTTGAGAGCGATGAGTCTAGGTGATGAAAAACAGGATCACAACCATGCGGCGCTCCTCGAGGAGCGAACGCCCAAAAGCAGCGAATTTCACGACAGAGCGGCCTCAGTTACGCCGCTGGGGGTCGAATCGAACGTTCGAGCGTTCGATCCGTACCCGTTCTACGTCGACGAGACCGACGGATCGTACGTGTACGACATCGACGACAACGAGTATCTCGACTTCCTTTTGGCGTTAGGACCGATCATTCTCGGCCACGGTCACCCGGAGGTTCGCGAAGCGGCGAAAGCACAGATCGACAAAGCCGACCTGACGGCGACGCCACAGCCGATCGCCTTCGAGTACATGGAGAAGGTCGTCGAGATGACGCCGAGCATCGAGTCGGTACGACTCGCAAACAGCGGCAGCGAGGCGACGATGCACGCGATCCGCGTCGCTCGATCCTACACCGGCAAGGACAAGATCGCCAAACCGGAGGGTGGATACGCGGGCGCACACGACTACGCGCTTCAGAGCGTTTACGCCAGTCCGGAGGCGCTGGGCCCCGAATCGGAGCCGAACACGGTTTCGTACGGGACCGGCATCCCCGAGGCGGTGAGCGAAACGGTCGTCCCCTTCCCGTTCAACGACAAGGAGAACACCGAAAAGATCCTCCGCAAACACGCCGACGACATGGCCGCGGTCCTCATCGAGCCGGTCATGTTCTCCTGTGGCTGTCTGAAACCCCGAGACGGGTACCACGAGTTCCTGCGAGACCTGTGTGACGATCTCGACATCGTTCTGATCTGGGACGAGGTCATGACCGGATTCCGCCTCGGGCCACAGAGCGCACAGGGTCGCTTCGGGATCACCCCCGACATGACCACGTTCGCGAAGGTCGCAGGCGGGGGCTACCAGATGGCTGGCTTCGGTGGCCGCGCCGAGATCATGGACGAGATCGCCCCACCGGCGAAAAACGAGGGCGAAAAGTGGCAGCACTCGGCGTTCCACGGCGGGACGTACAACGGCCATCCGGTGTCTGCGGCGGCCGGGTTGAAGACCCTCGAGATTCTCGACGAACGAGACGTGTACGAACACATCGAGGAACTCGGCGAGAAACTCTTCGTCGGGCTTCAGGAGGTCGCCGACGACGTGGGGATCGACGTGAACGTCCAGCACATCGGATCGATGGGACAGGTGTACATGACCGATCACGATATCCACCGGTACCGCGACACGTGGCACTCCAACGAGGAGCAGTTCGCCGATTGGTGGCTCGAGGCGGCCGGTCGCGGCGTCCTCTTTGGGAACCCGATGCAGGGCGAGCGCTTTTTCACCACCTACACCCACACCGACGACCAGATCGATCACGCCCTCGAAGTCGCAGAGGAGGCGTTCCGGGCGGTCAACCACCCATACTGATCCACCGTGACAGACACCACTGTGTTGATCGTCGGTGCGGGGGTCGCAGGCTGTGCGATCGCCCGCGAACTGGCACCCGACCACGACGTCCTCGTCGTCGACAAGGGAGCCGTCGCGTCGGAAGCGACTGCGTTGGCCGCAGGCGAGATAACGATGACCCCGTCGTATTCGGATCTGCCCTCGGTCGCAGCGCACGCAAACGACTTCTTTCGATCGTACGATGGGACCGGCGAGTTCGGCTTCGAAGAACGCCCGAGCCTCGAACTCGTCCTCGAAGGGCGCGCGGAAGTCGCTCGACGGCGCGTCCGTCGCCTCCGCGAGGACCACGGACTGGACGTCGACTTCCTCGAAGTAGACCAAATCGCCGATCGGTACGAGTGGGTGTCGACGGACCCGATCGACGGGGGGATCGCCCACCGCGACACGGGCTTCGTCGATCCGTACACGTTTGCGGTGACGCTCATGCACGACGCGATCGACGACGGGGCGAGGTTCGAAACGGAGACGCCAGTCGAGTCGATCCTCGTCGAGGATGATGCGGTCGTCGGTGTCGAGACGGCCGATGGCACCCACACCGCCGACACGGTCGTCGCCGCGGCCGGATGGCGGACCGAATCGTTGCTCGGCGACGTCCTTCAGATCCCCGTCAGGCCGTATCGGACCCAATGTGTGGTACTGGAGGCCGACGACCCCCTCGACGACAGCTTCCCGATGGGGTGGATTCCCGGCGAACACGTCTACTATCGGCCGGAACTGAACGGCGATCTGCTCGTGGGCGGGTGGTCGTTCGCGACGGACGATCCCGAGGGGGCGAGTTCGAACGCCGACGAGGCGTTCCGCGAACACGTCGCCGAAATCGTCCCGACGTACTTCGGGGGACTCTCAGACCTCCGGTTCGTCAACGGATGGGCCGGGGTCGACGGCGCGACGCCAGACACCCGACCGATCATCGACGCCCCCGCGGACGCTCCCGATGGGCTCGTCGTCGCGACGGGCTTTCACGGCCGCGGCGTCATGACCTCGCCGATCGCGGCCACGCTCGTCAGGCGGTTCGTCGCCGAAGATCCGTCACCGATTGCGCCGAAATCCGACGACTCGATCCCAGCCGAACCGTTCGCCCTCGATCGGTTCGACGATCGATCGCCCGACTTCGAGTTCACGAGCATCAGTTCGGGCGACGACGATTACGACGAACAGGGTTCCTAACGGCCACCGAGGCCGATCAGCGATCGAAGACGTCTTTTGCGTCGGTGTAGGGTCTGACGGCGGCCTCTCGTCTCGACTGTCGGAGGCGATCGAGAGCTACCGTGACGCTCGCGGCCGATCGGTCGTCTCGAGGGAGCGACAGCCGGGTCCCGTGTGGACCGAGGATGTCGTCACACGGCGCAAAGACCGCCGATCGGCCCGACCCCGTCGCGTCCCCGTACTCGCCGACGAGCGGAACCTGCGCGACGAAACACTGATTCTCGACGGCCCTGGCCGCCGAACAGCGCCGAACACGTTCGAACCCCGCATCCGTTTCTGTCCACGAGGGGACCGCAAGCACCTCCGCGCCGCGATCGACGAGCGATCGGGCCCGACCGGGAAACTCCACGTCGTAACAGGTGAGCACGCCGATCGATACCCCGCGGTGTTCGATCATCGGCGGTTCGGCGTCCCCCGCGGTAACCCCGTTCGATCGTTCGTTCGGCGTCGGGTGGCACTTGTCGTACGTCGTTCGTCGCCCGGACGGGTCCGCGGTGGCGAGTCGGTTGACGATCTGCCCCTCATCGGTCCGTCTGTAGTACGATCCCCCGACGACGACCGCGTTTCGGTCCGCGGCTTCGGCGGCAATCACTTCGAGATAGCTGTCGATCGCCGCCGGGTCGATCGTCCAGGGCAGGTCAGGGCTCGCCTCGACGGTGTCGCGAAACAACAGTTCCGGCAGGACGTACAGATCCGCCGGCCCCGCCCGATCGAACAGATCGCAGACGGCCGTATGGAGGTCCGACACGTCGTCTACGGTTCCGAGCGCGTACTGACAGAGGCCGATCGTGAAGGTGACCATTGGGTCGTGTTTTTCGACCCCGGGATATGAATGTGTGCGAACTCCTGTGTCGATCGGTGGCACGGCTCACCAACCGATCGATCAGGGATGGCTGAAGTACGTAACCGACTCGTCGTCCTCGTGTCGATCGACTCGAACGAATCCGACGCGCTCGAATTGGACGACCTCGTCTGGGTCCGTGGACTCGAACGCCGGCTCGGCGTGTCCGAGGACGTCCCCGTCCATGGTCCGCATTCGGACCGACACCGTGTCGTCGGCCGGGACCCAGTGAATCACGTCGACCCCCTCCTCGCGAACGACCTCGATGTCGTCGCCGACGTACTCGAACGCGTCGCGGGTGTGGCGAACGCAGCCGTACCCTTTCAGCCAGACCCGATCGCCGTTCGGTGGTACGTCGGCAGGCTCGACGCGGACGGCACCGTCGACCGGAATGTGGCGTCGTCCACGATTCTCGTGATCGGGGTGGCGCGGTGGGGTACCGGCCGCCGGACCGCCGAGCACCGGCATTTCGACCCCATCGCGGACGAAGAAGTACCGATCGGCGTCGTCGTCGACGAGCTCGCGGTTGTTCGCGTACACGGCCGACATCGACAGATCCACGTCGGAGGTGGACATCCCGAGCCCGATCATCGCGTCGACGATCGCCTGCCCGCGGATGCCGCGTCGGCGAACCGATCGCAGCGTCGGCGCGCGTGGGTCGTCCCACCCCTCCAGCTCGCCGGCCTCGATCAGTGCGTTGATCGTCGAGGTCGACATTTTCACGTCGTAGGCGTCGATCTGGACGTGCCCCCAGTGTAACACCTCCGGATACTCCCAGCCGAAATACTCATAGAGGAACTGCTGGCGTTTTGCCGAGTCCTGCAGGTCGATCCCTCGGATGATGTGGGTGACGCCGGTCAGGTGATCGTCGACGCCGGATTGGAAATCCAGCATCGGCCAACACCGGTAGTCGGCCGCTGCCTCTCGGGGGTGCGGCGTGTCGATCATCCGGAAGGCGACCCAGTCGCGGAGCGCGGGGTTTTTGTGCGTGATGTCGGTTTTCACGCGGAGGACCATCTCGCCGGCGTCGTATTCGCCAGCGACCATCGCCTCGAACTCCTCGCGGACCGTCTCTAGGTCCTTTTCTCGGTTCGGCGACGGTTCGCCGGCGTTTTTCAGCTCCGAAAACGCCTCGCCGGGGAGGTCACAGGTGTAGGCCCCGCCGAGATCGATCAGTTCGCGGGCGTGCTCGTAGTAGGTTTCGAGTCGGTCGGACGCCCGCAGGATCTCGTCGGGCTCGAAGCCGAGGTAGTCGACGTCTTCTACGATCGCGTCGTAAGCGTCCAAATCTGGTCGCTTCGTCTCCGGATCGGTGTCGTCGAATCGGACGATGAAGTGGCCGTCGTACCGCTGTTTGTAGGTTCCGATAACCGAGGGCATCCGCGCGTGTCCGAGGTGCCACGGTCCGTTCGGGTTCGGGGCCGCCCGCATGCGTATCTGGTCGTACCGATCGACGTTCGGCAGCGACGGAAGGTCGTGGTCGTCCGTCTCGTCGGTCTCGTCCAACTGTGCGGCGAGATCGCAGTCGAGTTCCTCGAGTCGATCGCGGCGGGCGTCGGCGTCCATTTCGGCGACCCTCCCGACGGCCTGCCCGGCGATCGACGGAATTTCGCTTCCGTGGGGCCTGAAATCGGGATTCTCTCCCATGAGCGGCCCCATGATCGCGCCGACGTCCGGGTCGCTGTCGTGTTTGAGCGCGTTAAACAGCGCGTGCTTTTCGGCTTCCGCCTTCACGCGCGCTTCGAGGTTCGGATCCATTTGGTGGCGATTCGATCGCCCGTGGCAAAAACGGCGTGGATTGGACGCGCCCGCCGAGGACGTTCGGACGCAGGGGGGAGACCTCTCGCCGTTGGTTACTCCTCGTCGAACAGGCCGAGGTCGGCGGCGGCAAGATCAGCGATGTGGTCGACGATCGCCGGGTCGACGACCGCCACCGCCTCGCCGTCGTGGGCGCGATCGTTGTGGCGTTCGAGTGTGTCGGCGACCGCAGATAGCGCGATTCGCGCGTCTGTGCCGCACTCCTCACAGACGATCGGCACGCGCGGTTCGTCGGCTGGCTCGTCAGTCATACGGGAACGGTCTCGCGGGGAGGGATAAAACGGGCGTGATTCGAACGCGAGCCGACGGTGTCCAGGGTGGTCCCGATCGATTACTGGAACGCGCCGCCGAACTCCGAGTCGTCGCGTTCGACCTCGCTTTGTTTGAACCGCTGTTCGATTTCGTCGTACCGCCGGCGGGTCTCCTCGGTGACGCTCGGCTGTACGCCGTCGAGCGCCTCCTCGAAGTGCGCCATAGTGACGCGAACGTTGCCGACGGATTCGGCGACCTCCTGGCGGCTCACGCTGTGTATGAACTCGCGCGAGGCGGCCATCGACGCCTCGCGACACAGCGCCTCGAGGTCCGCGCCGACGTAGCCGTCGGTCCGGCGGGCGATCGAATCGAGGTCGACGTCGTCGGCCAGCGGCTTGTGCTCGGTGTGGACGTCGAGGATCGCCCGACGGGCCTCCTCGTCGGGGACGGGGACGTGAACGTGCCGATCGAGCCGGCCGGGGCGCAACAGCGCCGAGTCGATCAGGTCGGGGCGGTTCGTCGTCGCGACCACGACCACGTCCTCGAGTGATTCGAGGCCGTCGAGCTCCGTCAGGAGCTGGGAGACGACCCGTTCGCTCACGCCCGAATCGCCCGTGTGGCTCCCTCGTTCGGTGGCGATCGAGTCGATCTCGTCGAAGAACACCACCGTCGGCGCGTTCTCTCGCGCCTTCGAGAAGACCTCGCGGACGCCCTTTTCGGACTCGCCGACGAACTTGTTGAGCAGTTCGGGCCCCTTGATCGAGATGAAGTTCGACTCGGCCTCGTTGGCGACCGCTTTCGCCAACAGCGTCTTGCCGGTCCCCGGCGGGCCGTAAAGCATGACGCCCTTCGCCGATTGGACGTCCATCGCATCGAACACCTCGGGGTACTCAAGCGGCCACTGGATCGTCTCGCGCAGGCGCTCTTTGGTGTCCTCGAGTCCGCCGACGTCCTCCCACGTGACGTCGGGCACCTCGACGAAGACCTCGCGAAGCGCCGAGGGTTCGATCCCCTTCAGCGCCTCCTTGAGGTCGCTTTCTGTGACCTG
>JBNJFV010000077.1:0-11010 GCA_051747145.1 Halobacteriota archaeon
GGAGATGCGGTACGTTTCCCGGACGGGCCAACGGTATCAGCTCGGGCTCCGATTCGCGAGAATCGGACGCGTCGTACAGACGCGAAACCCCGCATTCGAACTGGCGAACGCCCACGTCAACTCGCTCGCGGCGACGACCGAAGAGCGCGTGCAGTTTATCGCCGAAGAGCACGGGCTCGGTACGTATCTCGCGATGGAAACCGGCTCCCGCGCCGTCAGGGTCGGGTTCGGCGTCGGACGGCAGATCCACCTGCACTGTTCGTCTGCGGGTAAAGCGATTCTCTCGCAGTGTCAGCGATCGAGGGTCGAGGCGATTCTCGATCGGTGGGGGTTACCGGCGTACACAGAACACACGATTACCGATCGTGACGAGTATTTCGATGAACTCGATCGCGTACGCGAACGCGGCTACGCGTTCAACCGCGAGGAACACGTTACCGGTGTGAACGCCGCCGCGGTCCCGATCGCCAACGAGGACGCCGTCTTCGGCGCGCTCGCAGTTTCCGGACCGTCCCAACGGCTCAAAGGCGACCTACTCGAGTCGGAACTCCCGGACCTCCTTTTGGCATCGGCGAACGAAATCGAGTTGAACCTTGCGTATTCGAGCGACGAACGGTCCGACCACGTGGTCGAGTAACCGGATCCCAACCGAATTGCCTGTGGGTCAAGATAGTCGACGAGACGAGTATTGCCTGTGGGTCAAGATATATGACGACGTGTGTGGGAGACGGTCCATGGAGATCAGCGAGGTGGAGTCCATACCGGTGGCGATACCGCTTGCAGAACCGGTGTCGTTCTCCAACAGGACGATCACGTACAGGGACCACGCCATAACGTACGTCCGGACGGCCGACGGACTGGAGGGCGTGGGGTACTCGCTGGGGTATGAGGGTGCGGCGTTGATCGCGGACGCGGTCGAATCGATGTTGGAACCGCTACTCGTCGGCGAGGACCCACGCGACACCGAACGGCTCTGGCGAAAGATGTACGACGGTAACGTCCAGATCGGTCGGACGGGGCTTTTCCTTCGCGCCATCTCGACGGTCGACATCGCGCTGTGGGACCTGAAGGCGAAGGCGGCATCCCAGCCGTTGTACAAACTCCTCGGCGGGTACGCCGACTCGGTTCCCTCCTATGCGAGCGGTGGCTACTACCGTGACGACAAAGGCCACCGAGGGCTTCGCGAGGAGATGCGACGATATCTCGACGAGGGGCACTCGGTCGTCAAAATGAAGGTCGGACGGCGATCGGTGACCGAGGAGGTCGAGCGTGTCGCGGCGGTTCGTGACGAGATCGGCCCCGAGACCACGCTGTTGCTCGACGCGAACGGCAAGTGGTCGACGACGACCGAAGCGGTCAGGGCGTGTCGGGCCTTCGAACCGTACGATCCGTACTTCATCGAGGAACCGGTGATGATCGATCGCGTCTCGACGATGGCGGCGGTCAACGACGCGCTCTCGTATCCGGTCGCAACCGGCGAGTTGGAGGGCACGCGGCACAACTTCGCGGCCCTGTGCGATCAGGGTGCTGCGGACGTACTACAGCCCGATGCCACGGTCTGCGGCGGTATCACCGAGTGGCTCAAGATCGCCCACCACGCCGCAGCGTACGACGTCCCGATCGCGCCCCACTACAACTGGAACCTGCACGCCTCGCTCGTCGGGGCGATCGAGAACGGCCTGTGGGTCGAATACTTCTACCGTGACATGGACGTGAAAGTGTTCGACGACATCGTCGAACGCCCGCTCGCGCCCGACGACGAGGGAATGATCCAGCTCCCCGAGGAGCCGGGACACGGCGTACAGCTCGACGAAGACGCCATCGAAGCGTACGAACACCGATCGAGACCAGACCAATGAGAGACTACTCCAATCACGCAACGAACCGAGCCGAATCACGCGACGTCGCGATCACTGACATCGAAACGTGCGTCGTCGAAGGGAACTTCGAGTGGAACCTGCTGAAGATCCACACCGACGCCGGCGTCACGGGGATCGGCGAATCCTACCGGGGCGGCGGCGTCCCCGAACTCGTCGAGTACACGAAGCGGTTTTTGATCGGCGAGAACCCCCTCGACGTCGAGCGCCTCTTCAGGCGAATCGTCCAGGAGATGTCCGGCCACGGTGGCACGACCGGGAAGGTCGTCACCGCCGCCTCGGGGATCGAAATCGCGCTGTGGGACGCCGCCGGCAAGATCCTCGATCTACCGGTGTATCAGCTCCTGGGGGGTAAGTACCGCGACGAGGTCCGGATCTACTGCGACTGTCACGCCGGCGAGGCGTACGCCGTCGAAGACGGTTACACCGAGTACGCTGATGTGTCGGCGTACTCCCCGTCGGCGTACGCCGCCGAGGCGCGACGGGTCGCCGACATGGGCTTTTCAGCACTCAAATTCGACCTGGACATGGAGATGGACAACGATCCGGACCCGTACAACGGACGGCTTTCGAACGCGGCGATCGAGCGCAAACGCGAAATCGTCGAGGCGGTACGCGAGGAGATCGGCTACGACATCGATCTGGCGTTCGACTGCCACTGGGATTACTCCGTCGAGAGCGCAAAACGCCTCGCTCGCGAACTGGAGCCCTACAAGCTGATGTGGCTCGAAGATCTCATTCCGCCCGAGAACATGGCCGCCCAGATCGAGGTTACGAAGGCGACCACCACCCCGGTAGCCACGGGCGAAAATCGGTTCCGCGTGCACGAACTCTCGGCGTTGATATACGAACACGGGGTCGACATCGTCACGCCGGATCCGACGACCGTCGGCGGACTCGCAGAGACGATCCGGATCGCCGATCGGGCCGAGGAGAACTACATGCCGATGTCCCCCCACAACGTCTGCAGTCCGGTCGGAACGATGGCGTGCGTCCACCTGGGTGCGGCAGTTCCCAACTTCGACCTGCTGGAGTACCACGCGCTGGAAGTCGAGTGGTGGGACGACCTGCTCGATCGAGACGCCCCACTCATTCAGGACGGCTACATCGAAGTCCCCGAGAAACCGGGACTGGGCATCGAGTTGGACGAGGACGTCGTCGAGGAACACCAACTTGCGGGGACGTCCGGCTTCGCGTAGGGTTTCGTTCACGTCGGGATCGGTCAGTTGTTGGTTTCGATCGGTTGTGAACCGAACTCGTCGATCCCGAGACGTGGATTTATTACCGATGCCGTCGGTGACATCGTATGGGATCCGAGGACGGAGCAGTGAACGCGACCGATGGAACGATCGGCGATCGTATTCTCGGAGTGCTCAACAGCATCCACCGGAGCTACCGATCGATAGAGGGGACGGCCAGAAACTACACCCCGAGGATCGTCCGAACTCTCGAAGTCGTTCTGGCGCTCGTTCTGTTCGCATTCCTCGGTCGGTGGTTCTACATGTACCTGGTCGTCGGCTGACGATCGAGGAATTGGCTACCGATACCGATACTACGGGTACAGCTCGCGATGGTGGGTGTGGTGGCGTCTGGCAGTGGTTCTGCAGGGAGTGGCATCGAGACACGGCACCGCTAGATGGTGACGCCGTCAGTCGTGGCGGGACACATGCGGGTATTTAACCGTCCTGCCGCAACGGATAGGATAATGACACCGATCGAGTCGAACCTCCCGCTCGAAGGGACGCGTGTCGTAGACTGCACCCAGATGTTGTCCGGTCCGTTCGCGACCCAACTGTTGGCGGATCTGGGGGCCGACGTGATCAAAATCGAACGGCGAGGACACGGCGACATCACCCGCGGCATCGGACCGGAAGTAGGCGACTCCGGCGTAACCGCGTACTACGCGTCGTTGAATCGCGGCAAGCGAAGCGTCGAACTGGATCTGTCGACCGATTCGGGGGCGGCAGCCTTCGAGTGTTTGATCGAGACGGCCGACGTCCTCGTCGAAAACTACCGCCCCGGTACGATGGAAAAGTGGAGGCTCGGATACGACCATCTTCGAGAGATCAACGACGAACTCGTCTACTGTTCGATCTCGGGATTCCTCGCGGGACCGTATCGCGAGCTGCCGGCGTTCGACATGGTCGTGCAGGCGCTTGGCGGCAGCATGAGCATCACCGGCGAATCCGACGGTCCGCCGATGCGTCCGGGGATTCCGATCGGGGACATCTGCGCTGGGATGTACGCTGTCATCGGCATCGTCACCTCGCTGTACAGCGACGTCGACGGGCAGTACATCGACGTCCCGATGTTCGAGGGGATCGTCTCGTGGCTCACAGAACGTGCCGGCCGAACGTTCGTCACCGACGAGCCGTATCCGCGCATGGGAACCACCCACCCCTCGCTCGCGCCGTACCGGACGTTCGAAACGGCAACCGGTTGGTTCGCCGTCGCGATCGGCAGCGACGACACCTGGCGGTCGTTCTGCGAGGCGATCGACAGACCGGATCTGGCGACGGACGATCGGTTCGCGACCAACAACGAACGCGTCGAACACCGCGACGCCTTAGTGAGCGAACTTGAACCACTCTTTCGGGACCGCTCTGCGGAGGAGTGGTTCGATCTCTTCGCCGACCGCGGTATCCCCGGGGCACCGGTCAAGAACACGAAGGAGGTGTTCGAGGACGACCACCTGCGGGAAAGCGGGACGCTCGAAGACCTCACGCTCGGCGGTGTCGAGTTCCCCTATCCGCGGTGCCCGATCGACTTTTCGAACGCGACGACCGAACGCGGGCAAATGCCAGCGACGCTGGGCGAACACACCGAACCCGTTCTGGCGGAGGTGCTCTCGGAGGAGAATTTGGCCGATCTCCTCGAGGAGTGATTCGCGATCGGGATCGAGCCGTCGAACGACGGACAGCCGATTCAATACGTTGCGGTCGATCGGCGGTCAGCCGATTCAATGCGGTACCGTCGATCGGCCGATTCAATACGGGGGAAAGCCCGGCCGCGAGACCGACTGGATCGTCCGGACGTCGAGTACCAGCGGAACGTCTGGATCGGACGCGAGGTATTCGTCCACCACAGAAAGGTCCGAGCGCGATCGAATCTGCGCCCCGCGTGCCCCGAACCCCTCCGCGATCCGGACGAAGTCCGGACTCTCGTAGCTGCTTGCGGTCGCTCGACCGTAGACGTACTGTTGGCGATGTCGGATGATGCCGTAACTTCGATCGTTGAGCACGGCGACGACGACGGGCAACCCGAGTCTGACGCCGGTTTCGATCTCCTGGATCACCTGTAACGCCGCACCGTCACCCGTGTAACAGACGACGATCCGATCGTCTGCGGCGACCGCTGCTCCGAGGGCCGCCGGGAGTGCGTACCCCATCGTCCCGAAGTTGCCGTTGACGAGCATCTGCCCGCCCGATCCCATCTCGTGAAAAACTGCCGGGAAACCGGTGTTGTTTCCCGAATCGACGGCGACGATCGCGTCATCGGGGACGCGTTCGGCAAGTTCGAGCGTGAACGCTCCGGGATCGATCTCGTCATCGCGGTGTTCGAACCCGTCCGCCCACGGATCGGGTGCGTTCGCTATCGTCCGCTCGATCGCCGAGCGTCGATCGGGGTTCGAACTCGTTCGATCGGTCAACGATTCCAGTGCTGTCCGCGCGTCGGCGACGATACCCACTCGCGGGTGTTGGTGGGTGGCGATCGACTCCTCGTTGACGTCGATCTGGATCACGTCGGCGTCGGCGAACAGGTCTCCGTACCGGCTCACTTTCCCAGACAATCGCGAACCGACCGCAACGACGACGTCTGCGTCCCACAGGAGTTCGTCGTTCGCCGGCGACATGAACGTCCCTGCGATCCCGCTCACCAGCGGGTGTGCGTCCGGCAGGACGCCCCGCGCGAAGTACGTCGTCGCGATCGGTGCGCCGACGTGTTCGGCGAACGCAGCCAGCGCGTCGCCGGCGTCCGATCGCATCGCGCCGCCGCCAGCGAGGACGACAGGGTGGGCTGCGCGATCCAGCAGATCGGCGGCCTCCCCGAGCAAACGCTCGTCGGGGCGAATCCGTTGTGACGGCCGCGACACCGGTCGGTACGGGGATGCCGGAGCGTCACCCTCCTGTACGTCCGCGGGAATCTCGACCAGCACCGGCCCGCTTCGCGTGCGTGCGCGATCGAACGCGCGGGACAGCACTTCGGGGATCGTCGACGTGGTTTCGATGCGCGTCGCGTACGCGGTGATCGGTCGAGCGAACGTTTGGTGATCGAGATACTGTAACGACGTTTCCCGCCCGTCGATACTCGTGTCTCCGACGAGTACGACGACCGGCACGTTGTCCCGATCGGCTGCGGCAATCCCCGTCGCGCCGTTCGTGACTCCCGGACCGTGTGTGAGTGTGCAGACGGCCACGTCGTCGGTGGTTCGTGCAAACCCGTCGGCCATGGACACCGCTGCCTGCTCGTGGCGGGCCTGCGTGAACTGAACGGTGTGGTCGTTCGTCGCGTCGATGAGGTGGGCGTTTCCCTCCCCGATGATACCGAAGACCGTCTCGACGCCTTCGGCTGCGATCGCATCCAGCACGTATTCGCTGCCCGAGCCGGCGTTGGTAGGCTGTCCCATGTCGTCCACAGTCGTGGTTCGTATTCGTTATCGTTTCGGTCGGCGGATTTGTTCTCCCTCTGCGGCACGGTTGCGTCCCAGCGACATGGGTGTCGCTTCTCCTTCCTCGGCGTCGTATTCGTTGCGATCGATCCCTGCTGAAGGTCTCGACGCGATTGGTTTGGTCGGTCTGCGTACGACTGTAGTGACCCTACCAACTGAGCGTCTCAGCCACATCAGAATTACTACAGGGAGTGTATATGGCGGATTCGAGATGAAAACCTCCGATCGCGAGTCGGTGCGACTACACCGTTGACTGGGGTGTCCGTATGACGCATCTTAGCAAAGGATATATATAATATTCATTCAATGGATAGATTAGAGTCATATGCAACGAGACAATTCGACTCGACGACGGTTCATGCAGACGGCCGCAGCGCTCGGTACGATCGGTGTCGCAGGGTGCCTCGGCGACGACGCCGATCCTGACGACGTCGACGTCGGCAATGGAAACGGCAACGGCAACGGGAACGGGAACGGCAACGGCGACGCCGAATACGAAGTCCGCGTGGGGACCTCTGCTGGCGGAACGTTCGACGTCGGGTTGGCGTTCGAACAGGCGGTATCCGAACACAGCGACCTCGTCAACTACTCGACGATCGAAAGTCCCGGATACGTCGGGACGACGTATCGAATGGCGGAGGGGTCTATCGACGCTGGACTTATCGACACGAACACGATGAACAAGGCCCAAAATCACCTGGACATGTTCGAGGAGGACTCCGTCGACACGATCCCGTGGCAGGGGTACCTCGGATTCCCCTACAGCATCTACATCATGGCGCGTGACGGGACGGGTATCGAGACGTTCGACGACCTCGCCGGCGCGAACGTCTACCCGGCCGAACCCGGCTATTCGACCCGGGCGACGACGCTGGAAGTGTGGGAACAAGAGCCGACCGCCGACGTCTACGATCAGATGAACATCGTCGATATGGACGTCTCCGACGCTCCCGGTGCGATGGAAGAGGGCAACATCGACGCGGCGATCGCCTACGGAACGCCCGGAATCGGAAACACCGGATGGGTCGTCGAGTACGACGCGCGTGTCGACGTTCACTACGTTCAGCACACCGATGCACTCGTCGAATCGATTCAGTCGTTCGGCGGTGCCGGATTCACCGAGTACACCAGCGCTCAGGAGGACTTTAACTGGCAACAGGACATCGGCACCGACGAAATCGTCACGTGGGACCTGAACGTTACGTTTGCGTTCCACCACGATACGCCGTCGGAAGCGGTCTACGAACTCACTCGAATCGCGGCCGAACACGGCGACACCGCACGTGAGGCCGAGCCCCGATTCACCCCGCAGGACGCAGAAGACTGCGTGGCGCCGGCGCTCGATGACTACCCGTTCCACCCCGGAGCCGCAGAGTATTACCAGGATGCTGGCGTCTGGGACGACGATTGGGTCGTCGGCGATCCCGACCAGGCTGGCGACTACAACTAGTCGAACGGCTCCCGGGACGGTCCGTTTTCTAACCATACGGTTTTATCACTACCAATACCCCAATCATGCCACTAATGAGCACAGAATCGCTGCCCAGCGGGCGAGAAACGAAAGTGAAGCTTCTCGATAATATCGTAACGATCGGTGCACTCGTTTTCTGGGCGATCGTGCTGTATTATCTGCGTACGCAGGCCATAACACGTGCACAGTATGGTGTACTGTTCCTCGGAGGGATCCTCACGCTGTACGTGCTCAACGAAGCACTCGAATCGATGAAAGAGGACGATCGACTCGATCTACTCATTCTCGCTGCCTGTGGCATCGTCATGCTGGTTGCGACCGTGTACATCTACACGAACTTCTCGGAGATGTACGTCAGGCGACAAGGGTGGGCCTACGACTACGAGTACAGCCTCGCGTGGCTCGTCATCGCCGTCGTCCTGTATCTGACGTGGCGATCCTACGGTAACGTCTTTCTCGCACTCGTCGGTGGGGCAATGCTGTACGCGTTGTACGGTTACTACGTCCCCGGGATATTCAACCACGCCGGGATCGGGCAGAACTTCATGTTACAGATGCTCATCACTGACCTGGCAGGATTCTACGGGTCGTTGACGCAGCTTACAGCGGCGTGGATCGCCCCGTTTTTGTTATACGCGGGGTTGTTGTTCGCCTTCGGCGCGTTCGATCTGATTTTGCGACTCGCGATCGTCAGTGCGCGGTACATCGAATCGGGCGTCGCCCAGACTGCGGTGTTAGCGAGTGCGATTATCGGTTCGATAAACGGCAGTTACGCGGCTAACGCCGGAATGACGGGGTCGTTTACGATCCCGACGATGATTGACAGCGGCCTTCGCGGTCGAACGGCAGCGGGAATCGAGGGGACCGCATCGACGTCCGGGCAGGTCCTCCCACCCGTGATGGGCGCGTCCGCGTTCGTCATGGCGTCGTTCCTCGGAATCGCCTACGTCGACGTGATCATCGCGGGTCTCCTTCCGGCCGCGATTCTCGTGTTAAGTATCGTCGTCGCGGTTCATTACACGTCGATTAAAGAGATCGGCGCACAGACGATGGACTTCGAGGACTTCTTCGATTCGAGACTGACGCGCTCTGAGAAGATCGTGGAAGGAACCCGCTTTGGCATCCCGTTCGTGATTTTGCTCATCACGCTCGGGTATTTCCAGTGGACTGTCATGACTTCCGCCTTCTGGACGGTCGTCGCGATGGTCATCCTCGGGATTACGACGCCCGTCGCACAGTCGATTTACGGCACCAAAACTGGATCGATGACAACGCACGTCGAACTGGACGATCGGTGGTCTCGTGGCCGTGTTCGTCCGTCGTTGCGGGGGGTCAGAAAAAACCGCGTGGTCGATACGCTCCTCGTGGAGGTGGGCCACACGGTCACTGGCTTTCGACGCGGAGCGATCATCCTTGCCCCCATCGCGATCATCCTGGCTGCGGTCAACGGCGTCGTCGACCTGCTGATGACGACGGGCATCCCCTCGCGGATCGCACTGTTGCTCATGCAACTTTCAGGCGGCGTCCTGTTGTACGCAACGTTGATCGGGATCGGTGTCTGTATCGTCATGGGTATCGGGATGCCGACGGTGGCGGCGTACGTCATCGTCTCGACGCTGGTGGCACCGGCGTTCGTCCACACCTTCGGCGTTCCCGAACTGGCGGCCCACTACATGGTCTTTTACGCCGCAGTGATGGCCGGCGTCACCCCACCAGTCGCCATCGCTGTCGTCGTCGCCTCGGGGATAGCGAATTCGAATTTCTGGGCGTCATGTGCCAGTGCGATAACGATCGCCGCACCACTGTTCGTGTTGCCGGTTACGTTCATCTATCATCCCGACATCGTCTCGACGACGATCGATCTCCAGTCGATCGTGACCGCGGTCATCGTCCTCCTTGGCGCCTGGACGATTAGTTATGCGCTCAACTATCCGTTCGAACTGAAACGGCGGTTTACGTTGCCGCTTCGATTTGGCCTGTTTTGGGTTGGTGCGGCGGTTATGGTCCATCCGACGCGACTGTTCCAACTGGCGGGCGTGTTGTTGTTCGTCGCCGTCTTCTTCGGCGAAAAGGTCCTCACCAAAGGGTGGACGAGTCCGGTTCCCTCGGTCCTCGGTCGGTAACTGACCGACACGTCGAAACCATTTTTCTACGCTCGATCGGCTTTCCTTCGAACGCTCGATCGGTTTTCCTCCGAACGCTCGATCGGCTTTCCTTCGAACGCTCGATCGGTTTTCCCTCGAACGCTCGATCGGTTTTCCCTCGAAAGTTCGATCGGCTTTCCTTCGAACGCTCGATCCGATCGATGACCAGACCGTTCACGTGCGGTCTCGAGTCACGAATAGTAATATCGAATAAACACGACGAGACCGATCGTCCCGGCGGTTCCGACTACCACGGCGACGGTGAGGGCGAGTTGTTGATCGATCCCGAGCAAGAGGAGAACGAGTGCGGTAAACGCGGCGTGTAGAAACGCGATCGCGACGCCGAGGCGAAACCACTTTCGTTCGAACGGATTCCGTCGGTCGTGGCCACTCATTCCGGACGTCCTCTGGGCGTGCGGTACGCGTCCGCGATGCATAAAGGGCGGTCCACCAACGCTTATGGGACGGCTCTTCGTTGGACCGATCGATGACCGACTCGCACCTGTTTCACAAGTGGGGCCGGGGGGTTGGCCCCGACCTTCCACGGATCGATCGCGCGAGGGACGAATTTCTCTTCACTGCCGACGGCGAGCGAATCGTCGACGCCGCCTCGGGCGCGGCAGTCGTCAACCTTGGACATTCGGTTCCGAACGTCGGCGACGTTGTCTCCGATCAGTTGGCGGACGTTTCGTACGTTAGTTTGTCGCATTTCAGACACGACGCCCCCGAGGCGCTCGCAGCAAAATTGGCCGAAATCGCACCCGGATCGTTGAACACCGCGTTTTTCGTCAACTCCGGCAGCGAGGGCAACGAGACGGCGTTCAAACTCGCGCGCGCGTATCATCAATC
>JBNJFV010000078.1:0-10936 GCA_051747145.1 Halobacteriota archaeon
CACTCCGTCCACAAATTATTATCTATTCTATAATTAATCAGTGAAATAATTGGTCGGGTGGCGCTTTAGGTACGTTCGTTTCGGATTTCGAACCAATGATACCGCCGGTTGCCACGAATTTTGTGGCCGGAGAGTCGATCGAGGCGGCGCTCGACCACGTCGAAACACGCAATGACGCGGGGATTTCCGGGATCGTCAATCTCCTCGGGGAGCATTATGCCGATCGACGGGACGCGGCCGCAGACGCGAACGTCTATCACGAACTCGCGTCCGCGATCGATCGCCGGGGGCTCGATGCCCGCATCTCGGTCAAGCCCTCTCAGATCGGCCTCGACGTCGGCGCGGACGTTTTTCGACGCAATCTCGAGACGATCGTCGATCGAGCGACGTCCCACGACGTGTTCGTCTGGATCGACATGGAGGACCACACGACGACGGACGTGACGATCGACGCCTACGAGCGGTTGGCGTCCGAATACGGGACGGTCGGGGTCTGTCTGCAGTCGAACCTGAAACGCACCCGCGAGGACCTCGAACGCCTCGGCGCGCTTCCTGGGACGATTCGGCTCGTTAAAGGCGCGTACGACGAACCCGCCTCGATCGCTTACACCGACCGAGGGACCGTCAATCGACTCTATCGCGACCAGCTAGCATTTATGTTCGAACACTTCGAGGAGGGGATAGCAGTCGGCAGTCACGACCCGTCGATGATCGCCCACGCGATCGAGTTACACGACGAACACGGCACACCGTTCGAGGTGCAGATGTTGATGGGCGTCCGCGAGGAGGCGCAGGTCGAACTCGCGGCCGATGGTGTCGACGTCTATCAGTACGTTCCGTTCGGCTCGAAGTGGGCCTCGTATTTCTATCGGCGCGTTCGGGAACGAAAGGAGAACGCGCTGTTCGCGCTTCGAGCCGTCCTCGGAAGGTAGCGAGCCGTCCGCGGTAGCGAGCCGTTCGTCGACGTGGGTACAATGGGATGGTGTCGCGTTACTTCGGGTCGAGCAGTTTCGACTCCGCCTTTCTGAGGTGTTCTAACAGTGTCGTCTTCGAGATGTCCATGTCGGCGGCGAGGTCGCGAGTCGACGTCCCGCGTGGCCATTCGTAATATCCCGATTCTCGGGCGTGTTCGAACACTTTTCGTTGGGTCGGGGTTAGCGTGTCTATGCGTTCTTTGCGAACAGAACCCCCTGCACTCTCCGTGGTCGTTATCGACTCGATCTGTACCTCCGCCGGCGCTTCGTTGCGGACGCCTTCGAGGCTCGTTTCGATCTCTGATCTCTCGCCGACAAAACACACCTGCCACTCCTCGCGTCCGTTTTCGATTCGCACCGGTTCGCTGTGGACGAAGCCGTATTCTAGGAGGATCGGACAGACCATGTCGTTTGGATCGTACTCGAGGAAGAACTCGCGAACGACGTTCCCCGGCGCGTTTCGTGCGCGGCCGAACCGTTCCTGTAACTCCAGTAAGTCACCCGCGTACTCCGAATTTCGGATCACGTCCAACAGGACTTCCACTTCGTCGGCCGTGTCGCCGAATGCGGTGAACAGTCCTTTGACCGACGTCTGACGCTTCCCGTCGGTTTTCGGCGAATTGTAGATCGCGTGGGCCAATATACCCCCATCCGTCTGCCCCGTCGCCTCGATCGCCCAGCAGTCGGGGTGCCACAGATCGAGCGTCAGTCGCGTTTGCGACCGTCGATCGTCCCGAGTCACGCTCGTATTGCTCATCAGTGTACGATACTACGTCCCCCAGCAACAAGATACTTCCCGACCATGGTAGGGTCGCGAGTTTCGCGGGCCGAAAACGAAGGCTGCGGTATGACGGATACGTACGGTCACTACGTTGCTGGAGAATGGGTTTCCGGATCGGGAGACGAATCGTTCGAAAGCGAGAACCCCGCAACCGGCGAGACGCTCGGATCGTTTCGGCGAGCCACCGTCGACGACGTCGATGCGGCACTGACCGCAGCAGACGATGCGTTCGAGGAGTGGCGCGAGCGCTCCTCCATCGATCGGGCTGAATACCTGTGGAACATCTACCACGAACTGCGCGATCGAACCGAGGAATTAGGCGAGATCGTTACGAAGGAGTGCGGCAAGGAGATCTCGGAGGGGCGCGCCGACGTGATCGAGGCGTACCACATGGTCGAGTGGGCCGCCGGCGACGCCAGACATCCGAAAGGCGACGTGGTTCCCTCCGAAATCGCCAGCAAGGACGCGTACATGCGTCGAAAGCCGCGCGGCGTCGTCGGCTGTATCACCCCGTGGAACTTCCCCGTCGCGATCCCGTTTTGGCACATGGCGGTCTCGCTCGTCGAGGGAAACACTGTCGTTTGGAAACCCGCAGAGCAGACGCCCTGGTGCGGGCAGATCATCGCGGAGATGTTCGACGACGCCGGGATTCCCGATGGGGTATTCAACATGGTCCAGGGATTCGGCGACGCGGGGGCCGAGATCGTCGACGACGAGCGCGTGGACACCGTGCTGTTCACCGGATCGGCGGCGGTCGGCCACGAAATCGCCTCGAAAGTCGGCGGTGAGCCGGGCAAGCTCGCCGCCTGCGAGATGGGTGGAAAAAACACCATCGTCGTCACCGCCAACGCCGATCTCGATACGGCCGTCCACTCGGCTGTTATGTCGTCGTTCAAAACCACCGGTCAGCGGTGTGTTTCCTCCGAACGGCTCGTCGTCCACGAGGACGTCTACGACGAGTTCAAAGCCCGGTTCGTCGAGACCGCCTCGAACGTCTCCGTGGGCGACCCACTCGAGGACGACACGTTCATGGGTCCGCTCATCGAGGCCGAACACAAAGCGAAGGTCCGATCGTACAACGAACTCGCGATCGAGGAGGGCGTGAACGTCCTCGTCGATCGGACTGATCTGGACGCCGACGAGATTCCGGAGGGTCACGAGGACGGCCACTGGGCGGGTCCGTTCGTCTACGAGGCGGACCCCGAGGCGGATTTCAGGTGTACGCACGAGGAGGTTTTCGGGCCCCACGTCGCGCTGTTGAAATACAGCGGAGACATTCGGGAGGCGGTCCGCCTACAGAACGACACCGAATACGGGCTCGCGGGGGCGATCATCTCCGAGGAGTACCGCGAGATCAACTACTATCGGGATCGTGCGGACGTCGGGTTGGCCTACGGCAACCTCCCGTGTATCGGCGCGGAGGTTCAGTTACCGTTCGGCGGCGTCAAGAAGTCGGGGAACGGCTACCCGTCCGCCAGGGAAGTGATCGAAGCGGTCACCGATCGGACCGCGTGGACGCTCAACAACTCCTATGAGATCGAGATGGCGCAGGGGTTGTCTGCCGACATCAAAACGACCGACAACTGAGGAGCGGTATTCGTTGGTCGGTCCGTCGTCGAGTTATTCGTTGGTCTGTCCGTCGTCGAACTATTCGTCGATCGGTCCGTCGCCGAGTTATTCGTTGGTCGGTCCGTCGCCGAGTTATTCGTTGGTCGGTCCGTCGCCGAGTTATTCGTTGGTCGGTCAGCCGAGCTAGTCGTCGATCGGTCTGTCGCCGAGCCAGTCGTCGGCCCACCGTTCGATCGCATCGAAGATCGGACAGAGCGATCGGCCCTTCGCCGTGAGGCTGTAGTAGGTCGCAACTGGGGCGTCCTCCTCGAGTCGCCGATCGACGAAGTGCATCTCCTGGAGGTCGTCGAGGACGCGCGAGAGCGTGCGCGAACTCGCGTCCGTCGATCGTTTCAACTCGTTAAACCGCTTTTCGCCCGCCTGAAGGTCGTGGAGGACGACGAGCCGCCACTTTGAGCCGATCTGTTCGATCGAATCGACGACCGCACACGGTCCGGTTTCGTTCGCTAGAGGTTCAGTATCGAGGGATGACATCGGTGTTACCTGGTTACCCTATTGTCCGCGAATCGATATATAGGTTGCCCTCTTACACCAGGTTACGAAATGATACTAGATTTGGTTTCGGCTGTCGCACCGATTCACCTCGCGAGTGTCGACGCGTCTCTGAGTTCACCTCTCGCAGCGTCGATTCTCGTTTCACAACTTCAGACGCCGATCGACGGAACGCTCTCGCGGGAGCTGTTCCTCCTCGCGAGGCTCCTCTTCGGTGGCGTGGTGGCGTTCATGGGGGTGAATCACTTCGTGAACGCCGACGACATGGCTGGGTACGCCGAAATGAAGGGTGTCGCTGCACCGACGCTGTCGGTACCGTTCACCGGTGGCATGCTGGTGTTCGGCGGCGTGGGGGTCGCCCTCGGGGTTGCGCCGACGATCGCCGCTGGCGCGCTCGTGGTGTTCCTCGTCGTCACGACACCACTCATGCACGACTTCTGGGCGGCACCCGACGACCAGCGGCAGGGTGAACTAACCGCGTTCCTGAAGAACGTCGGCCTGCTGGGGATGGCGATTGGGCTACTGGCGTTGAGCGGCTCGACGTGGCCGTACTCGCTCGGCAGCACGCTACTGTAGCCGTGCTTTACGACCAGTCGATCGAAGGGAACGCGGGCGATCGATCGCCACCTGAGCCCACATTGGCGCATCGATCGTGTCCAACCAGGCGCATCGGCCGTGTCCAACCAGGCGCATCGGCCGTGTCCACATTGGCGCACCGATCGAGCCACCACCGGTTCGCTTTCGGAGTACAAACAGCTAACCGATCGAACGACCTACGCGATCACACCGAAATATATGAGCGACGCACCACCGACTACCGGATTGCATCACGTAACGAACATCACCGAGGACATGGACGCAGTCGTCGAGTTCTACGAGGACGTCCTCGGGTGGCACACGGTCAAGCGGACGCAAAACTACGACGATCCCGGCACGAAACACTACTACTTCTCGCCGACCCCGGAAGGGAAACCGGGAACGAACGTGACGTACTTCGAGTACCCGAACTCTAACGGGTTGCCCGGTCCGGGAGCGAGTCACCACTTCGCGTTCGGCGTCGAAGACGAGGAAACGCTCGAAGCGTGGCGCGAGCACCTCCAGCGGAAGGGCGTGCGCGTATCCGAGCCCAGAGATCGAACGTACTTTACGAGCATCTACTTCAGCGATCCCGACGGGCTGGTGTTCGAACTGGCGACCGAGGGACCAGGATTCGGCTACGACGAGGACGAACCGGGCACGACGGAGATCGACCCCTTCGAGAAAGGGTACGGACACTGATTGGAATGGACGGACCACCAGACGCGTTCGGGTCGCCGTACCGACTGCTGTCGACAGCCGTGACGCCGCGACCGATCGGTTGGATCTCGACGCGGGGCCCGAACGGTGTCGACAACCTCGCCCCGTACAGTTTCTTCAACGTCATCGGGGTTGATCCGCCGATGGTCATGTTCGCGCCGGTCGGCAGTCACAATCTGAAGGACACGCCTCGGAACGTTCGAGACACCGGAGAGTTCGTCGTCAACGTCGTCACTGCCGATCTCGTCGAGGCGATGAACGAGACGAGTGCGACGCTACCTGCAGGCGAAAGCGAATTCGATCACGCCGACATCGATCGGGGCGAGACGGTCGTCGTCTCCGCACCGCGTGTGAACGACGCTGCCGTCGCCTTCGAATGTGAACTCTACGAGTGGATCGACATCGGCGGGTCGGTCCTCATCCTCGGGGAGGTCGTTCACGCGCACGTCGACGACTCGATACTCACCGACGGGAAACCCGACATCGGAAAGCTGGACACCGTCGGTCGACTCGCCGGGAGCTGGTACGCGTCGACCGACGAGCGGTTCGCGATCGAACGACCGCCGTGAATCGTACGGTTTCCCATCGAGATCTCACGGGAACGAGAATCGACCACACATTTTAGGACCCTATTATGGTATATGGTGTTAATAGTAATACCCTGAAAACGTTAATACGTTGGTCTTGCTATGTTGTGCCACGATGAAACCCGACGTTCGCCCGACCATGAAAGACGTTCGACATACAGGCCCGAAAGGCGTCTCCGCAGCAGGCGTCTGGAAACGCGGACATACCACCGAATCGGACGACTGAAACACGACTGAACGATCGACCAGTGTTCTATTGATTTCAGTTCACTAGTGACGCGGAACGACCGGTCGATCGATTCGATTCGTCCCGTCGCCGGTTTCCAGATTTGATAGTAGGCCCCGTGTGCTTATCAGTAGGAAGTCCGGACGGTCACGTATGATACGGGTCGACGGACTCCGAAAGACGTATGGCGATTTCGACGCCGTCGTCGGAAGCTCATTTTCGGTCGATTCGGGCGAAGTGTTCGGGATCGTTGGCCCCAACGGGGCCGGAAAGACGACGACGTTGAAGATGCTTTCGGGGCTCATAGAGCCGACCGAGGGAACCGCGACGGTCGTCGGATACGACGCCGCCGATCCGGAAATGCGACAATCACTCGGGTTTCTTCCCGAGGAGTCGCCGCTGTACGAGGACATGACCGCCCGATCGTATCTGCGATTTTTCGCGGATCTATACGAGGTCCCTCGCGAGGAAGCTATCGACAGGGCCGAATCCACGTTGGATCGCCTCGAACTACAGTATCGCGATCGTCGGCTCGGTGACATGTCGAAGGGAATGAAACGGAAGGTCGCGATCGCCCGATCGCTCGTCAACGACCCGGACGTGGTCATCTACGACGAGCCCGCGAGCGGGCTCGATCCGCTGACGACGAACACGGTGTTGGAGTTCACCCGCGAACTGAAAGACGACGGAAAGACCGTCGTGTTCAGCGCTCACAACCTCTATCACGTCGAGAGCGTCTGCGATCGGATCGTGATCATGAACGAGGGGCGGATTATCGCCCGCGGGTCGATCGCCGACATCCGCGAGGCGTACGGCAGCCGCGAGTATCAGATTCGGACCGACGTGGCCGTCGACGGCGCAGAACAGATCGACGAATCCGCCGACACCGACAGGGCCGTGTATCTGGTCTGTGTGTCGGATCTAGATGGCGTCGATCGGACCCGCGAGCTGATATCCGAGGCCGGGGGGACGATGTTAGATCTCAAAACCGACGAACCGTCGCTGGAGTCGATCTTCCTCGAGTTAACCGGGCGACCGATGACCGCAAACAGAACGAGCGGTGCGAACGCGGGTGGCCTCGAGTGACCGATTCGGACCGCCGTCGGGAGGAGTTCGTCCGCCAACTCCGCGCCGTGGGCCGGATCGCACGATGGGAAGTGCGACGCGGGGCGTCCGTGATCGATCGTCGAACGGCCGTGATCGGCCTTCTCGTCGTCCTGCTCGGCGGTGGTGTCGTCGGTGCCGTTGCAGTCGCCGGGCCGGACGGCGTCGCGATCGATCGGGACATCTATCGCGTGGGAATCGACACTGAGAATCCTTACTATCCGGTCGTTCGAGAGAGCAGCCAACTCGACGCTAGCGAGCCTGACCCCCAGCTACTTGCAGACGGTGACATCGAACTGCTAGTAGACGACATCGGAACCAATCAGATCGTCCTGTACACCGCAGACAGCGAGAAAGGTGATGCGGCCCACGCGGCATTGCTCACCGCGATCGAGCGCCACACCGAACGGGCGATGGCCGCAGAACCCAACGAGACCGCGGCGTATCCGGTCCTCGTCGAGTTGCAGTACGTCACGCGACCGATCGACTCGCCCGACGGCGTCGACGCGACCGACGGTCTCGCCGACGAAAGCGACGACGCCGTTCGTGATGAGGGTCCCGCCGACCCAGCGACCGACGAAACTGGTGGCGAGGGCGTCGATCACGACGCAGACCGAGAGACGACGGCGGATCCACGAGGCGAAACTGACGACAGCGCAGACGGTTCCGGTTCCGGTTCCGGTGGAGTGATCCCCTCGATCGGGACGGGCGTCCTCGGCGGAACGACGAGCGGCTCCCCGGCGGCCATCCAGCCGCCGTTTCCGTTCAGTTCGTTGCTGTTGGCGTTCGTGTTCCTCGTGCCGATGAACTTCGTCATCCAGGCGTACGGCAGTACGATCCTCAACGAACGGATCGATCGTCGCGGGGAGTTGCTCCTCGTCGCACCAATCTCACCCGTGGCGATCATCGTCGGAAAGACGCTTCCGTACTTCGTCGGTGGTCTCGGGGTGACGGCCGTGATCGCCGCTGGCGTGGGTGGCGGCGTTCTCTCGGTGTTGGCGGTCGTTCCGATCGTCTTCGCGTTCCTGTCGGCGACGTTTCTTTCGGGGATGTTGGCTCGCTCGTTCAAGGAACTCACGTTCGTCACGGTGACGATATCGGTGTTTCTGACGACGTACGTGTTCGTGCCGGCGATCTTCACGAACGTCACCCCGATCGCGCTCATTTCGCCGCTTTCGATCGTCGTACTGGACTTACAGGGCGAACTCGTTAGCGTCGGGGAGTACGCGTTCGCCACGGCACCCTTTTACGTCGGATCTGTCGTGCTGTTTGCACTCGGTGCAGGCATCTACCGCGAGGAGGACATGTTCACCCAGAAGCCGGTGCCGGCGAAGTTCATTGACGCGCTCGACGCGCAGCTGTCGGGCTACAGATCCGTCGCCTTCCTGACGGCGCTTTTCGTACCGTTCGTCTTCGTTGCCGAACTGCTCGCTATTGCGGTGTTGTTCGTCGCACCGATCGAGCTTTCGGTTCCAGTTCTGCTCGTCTCGATCGCGCTGATCGAAGAGGTCGCAAAGAGCGTCCACGTCTACGCCGGCTACCGACGCAACCGGTTCGATCGGGCCGTTCCGGTCGCGATCGCGATCGGTATCGCCGCCGGAACCGGCTTTTTCGTCGCCGAGAAGTTCACTGCGATCGCACAGGTCGTCGGTCTTCCCGACCTCGCACTGGGGCAAGCGGCGTTTACCCCGGCCGGCATCACGCCGACCCTGGCGATCGGACTGTTTTTCGCTCCACTGGCGTTACACGTCGTGACTGCGAGCATCACCGCGTTGGGTGCGCGTGACAGCAAGCTCGTGTACGCGAGTGCGGTGTTCGTCGCGACCGTGGTTCACGCGGGCTACAATTTCGCGGTGGTGACGACGTATGCGTAGGCGCTCCGGTGGCTCCGATCGGCGACGCCCACGGCTCACGATCGCGGGCAGGGAGTTGCGCATGCTCCGCAAGGAGAAGACGATCGTGCTCGCGTTGGCGATCCAGCTTTTCGTCGCCGGATTCTCCTCGTTTCTCGTCGTCGGGCTCGTGTCGCTGTACGACCCCACGGGGGTCGACGGGTACGAGATCGAAGCCGCCGTAACCGGTGACGCCGCAGACGAACTCCTGGAGGCGGTGGCACAACGCGATCGGATGTCTGCGACCCGGTACGACGAGCAGGCCGCCGCACAGCAGGCGTTCCAGCGCGGGGCCGCCCAGATACTGTTTACGGCGAGGTGGGAGGACGACAGGATACGCGTCGTCACGACAGTCCCCGATTCGAACGTCGAGACGACGATCCTCGTCACGGAGGCTCGCGACGTTCTCAAGACGCTCGAACGCGAGCAGCGACTCGATCGCGCGGGATCTCTCGAATCGAAACCGCTTTCGACGATCGGGCAGGCGGATGGAAACCCATACTACGACTTCACGTACACGATTCTCGTTCCGTTGCTCGTTCTGTTGCCGGTATTCATCAGTGGGTCGATCACCGTCGATTCGATCACCGAAGAGATCGAGCGCGGCACGCTCGATCTGCTTCGCGTCGCGCCGGTGACTCTCGCGCAGATCGTCGACGGAAAAGCGATCGCAGCCGTCACAATCGCGCCGTTACAGGCGATCGCGTGGTTGTGGCTGCTGGAACTGAACGGCACCCCGATCGGCAACCTCGGGTGGCTTTTCGTCTTCGCCACTGCGATCTCGGTGCTCGTGGTCGTTCTGGCCGCGACGATGGCGTTCGTCTCGCCGGACAGACGCGGTGCGCAGTTTCTGTTTTCGGTCGCGATAATCGCCTTTTTCGCCGTCGCGTCGGCGCTTCCGGGCGGGCCGGTGAACACGATCGCCCGGCTTGCGATCGACAGCGCGGACGCCGGCAGTTATCTCACCGTCGCCGTCTTCCTCGGTGCGGCGATTCTCGCGTACGTGGCGTTACGGGTGATCGTCTCGCGCGTCGATCCGAACGAATTGTGATCTGTGAGGCTCGCTGTGAAGTCGATCCGGACGAGGTGTACGACACCTCCCAGTCCGCTGGAGTATCGAACCGCTTCGGTGCTCAATGAAATACGGCAGTGTTCCCGCGCGTTTCGACGAGTTCGGCGTCGATCGCCTCGGCCAATTCCGTCGCGAGTTCGTCGACGCTCGCACCGCCGCGGGCCGATCGGAGGAATTTCACTTTGACGAGCTTCCGATCGTCCAGCTGGTCTGCTAGCTCCTCGAATACCGCGTCGATGCCGCTTTTGCCGACCCAGACGGTGACGTCCAGATCGTGTGCTTCCTTTCGAAGCTCTTGATCGGTCATACGACTCCTACCGGTTCGAGCGGGTTGTACCGTTCGGTTCGAGTCAGGTTCGAGTGGGTTGTCCCGATCGAATCGAGTCAGGTTCGAGTGGGTTGTCCCGATCGAATCGAGTCAGGTTCGAGTGGGTTGTCCCGATCGAATCGAGTCTGGTTCGAGTGGGTACGAGCACGCGAATCAGTCTCGATACGGATACCGCTTTGTCGCCCCGCAGTCACACCGAACGACGACGTGGCCCCCCTGCAGGCGAACGCGGGCGTTTCGCCCGGGGACGAGGTAGACGTCGCACCGATCGCAGGTGAAGCGTTTGAACGTCCGGGGGAGCCCACAGCGGTTCCGCTCTGCGACCCGCCGCGCGAGGCGAACGTATTCGCGGGAGCGATCGTACCGGCCGTCGATCGCCGCCTCGCGGGCGAGATCGGCCAATCGATCGATCCGTTCGGCCGCGATGGTCATACCTCACGCACTGGGAACGAACGAATAGGTGTTGCGAAGCGATCTGTCAGCTCTATCATCGCCGATCGGATCGCGTGCGACTCAGTCGCGGTCTTCGAGCGCGTCGGCGATCCGCCGTAGCTC
>JBNJFV010000079.1:0-5281 GCA_051747145.1 Halobacteriota archaeon
TAGACTCACGCGATCGTATGCTACCGTGGCTAACAGAGACGGCGATCGGGGTCGTCCAGACGTACGGCCTCCTCGCGCTCCTTGCCGTCTTCGCCCTCGAAGGGGCGTTGATCGGGAAGCTAATCCCGACGCGGACGCTGTTTCTCGCAGCAGTGGTGCTGCTCGGCGGCAGCGTCGTCGGCTATCTGTCGGTGTTCGCGGTCGCGGTCGTCGGCGCGACGATCGGCCAGTGTGCACTCTTCGGTCTGATACGGTCGCCGTACGTCGACGAGGACCGCCTCTTCGATCGCCTCTACCTGAACGATCGATGGATCGAGACGACGGACGGCTGGTTCGAACGGTGGGGGCTGTCCGCGCTGTTGGTCTCGAACACCCTTCCGGGCGTCCGTGGGTACCTCGTCATCCCCGTCGCGCTGTCTTCGACGCCGACCTACCGGTTCCCTGCGTTCTCGATCGTTGGAACGGCCCTCTACGTCGGTGCGCTGGTCGCGATCGGATCGGGGGCGCAAACGGTGGTAACCACCCTCTAAGTGGTCGACGCCTGCGGATTCAAAACGAGTGCCACTCACAGGGAGACCCGGTTCGATTCCGGAGTCGACACTCCCGACCGTCGTCGGTCGTTCGCGTATCGACGACGGCGTCGAAGGGGTCTAAAAGCGTGTGGAGCGTCCGTTCTTCGTGCATCGTCGAACTGATCACCGCGCCGGTGAACCACCCTTCGCTCCGCGTTTGGCCGAGCAAGACCCGCGTGAACTGGTAGATCCGATCGGCGTCCCAGTACATGAGCAGCTCCGACAGCGAGTGGACGCCGACGGCGACGTCCTCTCCCTGCATGGTTTCTGTGAGTTCGGTGAACTTCACCCCGATCGCCGTCAGGTTCTTCGGCGAACTGACGTACTTCGTCAAATCCGTGTCGGAGACGTCCCGTTGATGCGCACGGGTTACGCAGTCGACGACGCCGAGCGAATCGGGGGTCGATCCGGTTAGCGACTCGTAATCGTCACGAACGCGCGCTGCGTCGTGACCCGTCGAGATGACGAGCGCCCGATCGGCCTTTTCGCACAGCAACCGAAACAACAGCTCGTACTTGCCGCTCATCGGCGGCCCCGCGACGACGACACTCCCGGTATCCGCAGCGAGCGACGATCGGATGGGGAGTTCGTTCACGGGCATTGGTTGAAGTATAGTGTCACCTGTGTAAAAACTTGCCACGGTCTAGTCGGTGTCGGAGGAACCCGGTATCATATTAGTCCTTTTTCAAAAGCGACGGGAGATCGAGCGCGGGTGGAAGCCCCTCCTCCCGATCGAGGATTCGAATTCGACCCAGCGCACCGGGCAGGTATTCGCTCATCTGCAGCCGATCGGCCGCCGAGTGAACGGATCCGTCGATCAACGACTCCCACACCTCCTCGGGGGAGTTCGTGTCGCGGTACGTATTGGTCCCCTTCGAGAGCCCTTCCCTGAAGGCGAGTTCGACGATGCTTCGATCGTAGGCAGTGTCGACGGCTGCGAGGAGCCGATCGAGTTCCGCTTCGTTCGAGTACCCGCAGGCCGTGGCAACGCCGAGGGCGAACGCCCGATCGATCGCCGACTCCCGATCGATACGATCCCAGTCGGTCCCGTAGGCGGTCTCGTACATCAGCGGCTCACCGGTGACTCCGGGGTGACGTGTATTCCGTCGGTGTCGAACGCGAGTCGGTGGATGTCGGTGTCGACGTCGGTGCCACGCATTTTGATCACCTGGATGCCGCGACGCATCCCGTCTTCCTCCAGATAGTTGTGGAAAAAGACCACGCCGTGGGCCAGAAAGTGCTCGTCTGTATACGCGCTGGGATCGGTCATCTCCGAGACGAGCAGCGTCGTCGCGTCCGTCCGCTTCAACGCGGTCAGAAACTGAATGAGCGTGTCCTCGTCGTCGTCGAGCAGATATCGAAGCAGCATCGTCGAATCGACGACCAGCCGATCGATATCGCGGGAATTGATGAACCCGCTGAGTCGACTCGTAACGTTGTTGCGGGTGTCCGGCTCTCCGGGAGCGCCGAGGAATCGCTTTCCTTCAGCCGAAAAGGCGTCGAGGAAGTTCACGGTGTCTAATTTCATCGCCCGATCGAAGCCGAACTCGTAGCCGCTCATGTCTTCGAGGATACCCGCACGCGTCTCGTGCATGCTCACGTAGAGACACTTCTCGTCGTTGAGGGCACCCTCCGTGAGGAACTGCGCGGAGAAGGTCGTTTTCCCGCTGCCTGGCGGTCCACTCAGAATGAAGAGTCGACCCGCCGGAAAGCCGCCGTCGACGAGACTATCGAACCCGTCGACGCCGCTCGGAAGACGCATGCATCAGCTACCGGTCGATCGGTGTATAAGTGTTCTTACCCGGTTTTCAGTACTGAGAATTACCGGGGAGATCGAAGAGTGCTGCCGCAAAGTACCCCGGTTTTTCCAGCGGGTGATTCCGAACGGGACGATCACTCCGCAGTTGCGATGTTCGGATCGACCCAGACGACGAATCGGTCCTCGCCTTTGACGATCCCCTTGACGTTGTCGTCGTTTGCGGTCGTCGTCTCGTCGACCTCGCTGGCTGCGACGTCCCGCACCTGATAGACCTCGTCGACGATCCACCCGATCGTCCCCTGATCGCCGATCGCGTCGGGGTCGAAGACGATGATGCGATTGCGCTCGCCCTCTTCGTCGATGTCGAAGACGGTTTTCGGGTTGATGATCGAGGTCGTTCGCCCGCGGAGGTCCATCACGCCCTCGACGTGTGGCGGCGAGTTCGGTATCCGCGTCAGTTCGCCGGCGTCGACGATCTCGTCGATCACCGCGATGTCCAGACAGTACGTTTCCGAGCCGAGACCGTACTCCAGTACTTGGGTGGTCTCGCCCGTCGGTTCCGTGGCGTCGCCGGGTTCGGCTGTCGGCGTTGTCGATTCACTCTCTGCCATATACGTTGTGTGTTGTCGTTCGGTAGTTAACTCTGTCCACCGAATTATCAGCGGTGATTATCAGGTCGGTGGCTTTATTCACGACGTATCGGTATCCAGATGTAGAATGTGGGGCGATCGACTCCGAGACGAACGACCCCTCGTGGACGAGCATTCGTCCGAAGGGGTTGCCCGTAGAGCCGGAGGTGGCGACCGTGCGTAATCCGCGGACGGTCGTCGTCGACGACTCGCGGTTCATGCGCGGGCTGATTACAGACCTCCTGGACGATGGGGGCATCCCCGTCGTAGGCGAAGCCGAAAACGGCGCGGAGGCGCTGGAGGTCATCCGCCGCGAGGAGCCCGACGTCGTCACGATGGACCTCGAAATGCCCGAGATGAACGGCATCGAGGCGGTCGAACGGCTGATGGCCGACCAGCCGACGCCGGTGCTCATGTTGAGCGCCTACACCGACGACGACGCGGCGGTGACGTTCGAGGCGCTTGAGAAAGGTGCCGTCGACTTCTTCGCGAAACCGGGCGGCGAGGTTTCGATGGGCGTAACCCGGATGGGCGATCAACTCGTCGAAACGGTTCGGACGGTCGCGGACGCGGATCTGAGCCGCACACGCGATCGATCGGCCGGATCGACGGCGACGACGACCTCGGCTGGGCGATCGGCGTCCGAGACGACCGGCGCGCTGTTCGACGAGCCGCACACGGTCGTCATCGGGTCCTCAACCGGCGGCCCGAACGCCGTCGAACGGGTGGTGGGTTCGCTTCCGTCCGGCGACTGTCGGGCGATCGTCGTCCAGCACATGCCGGAGGCGTTCACGCCCCGGTTCGCCGATCGACTGGACGCCGCAAGCGAGTACGACGTCTCGGAAGCCGCCGACGGCGCACGCATCGGGGCCGGCGAGTTACTCGTCGCCCGCGGCGGCGCGCACATGGAGATCTCCAGCTACCGGAACGGTCGGCTCCGGGTCAAACTGATCGACGACGACCGCGGCTATTCGGTACAGCCGGCGGTCGACGTGACCATGACGTCGGCGGCGGAGACGATCGACGATCCGCTCGTGGGGGTCATCCTCACCGGAATGGGCGGCGACGGCGCCGAGGGGATCTGTGCGGTGCGCGACGCCGGCGGGCGGACGATCGCCCAAAGCGAGGAGACCTGCGTCATCTACGGCATGCCGAAGCGGGCGGTCGAAACCGGCTGTGTCGACACCGTCTGCGATCTCGACGACGTTGCCGACGCGATCGTCGGGAGGGGTCCGTAAATGAGAGTTATCGTACTAGGAGGCGATTCAAATGAGTGAAGCACATCGAAACGCGTTCGTCCACGAAAGTCAAGAAGGTATCACAGAGCTGAACAACGCGCTCCTCGCGCTCGAAGGGGACCCCGACGACGAGGCGGCGATGGATTCGATATTCCGGATCGCCCACACACTGAAGGGCAACGCCGCAGCGATGGGATTCGAACGGGTCAGCGGCCTCGCACACGCCCTCGAAGATCTCCTCGACGAGGTGCGCTCCGGGGAGATCGACGTCACGATCGAACTCATGGACCTCCTTTTCGACGGGGTCGATCACCTCGAGGCGATGGTCGCAGAGATCGCCGACGAGGGCGAGACGACGATCGACGTCGACGACCTCGAAGCGGAACTTCGATCGATCGCCGAGGGCGACGTCGCCCCGCCGAATGCGGGTGGAGCCGACGACGAGACCGCCGACCAGTCGACGGACGAAAGCGGAGCCGACGAGGCCGACGTCGATTCGGCGGCGACCACCGACGCGGAAGCCGACGACGAAACCCCCGACACGGGAAGCGACGACGAGGCCACTGACGCGGACGTCGACGACGAGGCCACCGAATCGGCGACGGAACCGCACGATTCGGCGGCCGCAGGCGACGTCGAGATCCCCGAGTCGCTTTCGATCGAGACGCTGCAGGACGGCCAGGGGATCTACCGGGCGACCGTATCGGTCGGCGACTCGTCGATGCCGGGCGTCGATGCGATCTTCGTGCTCGACGCGGTCGAAGACGCCTACGAGGAGTTCGCTACCCGACCCGATCGCGAGACGATCGAGGACGGCGATTTCGACGACGCGTTCGACGTCTTCGTCGTCGCCACGGGGCCCGAGGAAATCCAAGCGGGGCTGTCCGCACTCAGCAAGGTCGAATCCGTGACCGTCACGGCCGCCGCACCAACGGCGTCAGGGGAGGAGACAGGTGACGATCCTGCGACGACCCCCGCCGACGGAGCGGGCGACGAGTCTTCGGACGGCGACACGTCCAAAGCGACATCCGACGAGGACGCAAATGCATCCGACGAGGACGCAAATGCATCCGACGAGGACGC
>JBNJFV010000079.1:5381-10585 GCA_051747145.1 Halobacteriota archaeon
GACGATTCGGGCGGCCGAAGCGGTCCGAAGAAAGCCAAAAGCGGAACGGAGATCGCCTCGGTCCGCGTCGACGTCGATCAGCTCGACGACCTCTACAGCCTCGTCGAGCAGCTCGTGACGAGTCGGATCAAGCTTCGCCGGGAGATGGAGGACGCGGGGCTCGATTCGGACAACCTCGACGAACTCGACAAGATCACGGCGAACCTCCAGAACACCGCCATGGACATGCGGCTCATCCCGCTGTCGAAGGTCGTCGACACGTTCCCGCGGGTCGTCAGGGACGTCGCCCGCGACACCGGCAAACGCGTGGACTTCACCGTCTCGGGGGAGGACATCGAACTCGATCGGACGATCCTCACCGAGATCCGCGATCCGCTCATCCACATCCTCCGGAACGCGGTCGACCACGGGATCGAACCGCCGGAAACGCGCGAATCGCTCGGCAAGCCGCAGACCGGATCGGTGTCGCTGACCGCCACGCGCGAACGGGATCACGTCACGATCGAGGTCGCCGACGACGGTGCGGGACTCGATGCGGACGAACTGCGCCAACAGGCGATCGAAAAGGGCGTGAAAACCGAACACGAACTCGAATTCATGGAGGACAGCGAGGTGTACGACCTCATCTTCCATCCCGGATTCTCCACAGCAGAAGAGGTGACGGACGTCTCCGGGCGCGGGGTCGGGATGGACGTCGTCCGAAACACCGTCAAACAGCTCGACGGAACCGTGAACGTCGAGAGCGAACTCGGCGAAGGGACGGTCGTCAGGCTTCGACTGCCGGTGACCGTCGCAATCGTGAAAGTGATGTTCATCGAGGTCGGCGGCACCGAGTACGGGATCCCGGTCAAAAACATCGCGGAGGTCACCCGATCGGGAGACATCACGGAGGCCCACGGCGACGAGATCATCAAACACGACGACGACATCTATCCGGTGCTCCGACTGAGCGACGTCCTCGAAGAGCCCTCGTCGGTCAACGGTGACGGGATGTTGCTTCGAATACGCGAGGACAAACGCCAGGTGGCGTTGCACTGCGACGCCGTGATCGACCAGGAGGAAGTCGTCGTCAAACCGCTCGAAGGCGTGCTCAGCGGGATTCCCGGGCTGAGCGGGACCGCCGTCCTCGGCGACGGCGACGTGGTTGCGGTGTTAGACGTGGTGACGCTATGATCCGGGCCGACGAGGAGGTGTTCGCGTGACCGAACTCGGTCGGGACTTCCAGCGGGTGCTCGAAGAGATCGACGACGGCGTCGATTTCGAACCGGACTACTACAACGAGGCGTACCTCAACCGCCGGATCAGCGCACGGATGCGCCGCCGCGACGCGGAGACGTACGCGGAGTATCACTCCATGCTCGCATCCGATCCCGACGAGCAGGAGGCGCTCATGGATTCGTTGACGATCAACGTGACCAACTTCTTCAGGAACCCCAAGATGTGGAACGCGTTGCGGTCGGTTCTCAGGGACCTGTCGTCGGATCGACGGCGGGTTCGAATCTGGAGTGCGCCGTGTGCGGACGGCCGAGAGCCGTACTCGCTTGCGATGTTGGCACTCGACGACGACGAGATCGACGACAGCCGGGTCGAAATACTCGGGACGGACATCAGCGAGGAGGCGCTCGAACACGCGAAAGCCGGCGTCTACGAGACGACCCGAACCACGGACATCGAGGACGAACTCGGGCTGTTAGACGAGCCGACGCGATACGTCGATCAGAAGGGGACACAGTTCAGCGTGAAAGACAGGGTGAAGTCGCTGGTCAGCTTCGAGCGACACGATCTGATCGCCGACGGGAAGAAATCCGGGTTCGATCTGGTGCTGTGTCGAAACCTGCTCATCTATATAGATGCGGAGTTCAAACTCCCGGTGTTCGAAACCGTCGCCGGATCGCTCACCGACGGGGGCTACCTCGTCGTCGGGATGACAGAAACCGTCCCGCCGGCGTGTCGCGAGACGTTCGAACCGGTGAACAAGCGGTGTCGGATCTACAAACGGGTGAACTGAATGTCGTTGTACCAACTCGCACGGTCGGGGGATACGGATACGTTGACCGATCGGCTCTTAAACAGCGATAGCGCGGCGGTCCGAAAGCGGGCCGCCGAGCTGCTCGGCGAGTTGGTGGACGAAAGCGACACGGACGTCGTCGGATCGATCGTCGCCGTCGCGATAAGTGACGACGACGAGGCGGTCAGGGCGGCCGCGATCGACTCCCTGGACGCGATCGGGTCCGGTGCAGTCGATCAATTACTGGTGGAGATAACCGGTGCGAAGATCGAACAGGGAGCCGACTGGGCGACCGCAAAGCGGTTCGCGTCGGCGCTGTCCTCCGATATTCCGGAACTCCGGATGGCGGCGGCGAACGCGCTGGGTACGCTCGGGGAATCGAACGCGGTGCCGTCGCTCTTGAAGGCGCTGGACGACGAGGACCCTCGCGTTCGCGTCCGGGTCTGTGAGGCGCTCGGCCGAATCGAACACCCCGGTTCGGTCGACCAGTTGATCCCGCTTTTGAAAGATCCCCAAGGGAGAGTGCGGCTCGCTGCGGCGAACGCGCTGGGCAACATCGAAAGCTCGAAGGCGCTACACGCGCTGTTGGCGATGCTCGACGACGAAAACCCCGAAATCAGGCGGATCTCTGCGGTCGCGCTCGGGAACGCGAGGACGGTGCAGGCGGTGCAACCGCTCGCGGACGCGCTGTCGGACGACAGCTCCCGGGTTCGAAACGCCGCCGTCTTTTCGATCATCGAACTCCTCTCGAACGCGCCGACCCAACAGAGCCACCAGATCCGCGAAACGGTCGTGACGGAGCTGCAGGACGCCGACACGCAGACGGTCACCGATCCGCTCGTCGAAATTCTGACCGAAAGTACGCAGCGACGACAACGGCGCAACGCCGCGTGGTTCATGGGACGGGTGATCGACGACGACCCGCCGTCTGCGGTCATCGACGCGCTCGTGGACGCGCTCGATAGCGACGATACCCCCACCGCACAGTTCGCCGCGACGAGCCTCTCGACGATCGGCGGGTCCGATGTGGAGTCGGCGCTGCTGGGGCTGCTCGACGACGACGCCTCCGATGAGGCCCGGGCGAAAGCCGTCTTCGTCCTCGGGAAAGTCGGCGGGATGCGATCGAAAGATCGCCTCGAAAGCCTCGTCGAAGACGACAGCCAACTGGTCAGAAAGCGCGCGTTCGCGTCGATTTCGAAACTCAGGGGGCGTACGTAAAGATGAACACCAACCGGACGCACCCGGCGATCGGTCGCGCCGATCGACGCGACGGTGATGGCGGGGCCGTACGGCACCAACGGAGGTGGACACCGATACGATGAGCAGCGGCGAGCACAAGATCACCGATACGAAAGGGAAGTTCGCACAGGCGGTGAAAGACGGGCGCGCGGTGAACGACGTCTCGTGGAATCAGGGGCGGATACTCCTGTCGAACAAGCGGATCATCCTGATCGGCAACAGCGGCAAGCGAACGGTTCCGCTGTCGAAGATACAGGGGATGTCCGGTCGGCACGATCCGAACCAGAAGATCGCTCAAGTGTCGAGCTACGTGAGCTTGAAGCTCGGCGACGACGTCCTGCTCATTTCGGCGGCCGATCACGAGACGTTCGAAACCGACATCTATCGGGCGATGCTCGACCAGAAGGTCATCCAGGCGAAACACCCCGCCGTCGCAGGCGGCGTCGTGCAGGATTCGAAATGGGAGAAGGCTCGGCTGAAAGTCGAAGACGACGCGATCGCGGCGGCGCTGGAAAGCGGGACGTTCGTCAGACTCGACCTCGACGACATCAGCGGCGTCGGAACGGAGGACCGTACTGTCGACGAGGAGAAACGGACGGTTATCGAGGTCAAACACACCGAAGGGCAGACGAACGTCCAGACCCACCTCACTGGCAAAAAGCGAACGCTGATGTTTTTAAAAGCGTTCCTTCGGGAAGGAGAACGTCGAAGCCAGGCGAACGTGGACATATCCGAATCCGAAAAGGAAGTGCTGATGGCGTTGTATTCGGGCGTCTCGCCGTTCGAAATCCCGGCGTTTCTCGACATGGAAGTCGATCGCGTCGAGGAGATATTCGAACGACTCGTCGACGTCGACGTCCTCGAGGAAGTTCGAATCCGACGCGAGGTCGCACTCAACTCCCGGGGTCGCAACATCGCCAGCGAGGCGATGAACCAACAGTGAACGGCTCCCAACGGCCTCGCTTCGAGGGGCCGATCGGTGCGTCCACCAACTGGACGGTCGGAGTCTCGCGCAGGCCGTTCGATCGGAGTTGATCGACGGTGCGATACAGCCCCGCTGTACAGTTCACCTCACGTGTTCGTACTACTGGTTCACGTCTTCGAGCTGTTCTGTCACCAGGACGCGTCCTTTCGGGGTGAGAGCCACCCCCGAGTCTGCGTCGACGACGAGACCTTTCTCGCGGAGGTCCTCGAGCACCAACTGCACGCTGGCGACGTCGCCGGTGACGAGGTCGCGCAGGGGGGCCTCTCCGTCGGTCGTGTAGAGGGAAACGAGGATTTCGGTCCCCTCGGGCGGGATATTGAGGTCCGCTACCTCCGCCATAGCGTCTTTGTATTCTAACTGCAGATACCGACCCAACAGCGTGAGCTTTCGCTCGTTCGGCAGCGTAACGAGCGTCGTCGTGGCGGTTCCGTCGACGACGTGCGTGACTGCGAGGGTCGGATACCGACTGTCGCCCATCTGGCGCATACCGCGTGCGAAGTCGGTGACAGACGAGAGGTCGATCGTCACCCCGATCGAATCGCCCTCGATCCGGAGGGCACCGCTGGACAGTTTCAGCGTCGCGGTTTGCACGCTCGCGTCGGTGACGCGGCCACCGACCTTGGCTGGCTGTTTTACTTTTACTGTGAGTCCCGCCAACAGCGTTTTGAAAAGTACCGTTTTGAATCGACCGACGTTTTCGCCCGCCGATTCGATAACGGCGACGTGTCGCGATCCGTCGACGTCGTACGCAAGCGAGATGGTATCTTTGAAAAACTCCGTGAACTTACCCGGAACGGTCCCGACGTTGATGTCGGAGACTGCAGCGATCGGAATCGTTGTCTTCCCGCCGTCGTACGCTAACACTAATCGCTTTTTGCTGAGGAGGACGCGGCCGGTGACCGGCTTCGAACCGCCGACGTCGACAGTGTGGAATCGTCCGACGAAATCAGCGACGATCGCCTCTGCCATAGT
>JBNJFV010000080.1:0-10546 GCA_051747145.1 Halobacteriota archaeon
CTTGCGGCGATCGACGGAAATGGGGAACCGGCCGGTCAGCCGGACGAGCCTGTGACGTCTGAAGCCCCGATCGACGGCGAAGGGAGCGCTGACACGACGTCGCAGACGCACGAACCGATCAATGCGACGACGAACGGATCGGGAACAGACGGCCCGCAAAACGCGCGCTAACGAACGACACCGGGATACTTCATCAGTGTCGGAACGGTTCGATCGGACGCGAATTCGTGCGGCGTCACCGAAACCGTTTGTAAAGTTTGGAGATCGTGTTCATCGTCTGAGTTCCCCGTTGGACGGGGACGAACGGTTCGAGTTTCGGCCCGAACTTCGCTTTGTACTCGCTGAGCCGTTCGTTGTTCGCACCGACGAGATCGTAGCTGTCGAACCCCCGTTCTTTCGCGTCCCGCATGATTCGCCACTCGAGGAGGTCGTTTACTGGGAGGTCGCTCTCGTGGTCTCCCCAGCTTTGCCAGCCGTAAATGACGTCGCCGAATTCGAGGGTGATGTGGCCACCGTGAAACTCGTCGTCGACGGTGCAGACGTACACCCGAGCGACGCAATCGGGGAGTCGATCGTACATGTCCGCAACGAACTGTGGCGTGACCTGATAGGTGACGCCCTGTTCGTCGTGTCGCTGTTTCGTCCGTTCGATGCTTCTGATCACGTCGTCGCGATCGCCCTCCGAGATCACGTACCGATCCTCGTCGGCGTTTGTCACGTTTCGTCGGGCGTCGCTGCTAAACCCCATGAGGAGTTCGTCCGTCGACGGCGTCAGGTCGACGACGTACGTATACCGCGTCGTCGGATCGAATTGCTGCCAGATGAACGGTCGTGGATCCGTGTACCGAAACGACGGCCTGATAAAGGTGAACGACGGGTTGATCTCCTCGTTCATCCTGTCCAGACAGCCGTTGACGAGCCGTTTGTTCGTCCGTTCGGCTCGTCGACGTTTCGTCGAACTGTTCTCGATGCTCGCCGGTCCGAGATAGCTGATTTTCAGATCCGGTGGTGGGGAAAACGTCACGCTGATCGGCCCTTTCGACACTTCGAATATCGGAAACAGGCCGACCGGCTCGCGGCCCTTGAACCCGACGTACGGGTACAGCCTGGCGTCGGCGTGGTCGGCGATCGTTTCGAGGCATTCGAAACGGTGAAAGGGCGTCGCCTGTGCGGACCGCTGTAAGTACTCGTTCCATTCGTCCCCGTCGTCGACGGCTTCGATGTCGATCGGCATCTGTCACTCGATGTATCCTAGGTCCGCGAGGCGGTTCTCGACCGACCGATCGTCGGTCCGTGTTCTCGGGGCGGGTTCGAACTGCCCGTACTGCGTCTCGCCAGGGTCGGGCGTAATCGGCAACACGCGGCCGTCCATCCGATCGCTCCGTTGACTCTCGAACAGTGCGAGAATCGTCGGCGCGATGTCGAATATGTGTGGCGTCTCGGTGATCGCGTCCGGCTCGACGTCCGGACCCGAAATCGACAGGATCCCTTCGAGTTTGTGTTCCCACGGTTCGGACGGGTCGCCGAACCGCTGGTTACGGAGCGACGCCGAGAGGTAGACGTCGAATGACGCGGGTACGGTCAGGATGTCGGGTGCGTCCTCGAGATACGGCCCGGAAAACACAGCCTCCCTCGGGAGGACGTCGTCGAACACCGGCTCGTCCTCGGGCGTTCGGACCCGTCGGAGCGACTCCATGATCGACGCTCGAACTTCGTCGTACCGGTTGCCTGGAACCGTGCCGCTCGGTTCCCGTCCGGCGACGTTGAGTCGAACTCCCATTTCCGTGCGCGATCGCATGTACGCGGTCGACGATTCGAAGTCGACCCGCTCGGTTCCCGCACGGACGAGATCCATCGGAACGATTCCCAACACGAGATCCTCGAGGCGAAGCGCCCGCAGCACGGCTCCGATCCGTTGGCTCGTGACACCGGCACGCGCGGCGGCGGCCAGCGCCCGCTCACCTGCTGATCGCTCCTCTGGTTTCCCCTCTTCGCCGCGCCGAAGCCGTTTTCGAGAGATGCTCGACCACGAGGGCATCCCACCGCTCCCGGCAACGGTTTCGATGGCGCCGATCTCACGGAGGTAGTCGTTAACGCGGAATTCGACGCTTTCGTACGGACCGATACCGTGGTCGCTGAGCAACAGCACGTATTCGGGATCGACCGTCTCGAGGGTTTTTTCGATCTCCCGATCGACCGCTTCGAAGACCGTTTCGATAGCGTCCGTCCGATCGGGAAACTCGTGAAAGACGGTGTCTGTTATCTGAAACTGCAGGAACCCGAACGCCGGATCGAATCGATCTGCGAGGTATCGAAACGCCTCGCCACGCATACTGGCGAGTTCGTCGTAGCCGTCGATACGTTCGCGCTCTGTTGCACCGCTGGATGACGATTTGTTGTACAGGCGGTACTCGCCGAGTGCCGCTGTGAGTTCCTCGAAAAGCCCCTCCGGGTGGCACGTTGGCGATTCAGGGGCCGTGTATCCGGGGACGATCGCGCCGTCGAACGCTCGTGGGGGGTGCGTGACCGGGGCGTTGAGAACAACACTCGAGTATCCCTCGATCGACAGCAGCTCCCAGACGGTGTATTCGTTGACGTCGCTGAAGTTAACGACGTCCCACTCGTACCCGTCGAATTTGAGAAAGTCGAATACGCCGTGTTTACCGGGGTTAACTCCCGTGTAAATCGACGGCCACGCGCTGGGCGTCCACGGTGGAAGTTGCGATTCAAGCGGTGTCGTACACCCATCGTTCAGGATGGTTCCAATCGTCGGCGTCACCCCCGCGTCGACGAGTGGATCGACCACCGATGCCGACACGCCGTCCAGGCCGAGAACGAGTACACGCATACCTGAGTCGGGAAGCTCCATGTAGAATGATTACACAAGCGATACGTGCTTTGTTATATCGAAGTTTTCACCGACTGAAACAATGGTAGGCAGTCTGGAAATGCTGGATTGTGGTGGCAATAGTAGTAAGCGACTCGCGGTGGGTGTGTTCGATCGCAGTAGCCTGCGACTCGCGGTGGGTGTGTTCGATCGTCTTCAGAAATCGGATGTAGAATCGGCGGAAGATGCGATTCAGCGTCCGTCCGATCGGTAGGCTCTGTTCGGCGAACTGATCGTCGATCCGACCTCGGTGCGGTGGGAGGATGCGACCGATGCCATCGTCGCCACCGGGATGTTCTGCTCGGATCGCGCCCGGTCGATCAGCTCGAACACGCCGTGGAGTCGGTCGACGTCGGCCTGACTGCGAACGTTGTTTGGGTGTAGCCACAGGTGCAAGACGCCATCCGTCTCGGCAAGTCGATCGATCCCGCGATCGACCTGCTTTTCGACCGGATCGGCCCACACCCGCGTTGCGATATCGCGCGGTCCGCCTTCGAAGCTAAAGAGAAACAACGAGGCGGGGATGTCGACGAGCCCGTAGCGATCGATCCGTGGTTGGACGATCGGTGGTGCCAACACCGTGCTGTGGGCGACCTTCCGGACGACTCGAGCGACACTCGATCGCCCCCCGACTCGCGGTTGCGTTCCGCGGTAGCAGCTAAATCCCCATTCGGCGAGCACGTCCCGGTGACCGACGTTGTTCCGCGGGAAGACGAACGACTGGAACGGGACGTCGTACGCACGAGCAGCGCGGATCGAGGCGACGAGTTCCGCACGCGCGACCGCCGCAGTCGTCCGATCGTCGCCGAATTCCACGTGCGAAAAGGTGTGACAGGCGATCTCGTGATCGGCGCTCGCATCGACGACCGCGTCGACGAGGTCGCTTCCGAACCGGAGGTCGCACCGATCGGCCCACTCGGTTCGTTCCCGGTCGAACCATTCTGGACCGAGCGGATGGGAGGCGTGGGTCCCGTCACACTCGTCCAAAAAGAGGTGGCCGACGATGGCCCACGTCGCGGGGATGTCGTACGCATCGAGAAGGTCTACGAGCGTCGACCACCCGGTTCGGGCGTTCGAAACCCGTCGCTCGGGCGGCTGCTCGAGGTCGTGAAACCCCCAGCCGAGTTCGGCGTCGATTGAGAGGACGAGAGCCCGCATGCAGTCACCGGTATCGGACGCGGCCCGGGTATCTAAAACGCGCAGATCGTTCACGCCAGAACAGTTCGATTCAGATCCCACCGATCGGGTAAGCGCTCGGTACCCAGCGGAAGGCACCGCCGAAGTGCGGAGAAACAGTCACATAACAAAGCAATCGTGGTGAGACCTTCCGCCACTGGTCCCGCTTCGGGACAGGTGACTATGACGAACGCCAGATATACGCGTCGACGTCGGACTCGGCAGTCCGACACGACGTACTCTCCTATCCGATCGAGGTACAGCGCTTGCAACCAACCCGTCACTGCTCGGGCGTGTGTATGACAATCGAACCGATACTCGGTTCCGACAGGACGATTCACCCGAACGTGACGTTTCTCGGCGAACCGAGTTCCGCGAAGCCGCCGATCCTCGGGGACGACGTCACCATCAGGTCCGGTACCGTGATATACAACGGCGTCGAGATCGGCGATCGGTTCACAACGGGACACAACGCGCTCATCCGCGAGGAGACCACCATCGGCGACGACGTGGTGGTCGGCACGAACACCGTCATCGACGGAACGACCGAAATCGGCTCGCGCGTGAGTCTTCAGACCGGTGTGTACGTCCCGACGCACACGACGATCGGCGATTCGGTGTTCGTCGGTCCGCGGGCCGTACTGACGAACGATCCGTATCCGGTCCGGACGGCAGCCAACTTGGCGGGCCCAACGATCGAAGCCGACGCGTCGATCGGTGCGAACGCCACTATCCTCCCGGACGTAACGATCGGCGAGCGGTCGTTCGTCGCGGCGGGGGCGGTCGTCACCGAGGACGTCCCGCCGGATCGGTTGGCGATCGGCTCGCCGGCCGTCCATCGGCCGCTTACTGAATCACTCGAAGGGGGGAACGATCTTCCGTGAGCTCGACGACAGAATCGGTCGACCCTCTCGATGCGCTTTCGGACCCGCAGTCTGTCAGCGACGCGTTCGAACGCGGCGATCTTCCGGTTGCGGTCTATGGGCTCGGGAAGATGGGCCTGCCGCTCGCTGCGGTGTTCGCCGACGTCTGCGGGAACGTGATCGGCGCGGACATCGACAACGGGGTCGTCGACGCAGTCAACGCCGGTGAGAGTCACGTGTCGGGCGAGCCCGGACTGTCCGAACTCGTCGCATCGACCGTCGCATCCGGGTCGTTGCGAGCGGTGACTGATCTCCCTGCGGCCGCCGCCCAAGCGAGCGTTCACGTCATTTTGGTCCCGACGCTCATCACCGATCGCGGGGTGCCGGACCTTTCGATCGTCGATGACGTCGTCGAGTCGATCGCACCGTCCGTCGCCGAGGGCGACCTCGTCGTCGTCGAGTCAACGGTCCCGCCGACGACCTGCGTCGATCGCGTCGTTCCGGGGATCGAATCCGAAAGCAGGTCGGACCGGTCGGCCTTCGGCGTCGCCTTCTGTCCGGAGCGGACGAAAAGCGGTCGGGCGATCAGGGACATTCGCGGTTCGTGGCCGAAGATCGTCGGCGGGGTGGACGAGGCCGCGTCGGTCGCTGCCGCGACTATTTACGAGTCGATCACCGAAAACGAGGTCATCCGCGTCTCCGACGCGACGACGGCCGAGGCGGTGAAAGTGTTCGAGGGCGTCCACCGCGACGTCAACATCGCGCTCGCGAACGAATTGGCTCGATACACCGACGCGCTCGAAATCAACGTCAGGGAGGCGATCACTGCGGCGAACACCCAGGACGAATGCGACATCCTCCGACCGGGCCCCGGCGTTGGTGGTCACTGTATCCCGTATTATCCGTACTTCCTGTTCGAACAGTTCGACGTGTACAGTCCCCTCCTGGAAACCGCGCGGAAGGTGAACGACGACATGCCGTCGTACGTCGTCGGTTCCGTCGTCGATCGCCTCGACACCGCCGTGTCGGAAGCGACGATCCTCGTGGTGGGATTGACGTACCGTCCCGGCGTGGCCGAAATCCGCGCGAGTCCGGCGATCGACATCACTCGGACGTTCGAAACGCTCGGCGCGACCGTGTTCGTGGTCGATCCCCTTCTCGATTCGTACGCCGCCTTCGGCGGCACGCCGATCGAAATCGAATCCGCCTACGACCGCCGAGTCGACGCGATCGTCGTCGTCACTCCACACGAAGCGTTCGATGCGATCGAGTGGGACCGATTCGATCCGACGACGATCGTCGATACGCACGGGACCCTCGACGTCGACGTGGCGGCGTTGGGACACCGTTACCACCCGATCGCCGGCCAGGCGGTCGATCCCGACGAGCTTCGCGATCGGTGGCGTCCCACGGGGGTGATCGATGGCTCCTGACTTCACCGATCGATCCTACGCAGCGTTACTCGAGGCAGGGTTGTCGGCCGGCTACGAGTTCATCACCGTCAGGGAGTACCTCTCGGGGGAGCCGTTGCCCGACCGGTTCGTGATCGTTCGACACGACGTCGACCGAAAACCCGAAAACTCGCTGCGATTCGGCCGGATCGAGGCGCTCAAGGACGTTCGAACGACGTACTACGTCAGGCAGATCGACAAGACGTTCCGACCGCACCTCCTCTCGGAGTTGGAGGGGCTGGGACACGAGATCGGCTATCACTACGAAGACCTCGATCGGGCCGACGGCGACCTCGAACGCGCCCACGAGCTGTTCGACCGAAATCTCCGCCGACTGCGCCGCGTGTGCGACGTCGAGACGATATGCATGCACGGTAACCCGCTTACGCCGTACGACAACCGCGAGATGTGGACCGATCGCTACAGCTACGACGAGTACGGGTTGCTCGGGGAGGCGTACCTGTCGATGGATTTCGACGACGTGACGTACTTTTCGGACACGGGCCGAACCTGGAAGGACGGCCTCCTCAAGGTGAAAGATCACACGCGGGGCGACGGCGAAAAGACCGTGCAACTTGAGACGACGTGGGAGTTGATCGATCACCTCACCGCCCGCAGAAACGATCGGCTCTGTCTGTTAGTACATCCAAACAGGTGGGCCGCATCGCGCGCAGAGTTGCTCGCCGAACGGACGAAGGACGCGGCGACGAACCTCGTAAAATACGGCCTGCAAGCACCGGCCGTTCTCGACAACAGAATACGATGAACGCTGTAACACTCGGATTAGACGGCGCGAACTGGCAGATGCTCGAACAGTGGCTGGACGAGGGATCGCTCCCGAACCTCGATCGGTTGATCGACGACGGGACGGGCGGCGTCTCGCGAAGCCACCTCCCACCGTTGACCGTTCCAAACTGGAAGTGTTACTCCACCGGAAAGAACCCGGGAAAACTCGGCGTCTTTCGCTTCGACACGATCGACACGGCGAACAGAACGCACGTCTTTCACGACTCGACTGACTTTGCGAGCGCCGAACTGTGGGATTACCTCAACGACATCGGCCTCGAAACGGGCGTTCTCAACAAACCGTCGACGTATCCGCCTCGCGAGATAGACGGGTTTATCGTCGCGGGCGGCCCGGACGCCTCCGAGACCACGTATCGATCGCTGGACGACGGGTTCGCGACACCGAAGGCCGTCGAAACGCTTCTCACAGACGAGTTGGGGTACCGGGTTCACCCCTCGCCGATGATCTCGCCGTCTGAACGGGGCGAACCGGAGATTCAGGCGATCCTCGAGTTGATCGATCTGCGCTTCGACGCAGCGGAACTGCTCTTGGCGGAGTACGATCCGGACTTCCTTCACATGACCGTCTTCTACAACATGGCGTTGCAACACTACTTTTGGACCGACGACCCCGTCTTCCGCGCGTGGAAACGGATCGACGATCGGCTCGGCGATCTCCGCGAGCGGATCGACGAGGAGGACGCACACCTCCTCGTCATGTCCGATCACGGCACCTGCGCTGTGGAGACGATCTTCTACGTCAACGTCTGGCTGCAACAACGGGGATACCTTTCGACGCACGGAAACATAGACAGCGTGTTCGGATCGATCGGGTTGACGAAAGAGCGCGCCCTGTCGATCGCAAAGCGGCTTGGAGTCGCAGAGCCGTTGAGCACCGTGGTCCCCGACGGGATTCAACGGATGCTCCCGTGGGAGGAAGGGATAAAGCGCGATCGCGTCCTGAACGCGATCGACTGGGAGGAGACGACGGCGGTAGCGAGCACCCAGGGACCGGTGTATCTGACCGTCGATCGGGACGACCCCGAATACAACTCGATCAGAGAATCACTCAGAGGGGAACTGGCCTCCCTCACCCACCCTGTGACCGGCGACCCGATCGCGTCGGCGGTCCACCACGGCGAGACGTTCTATTCGGGTCCGTACGCGGCCAACGCGCCGGACCTCATCATCGAACAGGCACCGAACGTTCACACCAGCGACGCGATCGGACCCTCCGAGTGGTACGCCGCCGAGGGCGCCTGGAAAGGCGGGAACATGCCGGAGGGCATCTGTCTGTGGTACGGACCTGACGTGCGGGACGACGGCATCGCCCTCGAGGCTCGGATTCACGATCTCGCACCGACACTGTTGCACCTTCTGGGCTCGCCCGTCCCGACGGACATGGACGGCACGGTGTTGGACGTCTTCGAACCGGCGTCCGACCCGGGTCGACGAGCCGTCGCGTATCGCGAACCGATCGAACTGGCCGATAGCGAATCGACCGACAGTCACGACGAGGTCGAATCGCGGCTGGCCGATCTCGGGTATCTGGAGTAATCGTATGCGCGTTCAGTTCGACGTCACGCATCCGGCGCACGTCCACCTGTTTCGGAACGCGATCCGATCGCTCGCAGGCGACGGCCACACGGTCGGGGTGACCTCACGCGAGAAGGAACTCACTACGCGACTGCTCGAGGCGTACGACATCGAACACACGCGGTTATCCTCGCAATCGGATCGACCGATCGGACTGCTCGCCGAGTGGGCCCACCGGGAGGTTCGGACGGCCCGATACGCTCGTCGGTTCGATCCGGACGTGATCGTCAGCCGTCTGAATCCGCCGGCGGTCCACGCCGCGAAACTGGTTGGCGCCGGAAGCGTCGTGTTTCACGATCACGAGCAGGCCGAGCGAATCGCTCGTCTCACCGCGCCGTTGACCGATCGGTTCTGCACCCCGCTCGGATACAACGGCGATCTCGGCGCTTCCCACCGGCGGTACGACGGCTACCACGAGCTGGCGTATCTGCATCCGAACAGGTTCACGCCTGATCCGGACGTCCTCGGGAAATACGGTGTTGACCCCGACGAACGGTATTTCGTGCTCCGGTTCGTGTCGATGCGCGCCCATCACGACGTCGGTCGGAACGGGTTCTCAAAACGAGGGAAACGACAGATCGCGTCCGCGCTGTCCCAGCACGGACCGGTGTACGTCTCCGAGGAGGACGATCTCTCCCCGGAGTTCGATGCGACCCCGTTGCCTATTCCGCCCGAACACGTACATCACCTTCTCGCGCACGCGTCCTTGCTCGCTACGGATTCGAACACGATGGCGACTGAAGCCGGACTGCTGGGGACGCCAGTCGTCCGATCGAATTCCTTCGCCGAATCCGCACAGCTGAGTACCTTCGTCGAACTCGGCGAGTACGGCCTCGTTCGATCGTACAACGACGAATCGAACGCACTACGGGTCGCAGACGAGCTTGCGGCCGCTCGCGACGCAAACGGGAACTTCGAACGACGCCGTGAGGAACTGCTCGAGGGGAAAATCGACGTGACGGCGTACATGCTCGAACAGATCGCGGAGGTCGCCGATGAGTGATCGACTCTCCTCGTCGATCGGCGAGGACCACGCGTTCGCCCTCTGTTTGACCCACGACGTCGATCGACCGTACAAGACGTACCACTCGGTGTACTACGCGCTCGCCGAGCGTCGTCTCGCACACCTGCAATCGCTCCTGCCGGGGGTCAACACGTACTGGACGTTCGAGTCACTCCTCGATCTGGAGGACGACCTCGGCGTGCGATCTGCGTTTTACTTCCTCTCTGAACGCCCCCTTCGCGACCGCCCGATCCGCTCGTGGTTCTCGAAGGACGCCTGGCGACTGTATTCGGGTCGGTATTCGCTTTCGGATCCGGCGATCGTCGATCTCATCTGTGAACTGGACGCCGGAGGTTGGGAGGTCGGCCTCCACGGCTCGTACGACTCGTACACCGATCGCGAACGATTAGCATTTGAAAAACGAAGCGTCGAACGGGTTCTCGGCCACGAGATCACCGGAGGCAGACAACATTACCTGAATCTCTCTATCCCCGAGACGTGGGAGCATCACCGATCGATCGGGCTCCGGTACGACGCGAGTCTGGGATCCGCGAGCGAGTACGGCTTCGAACACGGCTACGGCATCCACCGGCCGTTCGGCGACGCGTTCGTCCAGTTTCCGCTGACGCTGATGGAGATCGCCCTCCCGGACGTCGAAACGAACCCACGGGCCGCGTGGAACGAATGCGAGCGGTTGCTCGAGGAGGCCGCCGAGAACGACGCGATCATGACCGTACTGTGGCATCCGCGGTTCTTCAGCGAGTTCGACTATCCGAACTACGCG
>JBNJFV010000081.1:0-4133 GCA_051747145.1 Halobacteriota archaeon
GCCGTCGTGTCGGTTCGCTCCGAAATCGAACGGTGCCTCCCCGATCGAGGGGAGATTCGATTCCGCGGCTGCGGACCTTTTCGATTCCGCGGCTGCGGATCGAACACGAACGCCGACGCCGACGCGATCGGCTGTGGACGTGTCCAGCAGACAGACGAGAACCTTACGGTCGTCGCGTTCGTAGCCGACCTGTGAACGACCACCAGCTGCTCATGGGGATCGCCGCCGTGTTCAGCGGCATCACCGTCCTGATGGCGGTGATGGGGTTCGTCGTCAGCCCGTTTTTGTTCTTCGTCGCGCTCCCGTTCGGCGGGGCGGCGTATCTGCTCTGGTACCACGCGAGCGGGCGGCTCATGGAACGGGCCCAGGTTCGCAGTCGAACGTACAGACCACGAGAGCCCGGCCGCGGACTCGGACCTGACGGGTCGGGAACGGTCGGCGGAGACCGGCGATTTACTCGTACCCGAGCGCGTCAGAATCGATCGCGAGCCAGCAATCGCCCACCCCGATCGACAGCGCCGGCGGTGAGCCGATCGGAAGCGTACGCAATGTTCGACCTGTCGGAGGACGCGACGGCAGAGGAAATTCGCCGGGCGTATCGACGGGCGGTAAAGCGGACGCATCCGGATACGGATTCGGGCGACGAAGAACAGTTCAAACGCGTCTCTCGGGCGTACGACGTGTTGACCGAGTGACCGGTCCGCCGTACGTGTCGAACTCCCAGAGTGTGGTCCCGCTCGATGCGTGGTATGGTAGTTCACGACACGAAAAACGTTTTACTGACCCATCGCTAAACGCCGCCCATGAGCGCCGATCGGGCCGTTCTGGAGGAAGCACTCGAGTACGGCGAAGAAGACGGCGGGCACATCGAGTTCAAAGAGCGACTCATTCGCGACGTCCACCTCGCGGACGGGCGCATGGAGAGCCTCGCCGCCCAGCTCCGCCATCGGGTGTTGTCGGGAGACGGCACCGCGACGTACGTGGTCGGCGTCACCGACAACGGCGGGATCGCCGGCATCGACCCCGATCGGTTCTCCGAATCGATGGACGTCCTCTCGTTGCTCGCAGAAGAGGCCGACGCGCACATCGCTGACGTTCAGACGTGGGGTGCCGGCGAGGATGGGGGACTGGTCGGCGTCGCGACGATCCAGGAGGGATCGATGATCGAATCGGACAACGGCCACATCGTCGTCGGCACGGCCGGCCACGTCGATCACGGCAAGAGCACGCTCGTCGGATCGCTCGTCACCGGCCAGGCTGACGACGGCGACGGGTTCACCCGGAGCTTCCTGGACGTCCAGCCCCACGAAGTCGAACGCGGCCTCTCGGCGGACCTTTCGTACGCGGTGTACGGGTTCGACGCCGACGGGACGCCGATCCGGACCGACAACCCCGATCGAAAATCCGATCGCGCGGCGGTGGTCGAAACCGCCGATCGGCTCGTCTCGTTCGTCGACACGGTCGGTCACGAGCCGTGGCTCCGGACGACGATCCGCGGGCTCGTCGGCCAGAAGCTCGACTACGGGCTCCTCGTCGTCGCCGCCGACGACGGGCCGACGAAAACCACCCGCGAACACCTCGGCATTCTGCTTGCGACCGAGTTGCCGACGATCGTCGCGATCACGAAAACCGACGTGGTGTCGGCCGAACGGATCGCCGAAGTCGAACGGGAGGTCGAACGACTGCTCCGCGACGTCGAAAAGACGCCGCTCCGTATCGAACGGTACGGCGTCGAGCAGGCGATCGACGAGATCAGCGAGACCGTCGTTCCGATCCTGCAAACGAGCGCCGTGGCGGGGGACGGACTCGACGCACTGGATCGGTTCTTCGAACGCCTCCCGAAGCGATCGACCGAATCGCGGGACACGTTTCGGATGTACATCGATCGAAGCTACAGCGTCACCGGCGTCGGAGCCGTCGCCTCCGGGACGGTGAACTCCGGGAGCGTCGAGGCGGGTGACGAACTGCTGTTGGGGCCGATGAGCGACGGGTCGTTTCGGGAGGTCGAAGTTCGGTCGATCGAGATGCACTACCACCGCGTCGACACGGCGAAAGCCGGACGGATCGTCGGCATCGCCCTGAAGGGCGTCTCCGAATCGGAGATCGAACGCGGGATGGTGTTACTCCCCCGGGAGGCCGACCCGGAGCCGATCCGCGAGTTCGAAGCCGAGGTGATGGTTTTGAACCACCCCACGCGCATTCGTGACGGCTACGAACCCGTGATCCACCTGGAAACGGTGAGCGAAGCGGGGGTGTTCCAGCCGGACGACGGCAAACTGCTCCCGGGGGACACCGGCACGACGCGTGTGAGATTCAAGTTCAGGCCGTATCTCGTCGAAGCCGGACAGCGGTTCGTCTTCCGGGAAGGATCGAGCAAGGGCGTCGGAACGATAACTGACGTCGTTCGGCCCGCAGCGTCCGACTGAGACGCGGGCGAGCGGTCGATCGACTCGACGCGGGCGACATAGTGGGCGATCGCGTCTTATCGACGAACCCACGTCAGGCGATGACGACCGGACGAACGAGACCGGCGGTTCACTCCCGATTTCGATCGGCGTGTGAGCGGACCCACAACTCGCCGATCCGCGACAGGCGCGTCCGGTAGGATTTTCCGTGTTCCTCCTGTTCGATGTACCCTTTCCCGCCGGGACCGAGCCGATCGACGTTGTAGATCACTTTCGACCGGAAGCTGTCTGTGTACTCCTCGTTGAGATCGCGCGCGAGGGCTGAGGCCAGTTCGCTGACGGACTCGAACTCGCCGTGTTCGCCGAGCGTAAAGAGGATGAGTTCCTCGAACGGCTTCACGTTCGAAAACGAGGCGACCGGCAGTTCGATGATGTGTCCCTCGCCGAGTCGCTTTGCACCGATCGTCGTTCCTCGTTCGTCGAACTCCTCGAGCAGTGCCGTCGCGCTGTCGAGGTGGTCGCCGACCGCGTCGGTGTGCGCGTCGGTCTCCGCTCGGTCGATCGTCGCGAGCAGATCCCGACACGCACGCAGCTCCTCTGCGAGTTCCGTTTCGAGGTACTTCTCGGGCGCCGTGTAGTAGGTGTGGATCCGATCGCGATCGGCCTGCCGTTCGACCATCACCGAGTGGGCAGCCGTCGCGAAGGCAAACGAGACGGGACGGGGCATCGAACAGACGTTGACCCACACCTCCGCATCGTCGTCGAGTTGCTCGTTGATGAGATCGAACGCCCGCTCGAAGGCGGTGTCGTAATCGTAGACGTCGTCGATCCGAATCCGGGTCGTCTTCGCACCGAGCAGGTTCTGAAAGTCCTGTTCGAGCTTCCGGGAGATGTTCCGCGAGTACTCCACGTTCGCCTCGCTCCCGACGGCACCTTCAAGAAGGATCACGAGGTCCACATCGAACTGGTCGCGGATCAACGGCGCGATGAGTCGATCGTAGTCGAATCCGACCGGAACGATGTGCGTTTGCATACGTCCGTAGTTTACGCGGGCAAATATAAAATCCAAGAAGATACCGCACAGCGGGCGATCGAACCGAGGCGAACGGAATCGACTCCGACGCCCGAACGTACGTATTTGGAGTCCGCGCAGGGGCGGGTTCGCGGTCTTAACACGCAGAATCGGCGGGTGAAACTTTTCACGGCAGCGCGAGAACACCGTAGTATGGGACAGACAACCACCGATACGTCGATCGTACAGTGTCTCAACTGTGGGTTCGAATCGCCCGCTGGCAAGCGGTGGGAAAGGGTCACCCATCCGCCGCTGGGGGAACTCACCCAGTGTCCCGAGTGTGGAAGCACGAACGTCCATTCGGTCTCGTGATCGCGATCGCGTCGGGGTCGTCCGAACGATCGATCGCACACACTCGAAACGATCGATCGCACACATTCCGAACGATCGATCGCACACACTCGAAACGATCGAAGCGACTGAAACGCCAGCCATTTGTCTGCGCGATCCCACCCAGCGCGTGATGAGTGCGATTCGTCCGGACGAACTCGACGCGCGGCTCGAAACCGGCGATCGACCGTTTCTGCTCGACATCCGCCCGGCAGACGACTACCGACGGGACGCGATCGATCACAGCCACAACCTGCCGGTGTACGACGATCTCCGATCGGGCGACGACGACGCCCTGATGGACCGCCTCGATGAAATTCCAGCCG
>JBNJFV010000081.1:4233-9093 GCA_051747145.1 Halobacteriota archaeon
GGGACGCGATCGATCACAGCCACAACCTGCCGGTGTACGACGATCTCCGATCGGGCGACGACGACGCCCTGATGGACCGCCTCGATGAAATTCCAGCCGACGAAGACGTGGTCGTGGTCTGCAAGATGGGAATCGTCGCCAAACGGGCGACGAGCCTGCTCGAAAACGAGGGCTACGCCGCGAGAACGCTCGCCGGCGGCATGAGTGGGTGGAACGGGTATCGCACGGGATCGATCGGCTACCGGATTCGATCGCTCATCTGGCGGCTGTTTTGAGGCCGAAGGCGGGGGACGATCTCACACACGAGATCGATCGTCGTTCCCGCAGGGACTACCGCGAGATCGAAGACAGAATCGTCTCGGCGTCGACGACGGTCGCAAACTCCCCCGCGAGGTGCGCGAGCGCGGTGTTGTGCATGGTGTCGGCGTCGTAGCGATCGCCGTCCGGGCCGATCCGCTCGAACGTCGCGGTCGCATCCGAGACCACGATCGCCTCGTACCCGAGGTTCTCGGCCATCCGAGCCGTCGTCGAGACGCAGTGATCGGTTGTCAACCCGACGATGACGAGCGTCTCGTAGCCGCGTGCGTCCAACCACTCGCCCAACCCGGTGTCGATGAACCCGCTGTTGACGCGCTTTCGGAACGTCGGCTCGTCGGCCGTCGGTTCGGTCTCCGGTTTGAACGCAAAGCCCGCCGAATCACCCCGGAGTGGCGAGTCGGGGTCGGTCGAATCGTGTCGAACGTGGACCCGCGGTCGATCGGCCGATCGCCACGCTTCCAGAAGTGACCCGGCGGTGGCCTCCGAGTCGGGGTTGTTTCGATCGCCCCACACGGGGTCGTCGAACCCCGTCTGCATGTCGATGATGACCAAGACGGCGTCGTCGGGGAGGTCGATCGCCGAGGCGCGACCATCGGAACCCGTCACGTCAGTCCGCCTCCGCTTCGGAGACGCGGCGACCGTCCGACACCGGCGCTAACAGCTCGGCGGGGACTTTCGGGTGCTCGCGGGTCGCACGCATCGGACACGCCGCGGGTGCCTGCGAGTCGTCCGATGGAAGGAGGTACTGGTGCCACTCGCGATCGCCCTCGACGCCCCAGTCGCCGATGTTCGCGTGCGGGCAGACGCCGTCGTACTCGGCCAGGCGCTCCTGGATGAGCTGTCGGGCTTGCTGGCCGGCCGACGTGTCGGCGGTAATCCCCTCGAAGACCGATCGCGGCTGGAACGTGATCTCGAGGCCGATCGGACAGTAGCGGCTCTTTCGGTCGTCGTAAAACGGCGCTCGCGAGGTCGGAAACAACGGTTCGCCGCCGAAGGAAAATTCCCAGTAGGGATCGTCGGGGTCGGTCGGGATGTCCTCGGGCCACGGCTCGGGATCGTGAACGTGCAGGAACTGCAGGACGTTCCAGAGCCGTTCGTGATACTCGGCCTCCGAGAGTTCGGTCTCGGGGGGTTTGAAGAAGACGACGAGCGGTGCGCGCTCGGCGTGGTCCGGATACACCTCGAGGTATTCCACCAGCGTGTCCCGCAACCGGAGGAGGTCGTCCTTGTGAGTCATCGACCCCACGGTCGTGTAGAGCAGTTCCTTTTTCCGCATGACTTCGACGCCGAAGTAACACGGAAACGGCGTGTCGTTTCGCGTTCCGAGCAACGACTCGCGGAAGGTCGAAAAATGTCGGGTGACCCACTCGGGGGTCGCTTCGTCCGCGACGCGGGATTCGATCGTCTCCTGGTCCATGAGGACGTGGAGGCCCGGCTCGTTCATAGGGCCACTATGGATCGGTCGTAATTGTACCCTTCGGGGAATCTCACCGAACGCGATCGCGGTGGCAACCACGTCCGGGAGGTCAGTCCGCACCGACGCGGAACCGATCGTCCCGTTCTGCGGTTCCGGCGGTCGTACCCAGGGAGACGACGAACGTGAGAACGAGTCCCAAAACCATCCCGGCGAGAGCGACGTCCCAGCCGGCGTACGCGCGAGCGAAGAGCGGAACCGCGGTACCGGCGAGGTCGACGGTCACCGTCGGAACGAACACGTGCGCGAGATACACCGCCTGACTGCCGAGTACACCGGCGATCATCCCATCTCTCGTGACGCCCTCCCAGTAGAGGGCGAGCATAACCGGGAGCGTCAGTTGTGCGAACCCGCCGAACGCGGTGGCTCCGATCTCGATGAGCGTCCCCGGTCGGGTGAGACTCGCGAAGAACGCCATCGTCGCGAAGACGGCGACGCCGACGCGAGCCAGCGTCGCTTCTCTAGATTCCGAAACGTTCGGGTCCACGAACGGCCGATAGAGGTCGCGGGTGAAGTACGACGATCCCGAAAGCAACATCGAATCCGACGAGGACATCATCGCCGCCAGCGCACCGGCGATCACGACCGCGGCGAACCAGACGGGCGTGTACTCGTTCAACAGGACCGGCAGGACGTTGGCGCCCTCGGGCACGGTGACGTCGAGTCCGGCCGCCCACGTTCCGAGCAGGAACGTGGGAACGAAAAGCAAAATGACGAGCAGGGGCCACAGGGCGAACGATCGCTTCAGCACCCGATCGGATTTCGCGACGAAGAACCGCTGGTTGATCTGTGGGAACATCGTAACCCCGAAGGCGATCACGACCGCCGTCGAGATCACGTACGCGGGCGTGTAGAAGTCGCTGCCGAGCGCGAAAAACTCCGGTCGAGACGTCGTGACAGCGGTGGCCGCGCCCTCGAGACCGCCGATCGCCGACAGGACCCACACGACGGCGATCCAGGTCACAGAAAGCATGAAAAGCCCCTGGACGGTGTCGGTCCACGCGACGCCCCGCATCCCGGCGAGGACGACGTAGAAGATCATAAACGCCGTGATGAGCGCCGCACCAGCCCAGTACGGGATGGCTCCGTTCGTGAGCCCCACGAGCGCCTCGCCCGCACCCATCTGCTGGAGCATCACGTAGGGGAACAGCCAAAAGAGACTGATCGCGGCGACGAGGCCCCGAAGCGACTGGGAGCCGAACCGATCACCGAGCATCTCACCGAGCGTGACGTAGCCGTGTCGCTGTCCGACGAGCCACTGTTTGTAGCCGATCAAATACCACAGGATCGCAAACAGAATGCCGTCCATGACGCCCATGACGAGGATCCACTCTGGACCCTGCGCGAACGCGATGTTCGGACCGCCGAAGAAGGTAAACGCCGAAAGCAGCGTCGCGAACGTCGTAAACAGGAGGACGACCGTCCCGAGCGATCGATCCGCGAGGTAGTAGTCTTCGGCGACGTTCGTCGTCGCGCGATAGGCGACGAGTCCGATGAGCAACGCGATCAAAAGATACGCGATGACGACGCCAAGTTGTATCGCCACCTCAGACATCTGTTACCCCCATACCGCGGTCCCACGCCCGACGGGTGAAAAGCCAGAAGACGACGCTCGCGACGACCATCCACCCGACGTGCCACCACAACCACACCGGTAACCCGGCGACGATCGTCCGGTCACCCCACAGGAACCACGGGACCGCAAAGACGGCGAGCACCGTGAACGCGAGTATCCACACGACGTCTACTATTCGATCTGCCATATTACCTGCTCGTAATCGACAGTGGTACGTAAAGATTACTGTACTCCACCAGACGATCGTTTTGATGAAAATTCTTCTTCGGAATTGTGGATTAGATGGTGACCGTCGTTAGGTAATCGGGATATCGGTATGTGACGATCGACGGTTCGAGGCTGTCGATGTAGGCTGGAGTCCACCCAGGTCGGACGCCCTCGGACCACTGGCTGCGACAGCTATTTCCCGCTGCACAAAGTATATAAACTGTTACCATGCGTCGGGCGAATCCGTCCGATTCGGACGTGACTATCAGATAACCACCACGCATTTGCGAGGGTTTCACATGGACGACACATCGAAATATCTCATTCACGCGCGAATTGCCGCAAACGGCGTCGTCGAGCGGAGCGACGTCGTCGGGGCGGTCTTCGGGCAAACCGAGGGGCTCCTCGGCGACGAACTCGATTTACGGGACCTCCAACAGTCCTCGAAAGTCGGGCGTATAGACGTCGAGATCGACTCGGAGAACGGACAATCGTTCGGCGAGTTGACGATCGCGACCAGCCTCGACAAGGTCGAAACCGCCATCCTCGGCGCGTCGCTCGAAACGATCACTCGCGTCGGCCCCTGTCGCGCACAGTTAGAAGTGACGGAAATTGAAGACGTCCGGGCAGCCAAACGGCGAGAAGTCGTCGATCGGGCGAAGGAACTGCTCGCAGAGGGGTTCGACGAAACCGTCATGTCGACAGAGGAGTTGCTGGCGGAAGTCCGCCAGTCGGCCCGTATCGCCGACATCACAGAATACGAGGGGATGCCGGCCGGCCCCAGAGCGGTCGACTCCGAGGCGATCATCGTCGTCGAAGGGCGTGCGGACGTCCTTCGGTTGTTGAAATACGGCATCAAAAACGCCATCGCAGTCGAGGGGACGAACGTCCCCGACGCCATCGCCGAGTTGACGGGCGATCGAACCGTCACGGCGTTCCTCGACGGCGATCGGGGCGGCGAACTCATCCTGAAAGAACTCACGCAGGTCGGGGACGTGGACTACGTCGCGTTCGCCCCGCCGGGAACGTCGGTCGAGGATCTCGATCGGGCGGGGGTACTTTCCGCACTCCGCGAGAAGGTCCCCTTCGAACTGCTCGCCGACGAGCCGAACGTCAGGGAGGCGATGAGCGATCGCAGTCCGGGGTCGGGAGGTGAGACGCCACACCCTCCGAAGGGGTCGCAGTCGACGATTGAGTCGGCTGGGACCCAGCGAACGGACCGGTTCGGGTCGCTCCCGGTCGACGGAACGGCAGCGGTCGACGTCGATCCGGCCGATCGATCTGC
>JBNJFV010000081.1:9193-10502 GCA_051747145.1 Halobacteriota archaeon
GATTCGAAATCCGACGACGCCAATCGGGACGATCCGACCTCCCTTCGGGACCACCTCGTCGAGGTGATCGACGGTGCCACCGAGGCGGCTCGCTTTCTCGACGACGCGTGTGAGGCGATCGCCACCGTCGACGCGGCAGCCGCGTTCGACGAACTCGAAACGATACAGGAGGTCCCACAGACGATCGTCCTCGACGGAACCTTACAGCAGCGGTTGCTCGATCTCGCCGCCCAACGCGGCGTCGAACGCATCGTCGCGACCGAGCACGGCGAATTCGTCAAGCAACCGATCGGGACGCGAATCCTACGCTCCGAACAGTTACTGACGCCGGCGGAAGCCTAACAGATCGGCCGTGTCGAAACCCGCGATCGACGATTGCGTTCACCGATCGTGTTGGATGCAGAACGCGCGTCTTACACCGATCGCAGGGAGCACAATCGGTCGATACAGCATGGCCCACCTCCTACTTTCCCAGGCGACCAGATCCTTGCGGTCAGTGTTTCAAACAATCAGAGCAACGCCGATAGAGACAGCGAAAATAACAAGTCACACGTACGTCTCCGATTTATGTAATCTACAGCGATGCAGATCTGGAAACGACGTGCTCTCGGCTACCTCGCCCTCCTAGCCATTGCAATCGTACTGACTGCGAGGGGGTATCAGATCGGTATGGAAGTGTACGAGGGCCGACCGCGGACGTTTCTCGATTCGCTTCAGTTCGCCGTCGAGATGTTCACCACGACGGGATTTGGCGGGGACTCACCGTGGGAGAGCGCGGAGATGCACGTGTTTATCACCGTGACCGACCTGCTCGGGATGGTACTTCTCGTCGGTGCGCTGCCGGTGTTCGTCGGACCGCTCGTGGAGAGCACACTATCCAGGACGGCCCCACAGGAACTGGAGACGCCCCTCACAGACCACGTCGTGATCTGTTCGGACACGACACGCGCAGACGAACTCATCAGGGAACTCGAGGCCAACGACGTCCCGTATGTTATCGTCGAATCCGACAATGAACGGGCAAATGAGCTGTACGAGGCCGGAAAGCGTGTCATTCGGACAGACCCCGAATCGATGGACGGGCTCGTCGCTGCCGGTCTCCCCTCGGCGCGCGCGCTGTTTGCGGACCTGTCCGATCAGGTCGACGCAAGCATCGTTCTGGCCGCCAAGGAGCTCGTCGACGACGTGCCCGTCATCAGCGTGGTCGAGAACCCGAGCGCGGAACCGTACCACAGATTGGCCGGGGCTGATACCGTCCTCTCTCCGCGGTCGTTGTTGGGTGAAAGCCTCGCCGCGAAGATAACCACGG
>JBNJFV010000082.1:0-1826 GCA_051747145.1 Halobacteriota archaeon
AGTCGAACCACGAACACGCAAGTCGAACCACGAACACATTTGTCACTCCGGCGGTTCCGTGTGCGTATGACTACCCCCCGGGAGACCGAACCATCCCGACGCGAGTTGATCCGAAGCTGTCTGGAGGCCGGCGTCGCTGCCGCCCGTCCAGCGACCGTCGTTCCGGAAACCGTGACGTTGGAAGGCTCAGTCCTCACGGTTCTCGATACCGAGTACGACCTGGACGAGTACGATCGAGTGGTCGTCCTCGGCGGGGGAAACGCCGCCTCGCAGGTCGCCGTCGAACTCGAATCGATCCTGGGCGATCGCATCGACGACGGCCTCGTCGTGACGGATGATCCGATCGCGTGTGACCGCATCGACGTCCGATCCGGCGGTCACCCCTTACCGACCCCCGAGGGGGCCGAAAACACCGCCGAACTGCTCGATCGTGCTGACTCGGCTGACGCGGATACGCTCGTCATCGGCGTCGTTACCGGCGGTGCGAGCGCGATCGTGGCCGCGCCGGCGGATGGAATCTCCCTTGCGGACCTTCGGGAAACGACCGACGCGCTGTTGGACAGCGGCGCGACGATCGACGAGTTGAACGCGGTCAGGAAACACCTCTCGGCGGTCAAAGGCGGCCGATTCGCCGCCGCGATCGCGCCTGCGACCGCCTGCGTACTCGTTTTGAGCGACGTGGTCGGAAACGACCTCGCGACGATCGGCAGCGGGCCGTTCTCGCCGGATCCGACCACCTACGCCGACGCGATCGACGTGATCGAAACCTACCATCTCGATGTCCCCGCGTCGGTGCTCGATCGGCTTCGACGCGGTGACGCCGGCGAGATCGACGAGACGCCGGGGACGGACGCGTCGTGTTTCGATCGCGTTCGGACGCACGTCATCGGCGAGAGTATGACCGCGATCCGGGCTGCGGCGGCCTGTGCGGACGAGGCTGGGTACGAACCGCTGGTGCTCTCCTCGCGAATCCGCGGGGAAGCGCGAGAGGCCGCAAAGACGCACGTCGCGATCGCCGAGGAGTGTCTGGCGACCGGCAATCCGGCGAGTCCCCCGATAGCGATCGTCTCCGGTGGGGAAACGACGGTGACGATCCGTGCGGACGGTCTGGGCGGGCCGAACCAGGAGTTCGCCCTCTCGGCGGCGCTCGAACTCGATTCGAACGCGGTGGCGATCGGCGCGATCGACACCGACGGGATCGACGGTCCGACCGACGCCGCGGGCGCGATCGTCGACGGGTCGACCGTCGGCTCCACGGGGATCGATCGGCGGGTCGCCCGCCGTGCGCTCGAAACGAACGACGCGTATCCACTCTTCGAGTCAGCTGACGCACTGTACGTGTGTGGCCCCACGGGGACGAACGTCAACGATCTCAGAGTCGTGCTCGTCGACGGGTCCGCCGAGAGCTGAGCGGCGAGTCGGGACCGGAGGGGTACGGATAGCTGCGGCGCGACGGGTAGTCGATCAGTTCTGCCGTCGTGGATGCGTTCAAGTAGGTTCGGCGGCGATGGAGTCGCATGGTCGATCCGACGTCCGATCTCTGCGAAGACGTTGACGAGGAATCAGCACCCGCGTGTGCGACGTGTGGGACGAAAATCGTACGTGCGCCGACGCACAGGGTCGTTACGTGGGTTCACGATTCGACAGCCCAACACAGACACTTCTGTGACGAGGCGTGTCGCGAAGCATGGGACGACGATCGGCCGTAACGATAGTGGCGAGTCGACGATCGGTCGCAGCGATGCTGGCGAGTCGACGATCGGTCGCAGCGATGCTGGCGAGTCGACGATCGGTCGCAGCGATGCTGGCGAGTCGACGATCGGTCG
>JBNJFV010000082.1:1926-10491 GCA_051747145.1 Halobacteriota archaeon
GATCGGTCGCAGCGATGCTGGCGAGTCGACGATCGGTCGCAGCGATGCTGGCGAGTCGACGATCGGTCGCAGCGATGCTGGCGAGTCGACGATCGGTCGCAGCGATGCTGGCGAGTCGACGATCGGTCGTAGCGATACTGGTGAGTCGACGATCGGCCGGCACGATCGCGGCTAGTGTTTTTAACGTCAGGGGCGGTACGTCGAGGTATGATTTCGCTCGAAGAGGCAGTGACGGCCCGGCTGGAGTCCCACGGTGCACGATTCGAAGTGCTCGTCGACCCCGACGCGGCGCTTGCGATCAAACGCGGTGAATTCGATGGCGAGCTGGAGGACGTAATCGCCGCCGAAGACGTCTTCGAAGACGCCTCACGGGGCGATCGCCCCGCAGAGAACGACCTCGAGAAGGCGTTCGAGACGACCGATCCGCTCGAGATCATCCCGGCGGTGATCGAACGCGGTGAGATACAGATCACCGCCGATCAGCGCCGCGAAATGCAAGAACAGAAGCGAAAAAACCTGATCAATACGATCACCCGCAACGCGGTCAACCCACAGATGGACAACGCGCCGCACCCGCCAGAACGGATCGAACGGGCCCTCGAAGAGGCCGGCTTTCGGGTCGATCCGATGGAACCGGTCGAAAACCAGGTGGACGAGGCGCTCGACGCGCTCAGACCAGTTATCCCGATCCGGTTCGACGAGGTCACGATCGCCGTGCAGGTGCCGGCCGAACACGCCGGGAGTGCGCAGGCGAAGATCCGACAGTACGGCGATCTGGAGCGCGAGGAGTGGCAGACCGACGGTTCGTGGGTCGGCGTCCTCACGTTCCCGGCGGGGCTGCAAAACGACTTCTACGACACGGTCAACGACATCACGAGCGGGCAGGCCGAAACGCGTGTCATAAAAGACAAGGACGAGCTCAGCACCCGATAGCGACCTCTTCGGTCCCACAGATCGGCGATTCGACCACGCGGTTCCTTTCGTATTTGACGCCGGCGATCGATCGAACCGTCGGGTCCGGAGCGGATTTAAGTTCGCTCGGCGAGTAAATTCGGTGAAACAGTGGCTGGTACACAGCATTCGACGGTAACACAGTACACGCAGATTCGCGCGGGTGCGTGCCGATGAGAGCGATCGTCGCAAAGCGCGTTGACGCCGGGACGGCGGACCTAACGGAGATCCGCGAGCTTGCCAACGCTGCCGGATACGACGTCGTCGGAACGCTCACGCAGACCCGAACCGAGGACTCGGCGTACGCGTTCGGCGAGGGAAAGATCGCCGAGCTTGCAGCCCGCATAGCGGAGACCGACGCCACGGCAGTTATCATCGACAACGAGGTCGGTCCGTACCAGACGTACAACATCGGACAGGCGATTCCCGCCGGCGTGGAAGTCATCGATCGGTTCACGCTCATCCTCGAAATATTCGGCCAGCGGGCGAACACTCGAAAAGCGCAGCTACAGGTCGAACTCGCCGAACTCCGCTACGAACTGCCCCGGGCGGAGGCGAAAGCGAGCCTCGCAAAGCGCGACGAACGGCCCGGGTTCATGGGCCTCGGTGAATACGACGAGAGCCGCGAAAAGGACATCAAAGCGCAAATCTCGAACATCAAAGCGGAGCTGGACTCGATCGCTGAGAAGGAACAGCACCGCCGCGATCGCCGGCGCGAGTCGGGGTTCGATCTCGTCGCGCTCGCAGGGTATACGAACGCCGGCAAATCGACGCTCCTGCGACAGCTCGCAGACGACGTCGATGTCGACGAAAACGAGGGCAAACACCCCGACCTCGATCGAATCGCCGAATCGAAGGACATGCTCTTTACGACGCTCGGGACCACGACGCGGCGGGCCGAACTGGACCGCCGGAAGGTGCTTCTCACGGACACGGTCGGATTCATCTCGGAGCTTCCCCACTGGCTCGTCGAGTCGTTTCAGTCGACGCTGGAATCGGTGTACCGAGCCGACCTCGTACTCCTGGTTGTCGATGCGGGAGAACCGGTCCAGACGATCCGCGAAAAGCTCGTCACGAGCCACGAGACGCTCTCGGAGCGCAACCAAGCGCCGATCGTCACCGTCTTCAACAAGATCGACCAGGTCGATCCCGACGAGCTATCGGAGACGCTGTCTGCGCTGTCGGGTCTCGCGCCGAATCCGATCGCCGTCTCGGGGTTGACTGGCGAGAACGTCGACGAACTCGAACGTCGGATCGAGGCGGAACTACCGCCGTTGGAGCGCGAACGCCTTCTGGTTCCGATGACAGACGACACGATGGCGCTCGTCTCGTGGATTCACGACAACGGCTCCGTGACGGAGGAGTCCTACGAGGACGACCACGTCCTGGTCGTGTTCGACGCCCGCCCGTCGATCGTCGATCGGGCCCGGGCGAAAGCGGCGGCGCTCACGCCGGTCGAACAGACCTGACCGTACGTCGATCGGTTTCTCGAAGCGAACGTCTCCGAATCTGACCGTTCTCAGCGCTTATTCGGTTCGTCGTCGAATGCCACGGTATGGTCGACTCCACCACGACCGTTGGAGCGGTCCCCGACGATCCGGTCCCGGTGACTGTGATTAGCGGCGTCCTCGGTGCCGGGAAGACGACGCTCCTCAACCACCTCCTTTCGAACCCCGGCGATCGGGCGATCGGCGTGATTGTAAACGACGTCGGCGAGGTGAACGTCGACGCAGCTCTCCTCGAACGCGAATCGGGTGAGGAGGGCATCGTCGACCTCTCAAATGGCTGCGTCTGCTGTGGTCTTCAAGGAGAGTTGGTTTCGACTGCAGTCCGGCTTGCAACCGACCGCGATCGCCGCCTCGATGCGATCGTGCTGGAAGCCTCCGGCGTCAGTGAACCGTTGCCGGTCGTCCGCACACTGACCGGCAACGCCGAGATCGATGCCGACGTCGATCCGACGAGGTACCTCACCGTCGGGGGCGTCGTCGCCGTCGTCGACAGCTTCGGCTTCTGGAAGGAGTTCGACCCCGACACGACGCGTCCCGACGGGCCGATCGACCCCGATCGCCCGCTCGCGTCCGTCCTCGTCGACTCGATCGAATACAGCGATCGGGTGGTGCTCAACAAGTGCGATCTCGTCCCCGAAGATCGGATCGACCGAACGGCCGGGATCGTCCGGACGCTCAACCCGGACGCGCCGATTCATCGCACAGTCGACGCCGAGATCGACGCCGACGTCGTCCTCGATGGGCCGGCTACCGATCTCGACACGCTCCGACGAACGCCGGGATGGAAGCAAGCGATCCGTGATTCGAAACGCGGTGGCGGCGGTTCGAACCGCGAATCGTCCGATCGACACGAGCAAACGCACGATCACGAGCACGAACACGGCCGGGCTCGTACGCACGAAGGGACGACCGATCATCACGACTCCGAAGACGGTCGGACCGGCCACCACGATTCCGGTGACGGGCGCGTCCAGACGTTCGTCTATCGTCGCGATCGACCGTTCGCCCCCGGGCCGCTCGCGGATCGACTCGCCGAGCGTGATTCGGGCGTGCTGCGGGTGAAAGGCGTATGCACCGTCGCGGGAACCGATTCGGTGATCGGCGTCAGCCGCGCCGGCGAGGCCGTCCGGGCCGGCGCGATCGGGTCGTGGGACGGGCCACCCGCCGATCGACGGACGGAACTCGTCGTGATCGGCGTGGATCTCGATCGCGCCGCGATCGAGGCCGCGTTCGACGCGTGCTTGGCGGGGGACGATTCGCGAGTGGACGTGGACCCGTTCCCGATTGCTGACCCGTAGTGGACGTTCGATCGTTCGATTCAGAATCGCGTCCCGTTCGAACGCTGTGAGGTCGACGATCCAGCGGCAGTCATCCGGTCGATCGGTTCATGTCGGTTCGAGATCCGCCTGTAGTTCCTCGAACGATTCGGCGAACCCGTGATTCGATCGACGCGACCGCTCCTCGCGCCGGGCGGATTGATACACGTCGTCGTACTCCAGCAGCGTCGTCCAGCCGTCTCCGAGGAGGTAGTTGCAGTACTGACACATAGTCGGCCTTCGAGGGAGCCGCACAAACCATTTCTGTCGAACGTCGTGACAGTCACTGCTCCCGACTGTTATGCGTGTGAATGACTCGCGTATCGATATGTTGAAATGCGCCGATCGTCAACCGACCGTAACGATCCGCCCCCCGGGCACGACGAGCGGGGCGATCGGGCACGAAAATGACACAGATTCTACACCAAGGCACCGACCTGCTGACCGGCGAATGTCCACACTGTTCCTGGTATGCGTTCGAAACGTCGTACGCGAAACTGGTGACCGCTTATCAGGATCACCTCCGCGAGGAACACCCAAACGCGTGGCTTCGCGCCTGACCGAAAACTAACCGCACAGAGACGTCCCGTACCGGTTCGAGTGGGGTACGGTTCGAGTAGGCTACGGTTCGAGTAAGCTACGGTTCGAGTAGGCTACGGTTCGAGTAGCACCTTCGTCACGCCCTCCTCTCGATCGTCGAAGCGCTCGTACATCTCGGGAGCTTTCTCGATCGAGACGCGGTGGGAGACGACGAAACTCGGATCGGCGCGCCCCTCGATGATCAGATCGCGGAGGTGTCTGTTGTACCGCTTGACGTTACACTGACCGGTACCGAGCTTCTGGCCTTTCTCGAACAGCTTCCCGAAGTCGATCCCCAGTCGCCCCTGTTGGGCCATCTCGTCGGGGCCGCCCGGGTCGCTCGGGACGTAGAGGCCGGGGATCCCGAGTTCACCCGTCGGTCTGACCGTCTGTATGAGCTGGTTCAACACGACGGCGGGGTTCTCGCGGGCGGGATCGTACGCGTCGTCGCCGGGGTCGGTTTCGGGGTCGATCGCCTGATAGCCGACCGCGTCGACGCCTTTGTCAACGCCCCCGCCGTGGGCGTCTTTGATCTGTTCGACCGGATCGCCCTCCTCGAAGTCGATCGTTTTGGCGTCGCAGTGTTTCTCCGCCAATTCGAGGCGGCTCGGCACGCGATCGACCACGTAGATCGACGACGCGCCCTTGATCTTCGCGCTGTAGGCGGCCATGAGACCGACGGGTCCGGCACCGTAGATGGCGATCGACTCGCCCGGCTGGAGGTTCGCCAGTTCCGTCCCGTGCCACCCCGTCGGGAAAATATCCGCCAGCAGCGAGAAGGCGTCTTCGTGCGTCCGGCCTTCCGGGAGTTTCAGGGCGTTGTAGTCCGCATACGGGACCCGGAGTTTCTCGGCCTGCCCGCCCTTGTACGGCCCCATCGCGACGTACCCGTACGCGCCGCCGGCGAATCCGGGGTTGACGTTCGTACAGAAGCCGGTGTAGCCTTCCTCACAGTTCTGACAGAACCCGCAGGCGACGTTGAACGGGAGGACGATCCGATCGCCAACGTCGAGCGTGCTCACCGCGTCGCCGACCTCCTCTACGGTCCCCATGTTCTCGTGTCCGAAGACGATGCCCGGCTCGGCGGCGGTCCGCCCCTCGTACATGTGCAGGTCCGACCCACAGATCGCCGACGTCGTGATGTCGATGATCACGTCGTTCGGATGTTCTAGTTCCGGTTCGTCCACGTTCTCGACTGCGACCTCGTGTGGTCCTTTGTATACGACTGCTTGCATTGACATGTGTGCTCACCTGACCCGCACTACTCATGCCACACGACGGCCGTTATTATTTTCTTCAAATTTTGTGACGGTGAAAAAATATTGTATTATCGGAATCGAATCGTTGTGGTACACTATCAATCCGAATGTGGTCGTTGCCAACACCCTCGTGACACATCACCGTCCGTGATGATCTCTGCCGGATCGCTCGTCGATTAGAACGGTTGTCGGTTCGATCGCTCGTCGATTTGAGCGGTTCTCACTCCGTGTCGATCGATCGTTTCTCCTTTCGGACGACGCGCACGGCCTCGATCGCGGTTCCGGGATACTGACCGTCGGCGTCTTTTTCTGCGGCTTTGACCATGTCCCACACGACGTTGAGGCCCGTCGTCACTCCTTCGAGGGCCTCCATTTCGCAGCCGGTCTTGCCCGTCGTTTCGACAGCGACTTCCAGTACGACTCGATCCTCGCGCACGTCGAAGTTCGTCTCGACGTTCGTAATCGGGATCTGGTGACACATCGGGATCGTCTCCCACGTGTGTTTGACCGCCTGTACGGCACCGACGCGCGCCGTCGCCAGCACGTCCCCTTTGGCGATCTCGTCGGCTCCGATCGCCTCTATCGTCGAGCCGGTGAGATGGATCTCTCCCCGCGCGACGGCCCGACGTGCGGTGTCGGGTTTCGATCCCACGTCCACCATCTGCACGTCCCCGGATTCGTCGGTGTGTGTTAGCTCCGCCGTCTGATCGGGTTTGTCGTCGTTCATGGGTCCTTCTCACGCATCCGTACGCCGTGCCTCCGGGAGGCGATCGATTAAATCCGTCGCCACGAGCCCGTTTCCGTGCTCGTCGAACGCCCGATCGCCCGCCCGACCGTTGACGTACGCGGCGATCGCGGCCGCTTGCAGTGGATCGTACAGGCAACACAGCGCGCCGGTAACTCCCGCGAGCACGTCGCCGGTCCCGCCGACGGTCATCCCCGGGTTTCCGGTCCGGTTGACGCGAACCGTCTCCCCGTCGGCAATCACGTCGTAGGCGCCTTTGACGAGGAGCGTGTGACCGATCTCCTCGGCGAAGTCGGCGACCAGTTCGGCCCGTTCTCGCCACCCGTCTGCGGTCTGCCCGCCCATCTTTCGAAGCTCTCCCTGATGGGGGGTACAGACGATCGTCGCGTCCGTTTCGATCTCTGCCACGACAGAAAGCGCGTCGGCGTCCACGACGGCCCTGCCGTCGAACGACGCGAGGAACGTTCTCACCGCCGATAGGGTGTCGGGGTGATCGCCGAGTCCGGGTCCAAAAACCACGACGTCGTGATCGTCGGCGAGCGATCGGACGTGATCGAGGTGCGCGCTCGTGAGGCGATCGCCCTCGAAGGGCCGTACGATCAGGTTCTCGCTGAACCCCTGTACTTCCCGGGCCACCTCGAGAGGCGTCGCGACGCGAACCAGATCCGCACCCGCTCGCAGTGCCGCGCGCGCGGACAGCGTCGGCGCGCCGGTGTAAGGACCCCCGCCGACGACCAGTACCGAGCCGTGATCGCCCTTGTGGCTCTCCGATCGTCTCGATTCAGCCCGCACGTCGCCGGGCCCGACGAACAACGTTGCGGCCTCGGGGATGCCGATGTCCGCGACGGTCACGGCTGCGTCGATCGACTCGAGTCCCCGTTTCGAATCGTGGAACGTGACGACGTGATCGGCCTCGACGGCGACCCCCGCTGCGTCTCCGGTATCGGCGTCGACGCCGGAGGGGACGTCGACGGAGACGACCGTCGCGTCGCTGCGATTGATCGTCCGGGCTGCGGTCGCTTCCGGCTCCCTGAGCGCACCAGTGACGCCGGTTCCCAGCATGGCGTCGACGACCACGTCCGCCGATTCGAGATCGACCGAACCGAACGCGGCGCTGTCGGTGATCGTCCGCGTCGGCACCTCCGCGGCGACGAGCGCTTCCCAGTTCTCCCGGGCGATCGACGTGGCGATCGAGGTTGGCCGCCCGAGTAACACCGTTTCGGTCTCGTACGCCGTGAGAAACCGAACCGCCACCATCGCGTCGCCGCCGTTATTCCCGCGGCCACAGACGACCACGACGCGGGAGCCCGGCGGTGCGATATCGCCGAGGACGCTCGCGACGGCGTTGCCGCTCGATTCCATCAGTTGTTTCCGCGGGACGCCGAGGGCTTCGGCGTTGGCGTCGACCGCGACCATTCGATCGGCACTAATCATCGGTGACCCGTTCGGCAGGTGGACCGAAAAACGTAGGGGGAGCATCCCTCGTATTCGAGCATACCGAACTGTTATGACACGGCCTCGAATAGTTCGAGGGACGTGATCGACCAGTTGAGGGACGACCGATTGCCTCCCACGACCACTCCCGGGCAATCGGTCAGACGCCGCACACGGCTCGTCCTGTTGGTGGGGCTCGTCGCCGGAATCGTCACTGGCGTCGTCACCGCGATTTCGAGTGCCGACCAGGTGATGCTCGCCTCGGACGTCTATTATTACGCCGGGCGCGCGCTGGTAGCTGGCGATGACATCTATTCGGTCACCCCGCCTGGCCGATCGGGGTATCACTACCTGTATCCCCCCATCGTCGCCGTCGTCTTCCTGCCGCACGTCCTGCTCGGGAGCGAAGTCGCCGCCTTTGCACTGCAGACGCTCGTCAACGTCGGCGTCGCTCTCGGAACCGCACTCGTGATCTGTCGGGGGCTCGCACGCCGGAACGTCGACATTTCGAGGGTCGATCGCGCGCTGATCGGCGCGTTCGTGCTCGTTTCGGCGCACGCGATCGTCCCGCTTCTCAACGGACAGGTGACCCACTGGTTGGCGTTGGCGTTCGCAATCGCGTTCGACGCGCTCGATCGAAACCAGGAGTCGATCGCCGGCGGGCTGGTTGCCGTAGCGGCACTCGTCAAGCTGTTTCCAGCGGCGATCGGGCTGTGGCTGGTTCGGATTCGGGCGTGGCGTGCGCTCGTCGTCTCGATCGGTACCGGACTGGG
>JBNJFV010000083.1:0-2271 GCA_051747145.1 Halobacteriota archaeon
GGGACGTTGGTCCGCTCGACCGAGGGCGAGATAAACGATCTGCCGATCAACAGTCCGATGATCGACATCAACACGGTCGGTGCGGGCGGGGGGAGTATCGCGTGGATCGACGAGGGCGGTGCGCTCCGGGTCGGGCCGAAAAGCTCCGGTGCGGATCCGGGGCCGATCTGTTACGGACGGGGCGGGGAGCGTCCGACCGTCACCGACGCCAATCTCCTTTTGGGCCGCATCAACCCGGAAACGTTCCTCGACGGCGAGATGCAGTTGGCCGTCGATCGGACCCGGGAAATATTCGACGCCGAGATCGCAGACCCGCTCGGCCAATCAGTCGAAGCGGCGGCGCTCAGCGTGGTGGACGTCGCAAACGCGAGCCTCGCGCGCGAGATCAGACGAGTCACGGTCGAACGGGGGACCGACCCGGAGTCGTTCGCACTCGTGGCGTTCGGCGGGGCCGGGCCGCTTCAGGCCCCCGAAACCGCACGACGGATGGACATGAACACGGTGATCGTGCCACAGAATCCGGGGGTCTTCTCCGCGCGAGGCCTCCTCATCGCGGACGTCCGCGTCGACGAATCCCACTCGTACCGCGGCGAGGGGATCGACGCCGCCGAGGTCCGAGCGCAGTTCGACGAACTCGTCGCGTCCCTCCGTCGACGGACCGAAGCGCAGGGGTTCGACGATCCGGCGATCGAACGGGCGGTGGACGTCAGGTACGCTGGCCAATCTTACGAACTCACCGTCGACGTCCCGGCGGGGCCGATCGACGGGGACGCGCTCGAGGCCGCCGTTCGGGCGTTCCACCGCAAACACGAGCGGATCTACGGGTACGCGATCGAAGACGAACCGGTCGAGATCGTGACGCTGCGGGCCAACAGCCGCGTTCGAACCGCACCGCTTTCGGACTCGTTGGACGTCGATGCGGAGGCCTCGACGATCGACCGACGCGACGTGTACTTCGCCGACCGGGGGTTCGTGCAAACGGACGTGTACCGACGCGAGCAACTCCCACCGGGAACGTCCGTCACCGGTCCGGCCATCGTCGAAGAGCACGGGTGTACGTCGATCTTGCCACCAGAGACGTCGATGACGATCTCCGAACACGGCTCGATGCTGATCGATCTGTGACGGTATCGCCTACGTATCCCTGACGGTACCGCTTGATCGGACACCCTATCGGACTGGCACGGACGGCCGTTCCGTCGACTTCCCCTACGGAAACGAATTAGTAACATAGTCGCATGTCATCAACACACATGAAAATACTACTCACAGGAGCGAACGGAACCGTCGGAAACGCGATCTTTTCGGAGTTGGGTGATCGAGACGACTACGAGTTCGTGGGAATCGACGTCGAACCGCACCCCGATCGGGACACGATCGTCGCCGACGTCACCGACTACGACGACATCCGACCGCACTTCGATGGGGTCGACGCCGTCGTCCATCTCGCGGCGTCGGTCGATCTGTCGGCCTCGTGGGAGGAGATCCTGCAAACGAACGTCATCGGGACGGCGAACGTCCTCGAGGCGGCGGCCGACGCCGAAGTCGAATCGTTCGTCTTCGCCTCGTCTATCCACACCGTGGGACTGTACGAAAGCGAACTGGCCCCGGAACTGTACGATCCCGAGTACGACCTCGAACTCGATCACACGACACCCGTTCGACCGGATTCGTTCTACGGCGTCTCGAAGGTGTTCGGCGAGGCGATGGGCAGACTCTACGTCGAGAGCACGCCGAACTCGCTGGCCCGCGTTCACCCGGCGTTCGAAACGAACACGAGAGAGTATCCGACCCGGTTTTACTCGCTTCGGATCAAAAGCGTCCGCGACGCCGACTTCGACCACCCCTACGGCCTCGCCGAGGAGGGCGTCGAAGCTGGCATGTGGGAGCGCGGCAGCGAGGAGTACGAGTACATGGCCGATCGGCTGAAGGCGACGTGGCTGTCCCATCGGGATCTGGCCCACCTCGTCGATCGCTGTTTGCAAGACGAGACGGTTACGTTCGACGTCTTCTGGGGCGTGAGCGACAACGACGGCCGGTGGGTCGATCTCGACCACGGACGGACGGTCATCGGGTACGACCCACAGGACAACGGCGCGGAGTGGGAGGGTCCGCCTGCGGGCGAGTAGGACCGATCACAGCGCCGTCCTCGATCGAGTGACTCGACCAATCGTTCGGGGACTGAATCGATCGAGAGGTGGTACCCCGATCGGTTTGGCCGATACGATCGAGAGGTGGTACCCCGATCGGTTTGGCCGATACGATCGAGAG
>JBNJFV010000083.1:2371-10468 GCA_051747145.1 Halobacteriota archaeon
ATCGACCGAACGACAGTTCGAACCGCACATTCAAGACTGCAATCACGCACCATGACATGGGAACGAGCCGTTACGGCGGCGCTGAAGGAAAACGACGTGGGTACGATCGCGTACCTCCCCGACGGCGCGACGGGATCGCTTATTGAACAGCTAGTAGCCGACGAGTACTTTACGACGATCAGGTTGGCACGCGAAGAGGAGGGCGTCGGGGTACTCTCGGGCGCGTGGCTCGGCCACGAGCGGGGGGCGCTCATCTGTCAGTCCAGCGGGTTGGCGACGGCCATCAACGCGCTGGCCTCGCTCAGCAAACCGGCTCGCATCCCGTTTTTGGGCCTCGTCACGCGTCGCGGTGATCTTGGGGAGTTCAACCTCGCTCAGGTACCGTTCGGCTACGGCGTCGGCGACGTGCTCGACGACATCGGCATCCGGAATACGAGTCTCGACGATCCGGACGTCGTCGAAGCCCGGATCGACATGGCCGCAAAGACGGCGTTCGGTACAGAAGAGCCCTACGTCGTGCTGTTGGAGGCGACGCTAACGGGGGCGAAAGATGAGTTCTGACGCCCCGATCGACCGGGCGGACCAGTTCGCCTGTACCCGGGCGATCCTCGAGGTGACGCCGGAGGCGGCGATCGTCTCGAACCTCGGCGTCGCCTCCTACGTCCTCGCCGGGGTCGAAGACAGAGATAGAAACTTCTACCTGTGGGGGAGCATGGGCGTCACGACGCCGGTCGGACTCGGCGTGGCGATCGCCGCGGACGAACAGGTCACCGTTCTCGACGGCGACGGATCGACGCTGATGTCACTCGGGGCGTTCGCCACCGTCGCGGACGCCGATCCACCGAACTTGACCGTCGTCGTCTTCGACAACGGCCAGTACGCTACGACCGGTGGACAGCGTTCCATGTCCGAGCTCGTCGACGTCGCCGGGGTGGCAGATTCGATCGGCTTACACGCCGTTGCCGTCTCTTCGGTCGATCGGTTTCGATCGGCCTACGAAGCCGCTGTCGAACGTGACGCCCCCTCGATCGTCGTCTGTCACGTCGATCCCGTGGACCCCGACGCGCGACCGCCACTCGACTTCGCGCAGATAAAACGCCGGTTCAGGGACGCACTCGGGGGCGAGTGAGCGACGCATTCGGGGCGAGTGAGTTCACGTTACGCGTTCGAGGCTGGCCTGTACTCATTTGTACGTCGGTGCCGACAGTGTCGGTAGGTACGCGATCCGCCGGTACGGTACGGTACGGTACGGTACGGTACGATACTGTACGGTACGGGTCGGTCGCGACAGGACCACCATGACACGAACCATTCTCGTTCCGATCGATGGATCACCGCTGTCGTTCAAAGCGCTCCGTCACGCGTTGTCGGCGTTTCCGGACGCGTCGATCACCGTACTTCACGTTGCGGACCTTTTCGAACCGGGCTACGACGTCCACGGCGAGTTCGAAACCGCCTACGAGCCGTTGATGGGCACGGCCGAATGGTACGAGCGCGTCGACGACGTCACGAACGCGCTCTTCGAAGAGGCCCGACAGCTCGCGGCGGACTACGATCGAGAAATCACCACCGAATCGGAAATCGGCGATCCGAAACGGGTCGTCGTCGACTACGTAGACGAGGAAGCGATCGACCACGTCGTCATCGGTGCACACGGACGGACGAGTGACCGACCGATGTACGGGAGCGTCGCGGAGGTCGTCGTCCGTCGGTCGGCCGTTCCAGTGACGATCGTTCGCTGACCGCGTCCGCGTTCGTTAGTTCGATCGCTGACTGCGCCCGCGTTCGATCGATGGACGTCGACAGGCGTCTCACCGTCCCGTCGATCTTCCGGAGCGGTCAACTCGTACGATCGTGCGTCGTCGGTCCGACTGTCAGCCGCCGCCGGTCGGATTGTCCACCCGCTCGACGTCCGCCCCGGGCGCGTTCTGCTGTACACTTCGAAGACCTTGCTCGCATTTTTGCCTGCTCGCGTAGCCTTCACCGCTGTCGGCGATGATGTTTCCGTTGTCGTGGACGAGTCGCCACCGCCACTTTCCCTCCCGATCGATGTAGATTTCGAACGTCGCTTTCGACATGCCCAATGGTTCGATCTGACGGAACTAAGCGTTTGCCGCGGTGCGTACGAAGTGTTTGCCGCGGTGCGTATGAAGTGTTTGCCGCGGTGCGTACGAAGTGTTTGCTGCGGTGCGTACGAAGTGTTTGCTGCGGTGCGTACGAAGTGTTTGCCGCAGTACGTACAATGGGAGTGGGATTCGAACCCACGAGGCCTTCCGGCCACCTTCGTTTCAGGCAGGCACGATCGGACACGCCGATCGATCCGTCAGGAGTCGTCCGCTCCGGCCTCGTCGGCTGGCTGCGGTCCGCCGCCCGTCTGGGCTTCCTCTGCGTCACCCCACCCGCCGGCGTCGACGACCTCGAAGAGCTTCCGCCAGTTTTCGTCGTCCTCGGCTTCCGGTAGCTGATCGCGAAGCTGTTGGAAATCCGATTCGGGGACGATGGTCTCTACGAGATCGACGATTACTCTGGCGTGGTAGGCCGCTTCGGGCGGATCGACGCCCTCGATCTCGCTGATCTGCTCGACGAACTCCCGCCAGCCGAATCGCTGCCCGTGCTCGCTGACAGCGCCGGTCATGTACCACTTGATCTCGATCGGAAGCGACGCCGCGAGGTCTTCGGCGTTTCCCGCCGGAATTCGCCGCCCGAGCGTCGACAACGTCGCTCGGATCGCACGCACCGTCTCGCCGGTGCCCGGTAGTTCGAGGCGATGCTGTATCTCGCCGGTGAATTCGTCGAAATTCATGGACCTCTCTATTGGATGGCAAACGCAATCAATGCACAGGGTCTTCAGTATCGTTTGCATTTCGCGGCCGTATCGGACGACGACATCTGTGAGACATTCATTGCGTGGGGGGTGAGAGGTTATGGGGCCGGCCATCGAAGCGATCGCTATGGCGCTGATTGCCTTCGACTTCGACGGGACGGTGACCCAATCGGATTTGCTGGTCCTTTTGGGCCGAGAGTACGACGTCGCAGGCGAGATCCGCGGCCTCGCCGAACAGGGGTACCGTGGCGACCAGCCGTTCGCGACGACGCTTCGACACCGAACGTCCCTTCTGGAGGGAATGCCCGAACGGCGCGTCGCCGCGGCTTTCGATCGATGTAAGCTACGCAAAGGAATCGCCGATCTCATCGCCGATCTCCGTCGGTCCGGCAATCGCGTCGCAATCGTCACTGGGAGCTTCGAACGAGGGGTCGAAACCGCGCTCGATCGAGCCGGCGTGAGCGTCGATCACGTCATCGCGAACCGGCTCGTGATCGAGAACGGTGCCGTGACGGGTGCCGTGGCGGGCCCGTTACTCGATCGCGACAAGGGCGAGGCGCTCCAGGAACTTGTGATCGCCGACGGGATCGACCTGGGGGAGACGATCGCGGTCGGAAACGGGGCGACAGATCTCCCGATGCTCAAGATTGCAGCCACCGCGGTCGGATTCAAGCCCGATCCGATCGTCGAGGGGTACTGTGATTACGTCGTGACGTCCGTGAGAAGACTCCAGCTGTACTTCGACCAACACGACATCGTCGAGTGAACCGGCCAGGGTCTCGCGCCGAGAACGCTCGGGGTCTGGCGTCTGTCAGTCGCGGCTGCCGTTCGTCGTATCGATCCCGGCGGCGTCGTTGATGGGACACTTTCTGAGACCGGCGGTGACGAGCAACATTCCGCCGATCGCGATCGCCACCCCACCAGCGATCGGTCCGATCGCCACGTAGCCGGTCATCGAACCCATTCCGACGAGCAACGAGACGACGCCAAGTACGATTCGACCGATACGGTCACGACCGCCGACGTTCTCGTTCATGGTACGCTGTCATTTTGATGCCGATCGCAATGTACAGTGGTGTGCATTCTCATCGCATGGGAACTGGTCACCGAATCGAATTCGAACCGATCACCGCAACGCCTCGGCGAACCAGTCGGCGGCGACCGCCGCAACCTCCTCGAGTTCGCCTTCGCCTTCGAACAGGTGGCCGGCTCCCTCGACGACGTGTACGTGTTTCTCGCAGGTGAGTCGCTCGGCGGCCGATCGATTGAGTTTGAGTACCTGTGTATCGTTCCCGCCGACGATGAATAGCGTGGGTGATCGGACGTCCTCGAGGACCGCCTCGGCCATGTCGACGCGGCCGCCGCGTGAGACGACCGCGTCGATGTCGGTCCCCAATCGTGCCGCGCCCCGTAGGGCGGCCGCGGCCCCTGTACTCGAACCGAAGAAACCCGTATTGACGTCCCGGTCACCCTCGCGCTCCCACATCCACCGTGTCACCGCCACGAGTCGATCGGTCAAAAGCGGGATGTCGAAGCGATTCTCGCGCACGCGGTCCTCCGATTCGGTGAGCAGATCGAAAAGGAGGGTTCCGAGGCCTCGTTCCCGAATGGTATCTGCGACGTAGTTGTTCCGAGGACTCTTGCGACTGGAGCCGCTCCCGTGCGCGAAGACGACAACGCCCGGGGCGTCCGCTGGTCTCTCGTAGAATCCCTCGAGTTCGACGCCGTCGATCGGGATCGAGACGACGGTTTCGGAATTGTGTGACATGTGTGCACATTCGACATGCGGCGACTTCACTCCAGTGGTCGATCGGCCACCCCGAGTGCGACGTTCACCGCGTGATCGACGTGCAACGCGGTCGTATCGAAAAGCGGGACGGCAGGATACGCCTCCTGATCGACCAGCAGTTCGATCTCGGTGCAGCCGAGTACAATTCCGTCCGCACCCGACGCCACGAGATCGTCGATAACGTCCAGATACCGGTCTCGCGATTCTGTGCGAATTTCTCCGCTGGTTAGCTCTTCGAAGATAATTCGATCGACGGCCTCGCGATCGGTCCGATCGGGGACGAGGACGTCGAGGTCGTGGGCTGCGAACCGTTCGCGATAAAACGAGTCCTCCATCACCGGCTTGGTACCGAGCACGCCGACGGTATCGATCCCGGCTTCACGAATCGCCTCGGACGCGACGTCGACGATGTGGAAAAACGGAATCGAGAGCGCCTCGACGATTTGCGGGGCGACGCGGTGCATCGTGTTCGTCGCCATGACGACGAAGTCCGCACCGCCGGCTTCCAGTTCGCAGGCGGCCGTTACGAGCAGTTCGCCGGCTTCGTCCCACTGTTCGTTCCTGATGCACCGTTCGATCCGTCCGAAGTTGACGCTTCGAATCAGCACCTCTCCGGCGTGGTGACCGCCGAGCGCGTCGTTGATCTGCCCGTCGATGAGTCGGTAATACTCGACCGTCGACTGGCTGCTCATTCCACCTAGTACGCCGATCGTCCGAAGGGTATCCGGTGTAGGCACGTCGTCACTCATCACTCGTCTCTTCCGTTCGATCGCGTTTGACGGGTGAAATACGTTCTGCAAACGGGCGCTGGTGAGTGGCGACGTGCGACGATCGACTGCGCCGGTTGTCCGTACGTGATTTCGGTACGGACGGCACGATCGCAGGACCCCGCCTTCGCTTCGATTTCGACCGCCGAGTCGGGGTCGATTGATTCCGATTGGGGCGATCGCCTGGCGATCGCTTCCGTGACTCGTCGCATGACCGATCGGGTGATCGGCGAGTGGAGGTGGCTCCCCGAAAAGGATCGTTTTTGTAATTTGGGAGACTCTCGTACACTAATGTTGCACTACTTTCGCCGGTTGACGGACGTTTCTCGGCCGCGCGTGGTCGGTCCCGTCACCGTCGGACACGGCGTCAACGAGTTCTTTTCGATCGTGATCCCGCCGATCATCCCGCTTTTGGTGTCGGATCTGGGTATTTCGTACGGTCAGGCGGGCTTTTTGCTCACGATCTTTTTCGTGATGTACTCGTTGTTCCAGCTCCCGGCTGGCATCCTCGCCGATTGGATCGGTAAAAAGCGAATGATGATCGTCGGCCTCGGCGGAATGACGGTCGGCATCTTCCTCGCAAGTACCGCAAACGGGTACGGCATGTTGCTCGTCGCACAAAGCATCACCGGGATCGCCGGCAGTACGTTCCACCCGACGGGCATGTCGATCATCAGCGACGTGGAATCCGGCGAGACCGAGGGGAAGGCGATGGGCGTGTTCGGTTTCGGCGGCGCACTTGGGACGATGTCCTCGCCGCTCATCGTCGGCGGGTTGGCCGCCGTCGCCGGCTGGCGGATCGCGCTCGTCGGGGCGGCACTCATCGGGCTCGCAATAACGCTCGGTAGCGTGCCGTTCCTCCTTCGATCGGATGACACGGCTGACACCGACGAGACGCGCGACGCGGACGACAGCGGTGACACGGACGATCTCACGGACCCAAACGACCCCGGTGACGAGGACGTCCGTACGGACGGCGGCGGTTCGTCGACGATCGCCACGGTGCGTCGATCCCTCGGCGGAGTGTTGAACGTCCCGTTCACCAGAGGGATCGTCCTGTTGTTCTTCGTGACGTTGATCCTCTCGATGCAACATCGGGCGATCCAGACGTTTACCACCTCCTACATCGCAGCAGAGACCGGCGCGTCCGTGTCGGTCGGTAACATCGCCTTCTTCACGTTGCTCGTCGGCGGGAGCCTCTCGTCGCTTTGGGCCGGCGACCTCGCCGATCGGTTCAGCCGCGAGTTGCTCGGGGCCGGCGCGGCGATCGGAACGGCGATTCTCGTGGCCGCGACGCTGCTCGTGACGCGTCTTCTGGGCGAACTGCCGTTCGAAATCGTGATCGCCATTCTGTCGATCTGGTTCGCCGTTATCGGTGTGATGATGTACGCGAGCTATCCGATCAAGAACGCGATCGTCTCAGAGAAGGCCGACAGGGAGTTCAGCGGCAGCCTGTTCGGGGTCATTCAGACGGCATCTGCACTGGGCAGCGCGAGCGGTCCTGCGCTGTTCGGCGTCCTCGCGACGGAGTGGGGCGTCGTGGCCGCGTTTCCGGCGATTGCGGCCGTCAGCGTCGTGCTCGCGGTGTTGTTCCTCCTGCTTTTGAGCGACACGCGATCGGTCGAGGCTGCGGGGACGTGAGCCCGATCCGATCGGCTCTCACATCACGCCTCCGGTAATCGTTGGAGGAATCGTGCGGTAGTTTCGATCCCGTTCCGGAAGCAATCGAGGTCGAGGTGCTCGTTCGGCGAGTGGTTGCCCTGATCGGGGTTCGCGTAGGGGACGACCAGGACGGGAACGTCCAGTTCGGTTCGCAAGTGCGCCGCCGGCAGACTGCCGCCCAAAAGCGGCATCTCGACCGGATCGACGCCCCAGACCTCCGCCATCGCCGCTGCGAGCGGTTCGGACGCGGGCGTGTCGATCGGCGTCTTCATCGGCGGGAACGCGCCCATCTTCGTGACCTCCACGTTCGGGTTTTGCGCTTCGACGTGCGCTTTGATCCGCTCGAACACGGTATCTGGATCCTGGTTCGGGACGAGCCGCGAGTCGAGTTTGACAGTCGCTCGGTGCGGAATGATCGTCTTTTTGCCCTCGCCCTGGTAGCCGCTCGACATGCCGTTCACCGTGAGCGTCGGCTCCAACAACAGCCGCTCGTAGTACGGCTTGTCGGTAGCGAACGCCTCGACGCCGATGTCGGCTTTGATCGCTTCCTCGTCGACCGGAATGGCGTCGACGAGCCGTCGATCGGCGTCGGTGATCTCGATATCGTCGCCGAAGCCGTCGATCGTGATTCGATCGCCGTCGAACATCGAGGCGACCACGGCAATCAGTTCGTTCGCCGCGTTCGGGTTGGGTCCGCCAAAATTCCCAGAGTGCAGATCGGCGTCGGCCGTTTGCAGATCCAACTGCGTCGAGAGAATCCCGCGGTTACCGTAGATGAGCGTCGGCCGGCGCGAGGCGTGCATCGGGCCGTCGGCGACGTAGACGAGGTCGCTGTCTGCGACCTCGATTGGATCCGCCTCGAGATAGTCGATCAACCCGACGCTGCTGCTTTCCTCGCCGCCATCAATGAGCAGTTTGACGTTGACCGACAGATCCGCCGTGGCGCGTCTGAGCGCGTCGAGGGCGAACACGTGCGAGAGGAACTGTCCCTTGTTGTCGCCGCTCCCGCGCGCGTAGATCGATCCATCGCGCACCGTGGGTTCGAACGCCGGCGT
>JBNJFV010000084.1:0-10364 GCA_051747145.1 Halobacteriota archaeon
TCTGCGGCCTTTTTGACGACCGTCCGGGCCACCTGCGGGTGTTCTTCGAAGAACGTCGAGAGGTTCTTGTGGGTCGCACTCTCGACGATGCCTCGGACCTCGCTGTTGCCGAGTTTCGTCTTCGTTTGGCCCTCGAACTGCGGATCGGGGTGTTTCACCGAAATGACGGCCGTGAGGCCCTCGCGGACGTCCTCGCCTTTGAGGTTTTCCTCGAGGTCGTCGATCAGCCCGTGTTCGTTCGCGTAGTCGTTGACGACGCGGGTGAGCGCCGTTTTGAACCCGGTCAGGTGCGTCCCACCTTCGCGCGTGTTGATGTTGTTCGCGAACGCATGGACAGACCCCTGTAACTCCTCTGTCGCCTGCATCGCGACCTCGACGGCGATGTCGTCTTCCTCGTCCTCGAAGTAGATGACGTCCTCGTGGAGGGCGTTTCGCGTTTCGTTGATGTATTCGACGAACTCCCTGATACCGCCCTCGTACTCGAACACGTCCGCGTCGTCGGATCGCTCGTCGCGGAGGGCGACTTTGACGCCCGAGTTGAGAAAGGCGAGTTCGCGAAGTCGGTTCGCAAGTGTCGAATAGTTGAACTCGGTCGTCTCGAAGATCTCCTCGTCGGGCCAAAACCGGATACTCGTTCCCGTCTCCTCGTCGGAGCGTAGCTTTCGGACCTGCGAGAACGCCTCGACGTCGGGTTCGCCCCGATCGAATTGATGTCGCCACAAATAGCCGTCTCGCTTGACTTCGACCTCGAGACGGCCCGACAGTGCGTTGACGACCGAAACACCGACGCCGTGGAGCCCGCCGGAGACCTGATAGGACTTGTTGTCAAACTTGCCGCCCGCGTGAAGTACGGTCATGATGACCTCTATTGCGGGGCGATCGTACTTTTCGTGCGTGTCGACGGGGATGCCCCGCCCGTCGTCGGATACGGTGACGGAGTTGTCGTCGTGGATCGTCACCTGGATGTCGTCACAGTAGCCGGCCAGCGCCTCGTCGATCGAGTTGTCGACGACCTCGTAGACGAGATGATGGAGGCCACGTGTGTCCGTGGATCCGATGTACATCGCCGGACGTTTTCGAACGGCCTGTAAGCCTTCGAGGACCTGAATCTGTCCGGCCCCGTACTCGTTTTCTCCTGACATAGGAACCTATCACTCTTTAGCAGGTCACCCTGCATAAAGCCCCCGCACGCGCGGGCGCAAACTTCTGTTAGGACACGGCAATCGGTTGGTAATTCGGCCACAGCACAGCGTGACGGCCGATTGTCAAATTCGAGAAAGGGCCATGACGATCGGTACGTCGGGACGATTTCTGCGCACGCTCACAGGTTGGAAACCGTCGCCAATTTGTTATTTGCTGTCGATACGAATGTCGATCGAGGTCTACTTTCACTCCGCTGCCGGTGAGGTTTTAACCGTCGGCAGGAAAGAACCCCGCACAGAATGACCTCCTTACAGTCGACGATCGGCGAGGAACAGGGGATCGCCGACGAGCTGGCTGAAAGCCAGCGTGAGATCTCCATCGCCGAGTTCTTCGAGAAGAACAAACACATGCTCGGTTTCGATTCGGGCGCGAGGGGCCTCGTCACGGCGGTCAAAGAGGCAGTCGACAACGCCCTCGACGCCACCGAGGAGGCCGGTATTCTACCTGACATCTACGTGGAGATCACAGAGGACGGTGACTACTATCGGCTAATCGTGGAGGACAACGGCCCCGGGATCACGAAAGAACAGCTCCCGAAGGTGTTCGGGAAACTCTTGTACGGTTCGCGGTTCCACAAACGAGAGCAATCTCGGGGGCAACAGGGGATCGGTATCTCCGCGGCCGTCCTGTACTCGCAACTGACGAGCGGCAAGCCGGCGAAGATCACGAGTCGTCCGAAGGGGACGCCGACGGCCGAATACTTCGAGTTGATCATCGACACGGACACGAACGAGCCGGAGATCAAAGAGTCTCACACGACGACGTGGGATCGACCCCACGGAACCAGAATCGAACTGGAGATGGAGGCGAACATGCGGGCGCGAACCCAGCTGCGCGATTACATGAAACACACGGCCGTCGTCAATCCCCACGCCCGCCTGGAACTGCGCGAACCCGGTCTCGACGGGGCGATGAAGTTCGAACGGGCGACCGATCAGTTACCCGCCGAAACCGAGGAGATTCGCCCCCATCCGCACGGCGTCGAACTCGGTACCCTCATCAAGATGCTAGAGGCGACCGATTCGTACTCCGTGTCGGGCTTCCTGCAAGGGGAGTTCACCCGGGTCGGCGCAAAGACTGCCGAGAAGGTGCTCGACTCGTTCCGCGATCGGCACTTCGGTCGCGAACTGGCGTGGCCGACGCCGGAGACGCCAACCGTCGACGTCGAGGGAGCAATCACCGAGGCCGTCTCGAACAAAGGAGCCGAGGCGACCGCGGCGTTCGCGACCGGTATCGCGAGCGTGCTTGACAATCGGGAGGCGACGAGCTACTCCGAACTCGTCGGGATCGTCGACAACGTCGCCGAGACGGTCGAAACGGACACCGGTCGCACCTTCGGGTCGACCGTTCGGGAAAACGCCGTCGACGCCGCCTGGGGAGAACTTGTCGCCTTCGAGGACGACGCCGAAAATGGCGACAGCCCCGCCCGTGACGTGCTCACGCCGACTCTGTACGTGCTCGTCGACGAGGCGACGAGCACTCGCAAAGACGACGCGGTCGTGGAAGGGTTCACCGAGCGGTTGGTCCGTCGGCTGGTTTCCGAAAGCGGCGATCGGTTCCGGTTCACCGCGGCCGCGTTGGAACGCCTCGTCGACGACGCGGCGGATGCGACCGTCGAGTACGACGAGGTGAGCTTCGGCGACACCGCCCGGGAGAACGTCTTCGACGCCGTCTGGTCGCGGTCACGGACGGTTCCGGACGACGTGCCGAGCGTACGGACGGTCGCCGACGATCGAGACACGGCGAGTCAGTTGCTCGAAGCGATGCGGGAGACGGACATTCTCGCGCCGCCGACTGACTGCCTGTCACCGATTAGCGCCGAACTCGTCGAAGCCGGTCTCCGAAAGGAGTACGACGCGGACTTCTACGCGGCTGCGACGCGAGACGCCGACGTTCACGGTGGCGATCCGTTCATCGTCGAGGCAGGGATCGCCTACGGCGGCGACATCGAGTCGGAAGGGACGATCGAACTGCTGCGCTTTGCAAACCGCGTCCCGCTCGTCTACCAGCGCGGGGCGTGTGCGTCCACAGACGTGGTCAAACGGATCGGCTGGCGAAACTACGGTCTCGAACAGCCGGGTGGGAGCGGCCTCCCGAACGGGCCGGCGGTGCTTTCGATCCACGTCGCCTCGACGAACGTCCCCTTTACGAGCGAGTCGAAGGACGCGATCGCGAACATCCCAGAGATCGAAGACGAGATCGAACTGGCGATCCGCGAGGCCGCCCGGGAGTTGAAATCTTACCTCAACAAGCGGCGATCGCTGCAGAAACGCCGCCAAAAACAGGACGTGCTCGGACGGATCCTCCCGGAAATGGCCGACAAGGTCGCGGAAGTGACCGGTCGCGACCGCCCGAACATCGAGGGGGCGATGGCACAGATCATGAACAACCTCAGCGTCGATCGGACGGTAGAGGGCACGCGGGTGACGATCACCGTCGAAAACTACTCCGACAGGGCGGAAACCCCCGAAATCACCGACATCGTCTCCGCGGAGCCGCGGGAACTCGACGGTGCGGCGACGGTCGTCGATCTGGACGACGAGTGGTTCGTCCAGTGGACGCCGTCGGTTTCGGCGGGCGAGGACGACTCGATCAGCTACGTCGTCGACGACGGCGCGGACTTCGAGCTCGACGTCGACGGAGTCGACGAGGAAAAACTAACGGTGAACGCCTAAGATGAGTTCAAAGACACGATCACAGGAGCGAACGGCGCGAGAACAGCTAATCGATCTGGCGGCGGAGTTTTACGACCAGTTCGCCGCCGGCGACATTCCCGAAATGCGGCTTCCGACCCGGACGAAAAGCAACATCGAGTACGACCCCGAATCGGGGGTCTGGGTCTACGGCGATCGGACGTCGACGCGGAGTGCGAACTCCGTACGCGGGGCCAGAAAGCTGCTGAAAGCGGTGTACACGATCGACTTTCTCGCCCAGCAGCTGGATGAAGACCGATCTTCCACCCTGCGTGAACTGTATTACCTGTCGGAGTCGTGGGACAACAACGAAGCGCACTTTTCCGATCAGGACGAGTCGAACCAGCTCGTCGAGGACCTCGAAATCGTCTCGAAGGTCACCCGCGAGGACTTTCACATGCGTCCTGAAGAATCCGGGGCGACGCTCATGGGGCCGCTTGAGCTCAAAGAGCAGACGCGCCGCGGCGAACGGGAGATCCACTGTCAAAAGGACGTCGGCGAGGGCGGCTATCAGATCCCGAACAACCCCGACACGATCGAATTCCTCGATCACGACATCGACTTCGTCCTCTGCGTGGAGACCGGCGGGATGCGCGATCGGTTGATCGAAAACGGTTTCGACGAAGCGCACAACTGCCTCGTCGTCCACCTGAAAGGCCAACCAGCGCGTGCGACCCGGCGGATCACGAAGCGACTGCACGACGAACTCGACCTCCCGGTCGTGGTCTTCTGCGACGGTGATCCGTGGTCGTATCGCATCTACGGGTCCGTCGCGTACGGGTCGATAAAGTCCGCTCACCTGTCGGAATACCTCGCAACCCCCGAGGCCGAATACGTCGGGATCCAACCGGTAGACATCGTCGAGTACGATCTCCCGACCGATCCGCTTTCGGATTCGGACGTGAACGCCCTTGAATCGGAGCTGTCAGATCCGCGGTTTCAGACCGACTACTGGGAGGAACAGATCGAACTCCAACTCGAGATCGAAAAGAAGGCCGAACAGCAGGCGCTCGCCGCGCGCGGGCTCGATTTCGTGACGGAGACGTATCTCCCCGAACGACTGGGCGAGATGAACGTGATCTGAGCGTACCCACAGTTCGGGATCGTTTGATTTCTGTCCGTTACCTGTCTGCGAGTGCGTCGACTCGATCGAGCGTGTCCGCCTCCGCGGGGCGTTTGTCCTCGCGGACGGCGACGAATCGCGGGAACCTGAGCGCGTAGCCCGACGAGTACGTCGGCGATCGCTGGATCTCCTCGTACCCGACTTCGAACACGACGGCGGGGCGGATCTGGACGTCGGTACCGGATTCGGAGACGATTTCGGGTTCGAGGCGCGCTGTCAGTTCGGCGAGCGTCTCGTCGGTGATCCCCGTCGCGACCTTGCCGATCGTTTCGTACCCGTCGTCGGTTCGAACCGACAGCAAAAACGTTCCGAGGAAGTTCCCGCGGCGGCCCTCACCCCACTCCGCACCGGTCACGACCAGATCGAGCGTCTCGACGTCCGGTTTGCGTTTCAACCAGTGTTTTCCCCGATCCCCGGGCGTGTACGTCGATGCCGGGTCCTTGAGCATAATGCCCTCGTGGCCGGCCGCGAGGGCGTCTGCTTCGATCGCAGCGATCTCCTCGAGGGCTGCCGATCGGGTCATCTTCGAGACCATGGCAGTGACGTCTAGCACTGTTTCGAGTCGTTCGTGACGCGTCGCCAGCGGTTCGTCGAGCAGGTCTTCGCCATCGCAGTGTAGACAGTCGAACGCGTGCAGCTGTAAGGTGACCTGCTGGCGCATCCGTTCGACGTCGTGTTTTCGCCGAAACCGTCGGAGGACGGCCTGAAACGCGAGCGGGTCGCCCTCGTCGTCGACCGCGACCACCTCGCCATCGAGGATGCAGGGTGCGTTCGCGGCCGCGGCGACCGCGTCGACAATTTCGGGGAGTGCGTCGGTTACGTCCTCCATGTTTCTGGAAAACAGCGACGTCGACGCCCCGTCGTAGTGGACCTGGAGGCGCGCCCCGTCGAATTTGGTTTCGACGGCCGTCTCCCCCCACGCGTCGATCGCCTCGGCGGCGCTTCCGGTCTGTGCCAACATCGCCTGCACCGGCCGACCGATCGACAGCTGGAGTTCCGCAAGGCCGTCTGTCCCCGTCGATCGCGCGACGAGTGCGACCTTGCCGTAGTCGTTTGTCACCTGCAAGGCTCGCGCGACGGCCGCAACCGGAACGTCGAACGCCTCAGCGATGGCGTCCCGGACGGTTCCTTCGCCGACGCCGATCCGCATCTCCGAGAGGACGATCCGGGCGAGAAATCTCGCCTCCTTTGGCGTACAGCTGTTGAACAGCCCGAAAAGCGCCTCCCGTTTAGTTTCCGTACTCCCGCGTCCGTCCGCGGCGGCGATCGATCGCAGGGTCTCGTCGATCGCCGTCACGGTGAACGCGTCGGGTTCGGACCCGGAGCCAAACGCCGATAGGCCCCGCTGCCCGCCGAATTCGTACTGTTGGGCCACCGCGCCGATCTCGCCTATGGCTGCCAATTGCGTTTCGACGTCCGAGGCGGAGACGTTCGGCCCGGCAGATCGGGCGATCGCCTCGTACAACAGGGCCGGGCCGACGTCGAGGGTTTCGGAGGTCCACGCGGGGAAGACGCGACCTAACACGAATCGGGTGACGATCGGCAGTTCCTCGTCGGCCGCAGAAAGGAGATCGGCCAGTAGCGCGGTCGTTTCGAGATCGGCCTCTTCGGCTTCGATCCGCGCCGCGTTTTCGGCAAACGCCTCGAATAGCATCGTCGGTAGCTACAAACGAGCGGTACCTAAGTTGCCCGATCGGAGGGTGTCTACAGAGGAATCAAGGCGAGTGTCTCGGGGTCGTCCGGAAATCGGAGAGTTCCGTGATCACGAGAATCTTCGATTCTCGAACGACTTGATCCCGAGGGTGAAGCCGACACTCAAACGTGTTCTGTTCGTTCGATATACCGTTCAATCGTCTCGCTGGGTACCTGCCCCGCCGGTCCGATGTAGTACGACTGTTCTCAGAAACCACCGCCCCACAGGTAGTCCGCCATGAACGGTTCGTGCTGTTCCCACATTTCCAGTGCCGTGATACTCTTGACTGTCCGAACAATCTCGCTCGGCGCGTGTCGTTCGAGAATCGAAAATACTCGCGATCACGGAAATTTCAATCTCTGATTCCCGAACGATCCCGAGCACTCGGCCTGCGTTCGCTGTAGAAACGACCGTCTGGATGGCTCTCGAAATCATGAACCTCCGCATCAGCGCCCAGAACGCTTGTCAGAAAAAATTCTCGGCCGTGATCTGCCCTTCGACGACCGTCTGAACGATCGGGCGTCACGTCTCGACCCCCGCGTATCGTTCGTTCCGCCTTGTCTATCGATCGTCGATCGACTGATCCTGCGTACTGACACATACCTGACTGTTCCCACGAGCAATATGTGGCTCCCGCTGATAGGGTATTTTCGCCGCCATACGTTTGGATACGACCCCCAGTGTGATCACAATTCGATATCTGCTCGCCGGAGGAGCTGTGCGTTGATCGCCACGATGATCGTACTTGCCGACATCAGGACCGCACCGACAGCCGGGGAAAGCAACAGCCCGATCGGTGCCAAGATGCCCGCTGCAAGCGGCAATGCGAATATGTTGTACCCGGCTGCCCAAACGAGGTTTTCTTGCATCTTCCGGTAGCTCTTCCGACTCAATCGGACGAGGTGTGCGACATCTCGCGGGTCGTTTTCTACGAGTACGACATCGGCGGACTCTACGGCCACGTCAGTTCCCGAGCCGATAGCGATTCCGACATCTGCGCGCGTTAACGCCGGTGCGTCGTTGACTCCGTCACCGACCATCGCCACGAGCCTATCTTGTTTTTGAAGTTCAATGATCTTCGTGTCCTTATCTTCCGGTAGCACCTCGGCGAAGTACGTATCGATGTGCAGTTCTTCGGCCACTGAGCGTGCGACGTCTGCAGAATCCCCGGTTAGCATCGCAATTTCGACCCCCATGTCGTGGAGCGCCTCGATCGCCTCGTGACTTTCCTCCCGAATGACGTCTGCCAGTGCCACCGCGCCTAGGGCCTTCCCGTCTCCCAGAAGATATACGACGCTTTGGCCGCGTTCGCCGGCCTCGATGGCGAACGATTCGAGCCGCTCGTCCGGTTCGACGTCTAGATATCGGAGTACGTTCGGTCCCCCGACGTAGATCGTTTCCCCATCCTGCAGGGCCGTATCCCCCACGCCGGGGCCTGATGCCGTTTTCACGTCGAGGATCGCTTGAACGCCGCGACCTTCCAGAGCCTCAAATTCTCGCACGCCGGGGATTGACAGCTCTCGATCGTGCGCTTCCTCGCGGATCGCCTCCGCGATCACGTGTTCGGAGTCGCTTTCAGCCGCAGCCATCACCGCGAGCGCTTCTTCCTCGCCCCACCCGTGTGTCGCGGCAACATCGACAACGCCTTGCTCGCCTTTCGTGAGCGTCCCCGTCTTGTCGAAGACGATCGTATCGAGGTTGCGGGCCTCCTCCATGGCGATCCGATCGCGGATCAGCATGCCGTTGTTCGCCGCCATCGTCGTATTGATTGCCACGACCAGCGGTACAGCGAGCCCGAGCGCGTGGGGACAGGCGATCACGAGGACGGTAACAACTCGCTCGACGACTGTGGACCCGAATCCGACGGCAACGGTCCACGCGACGGCTGTGACGGCCGCCACGGTGAGCGCAGCGAAAAACAACCAGCCGGCTGCCCGATCTGCGAGCACCTGGGTTCGAGAGCGGCTTTGCTGGGCTTGCTCGACTAGCCGCACGATTCCCGAAAGCGTCGTCTCCTCGCCTGTTGCGGTGACCTGGACGCGAAGGCTGCCGTCGCGGTTGGTGGTCCCGCCGATGACCTCGTCGCCGGGTGTTTTTTTCACCGGCCGCGATTCGCCAGTGATCATCGCTTCGTTGACGTTCGACTCGCCGTCCGCAACAACACCATCTGCGGGGACGTTCGACCCTGGTCGTACGAGGACGAGGTCACCCGCGTGCAGCTCGTCGACGCGAAGTGTTTCGGTTTCGCCGTCCTCGGTGATGCGTTCGGCCGTGTCCGGCATGAGGGCGGCCAGTTCGTCGAGTGCCCCCGACGCCCGGCGGACGCTCCGCATTTCGATCCAGTGGCCCAACAGGAAGATAACGATCAGTGTCACAAGCTCCCAGAAGAACGGCTCGCCGATCCCGAGAGTGACCGCCCCGACACTGTAGACGAACGCGACGACGATGGCCAGCGAGATGAGAAGCATCATCCCCGGCTCGCGCTTCCGCGCCTCGACAGCGCCCATCCGGAGGAAGGGTACACCGCCGTAGAGGAAGACGATCGTCCCAAAGACCGGACCGACGAACTCGCTTGCAGGGAACGCCACGGCGGCGTAACCGAACCACTCCTGGAGCATCTCGCTATAGTAGAGTACCGGCAACGAGATGACGAGACAGACGAAAAACCGTTTTTTGAACATCTCCTCGTGCCCGGCGTGATCGACGTGCGCCTCGTGGTCGTGTCTGCCGTGGTCGCGATTTGGGGTGTGAGTCTCGTGATTGTGCGTTTTTTCTCGGTCCGCGTCTTCCTCAACCGACCCTCGCGTCGGTTCTGTCAGTTCGGCGGCTAATCCACACACTCGGCAGCACGGACAGTCACGGTCAGTCGGCATTACCTTCCGAGTATGTATTCTGCGAATGTCGTGCGAATCAGGGGAGTTGGCTGGATCGTGTTGGGACATGATTATTGTCGGTATCGAGCCGTTCGCTGTGTGCTTCGAATCCTTCGGTAGAAGGCGCTCTGTGAGCGTATACTGAGCGGGATGCGCCACGGGTACCGGCTGTCTTTTGGTCCCGCATCGGAAGTACCGGACTGTCTGCGGAATACAGCGTATCGAACACCATCGGCCGACCCCGCCGTAATCTGCCGTTGTGTGATTTACCATCGCGGCTCCCCACGATCGAATCGACACACGATCGCATGAGAATCACACCACGTGCGAAAGCGGTCATGACGAGTACGATCTGTCTGCCGAACGGTTCGGTACTAATCATTACGCTGCCGTTCGCCGTGCATCGACCTAATTGTTGGGCAGATGTCGATATGTGACTGTATGCGTCTGCAACGAGAGGTATCGAGTGCTAGTCCTCCTTGATGAGATGTATCGGATTTCACTCGACCACTCCCAATTCCAATACTGTTGCTGACCAACATCCCCCATATTCGGATGCCCGATTCGATGCCGCCAATCTCCCAGTAGGTTTCTGACACCACCAGTAGTACTACACCCACGACGATGGATCCGATCACTGTGGTACGTGATTTTCGAAAACACAGTACAGCTATTCGACACGTTCTGTCGCACTCTCCGATCGGCCCACAGGAATCCACGTCCGACCTCGTATCCGATCGACTCGCTGACTCGCCTTTGAATTCGACGCACAGATAGGC
>JBNJFV010000085.1:0-2926 GCA_051747145.1 Halobacteriota archaeon
GAGACCGAGGAGGCGACGACTCGGTGGGGATTCCTCTGCTCGAATTGTGAAACCTTCGACAACGCGATGGACACGATGGGTCGCATCGAGTGTAACGTCTGTGGGAACGTGCGGAAACCCGACGAGTGGGACGCAGCCCACGAGTGACCACACGTGAACAACATCGGGGGAGTGGCCCGAAGCGTTCTGTAGAAGAGTCGATCGGGAATAATGTGCGAACTTTTATCATGGTCGGACGGTTACCCTCCGAGTAGATGGCCACTGTTACCATGCCACCTACCGAAGAGGCCAGAACCGTGTTTCGACGCCTGGGCTACGCAATCGACGACGACGGGATGGAGTTCGTTGCAGAACGAAAGTGGCGCCGCGTGTTGGTGACGCCGGTCAGCGCTGAGACGGCGAACGCTCCCGATCGAGTGCTCGAAGACGAAGCAACCGAGGGGTATCCTCGGCTTCGGTGTTTCGTGACATGGAAACAGTATACCGAACAGCTCCTCGAGTATCTCCGATCGACCAAGCCGCCCTACGACTGGGCGATTATCGGCGTCGACGACGGCGAGGAGTTCGACGTCGTCCACCCGGACAGTTGGGTTTGAGTCGACGGAACGACGGTATCGGAATTTCTGACACACATCCTTTTGTCCCCGTGTCACGTTGTTTCACGCGCCATGGTTTACAAGAAGGTTACACTGATCGGCAAAAGTACCGAGAGCTTCGACGATGCAACCGACGACGCGATCGATCGCGCCACCGAAACGCTCGACAACGTCCACTGGGTCGAGGTCGAACAGCTGGGCGTCGAACTCGCGTCCGTCGAGAACCGCGAATATCAAGCGGAGGTAGAGGTCGCGTTCAAACTCGAAGACTGACACGGCTCGCGATCTGTCCTTTGAACCCCGTCGTGGTCGATCGATCCCGACGGGTTGAAACGAGTTGCCCGAACAGTGTCGGATATGGTTCGGCTCCTCCAGTATTCGGACATCGAGAACGTCTACGACACTCCAGAGCGCGTGGGTCGGTTTGCGGGAGTGCTTTCGGAGTTCAACGGGCCGGACGCACTCGTTGTCGGCACGGGTGACAACACGGCACCGGGCGTCACGTCCCTCCTTACCAACGGTCGGCAGTCGATCGAACTGTTCGAAACGATCGGAACGGATCTGGAAACGTTCGGCAATCACGACTTCGATTACGGCCTCGACGCCACGTTGGAGATCGTTGCCGACTCCCCACAGACGTGGGTCGCAACGAACGTTCGCGATCGACACGGCGATCGATTCGGGTCGCAGGCCGGAGTGGTGCCGACGGCGATTCGAACCGTGAACGGCGAATCGATCGGCTTCTTCGGACTGACCGATCCCGCGACGCCATCGTTGAATCCGATGGCGACCGAACTGTCGTTCGACGACCCGATCGAGGCGGCCGAGACGGCAGTGTGCGACCTTCGAAACGAGGGCGTCGATCACGTCGTCGCGCTCTCACACCTCGGATCGACGGACGAGCGACTCGCCGAACGAGTGGACGTCGACGTAATATTGGGCGGGCACGTCCACCGCGAGCGGATCGATCGGATCGACGGTACCCTCCTGACCCGACCCGGCGTCAACGGCCACACGATAGTTGAAATCACACTCGATGGAACGGCCGTGACCGCCGAAACGCACAGTTCGGCGGCGGCACCGGTGGTCGAATCGGTCGCAGAATCCATCCGAGAGCTGTTCGTCGACGCCGGCGTCGACGCGGTCGTCGGTCACGTCTCCGAACCGATCGAGCGGGATCCCGAAACCGTCCACGGGGGCGAGTGTCGGATCGGCAACTTCATCGCCGATGCGTACCGGTGGGCGAGCGACACCGACGTCGGCCTCCAGAACAGCGGCGGGATCCGTACGGGGCCGGCGTGGGATGACGCCGTGACGATCGCCGATCTCATCAGCGTCAATCCGTTCGAAGAGCCCGTCGTCTCCGTTCGGGTCACCGGAGACGAACTGATTTCCGCGTTCGAACAGCTGACCGGTTCTGCGGTCGACTTCGGTGCGGACGGGTGGTGGCACGGTCACCTGAGTAACGCGACCGTAACGTGGTCGGAGGCGTCCGATCGCCTCCTCGAGGCGACAGTCGGTGGCGAGCCGATCGATCGCGACCAGTATTACACCGTCGCAACCCCCGAGTACATCTTACACTCCGATCACGAGTTTCCCGCCATCGACGCCCGACACCGCATCGACGAACACGGTATCCAACACGAAATCCTCGCCGCCTACGCCCGCGAACACGGCATCGAGCCGACGATCGACGGTCGAATCCGGAAACGGTAGGAGGGCAATACCACCGAGTACTGGGACCTTGTCATCACTGATCACGATGGACATGAGTCGTGGTGTCATGCGACGCGCTGGAGGAGTGTTGTTTTTATCCTCGTACGCCGAATAGTTCCCAATGACTCTCGTCGTGGTTCCCGTGCGCTATCCGCTCACCAGACATTCGAAAGCCACGCTCGGGGAGGCGATTCGGGTTGCCAAAGAACGCGACGCCGATCTGACTGTCCTGCACGTCGACCTGTATCAAGATACCAGCCACGCGACGCGCACCGACCTGAAACGAGCCGTCGAGCGCGAGTTCGGTAGCGTGCCGAACGCGAGGTACGTCGTTCGCAAGGGCTTTCTCGTCGAAGAGACGATCTTAGAGGAGATTGCCGCAGAGGGTGCGGACGTGGTCGTGATCGGATCGAAACAGGCCAGTCGCTGGCGACAGATGGTCCGATCGTTACTCTCGGATCCGGACATCGATTCGTTCCTTCGGGAGAAACTGGACTGTGCGATCATCACGGTCAACGCGTCCGGAAAAGCGACCGTCCGGTAACGTCAGACCCCGAGTGTCCCGCGTACCGTCAGACCCCGAGTGTCCCGCGTACCGTCAGACCCCGAGTGTC
>JBNJFV010000085.1:3026-5048 GCA_051747145.1 Halobacteriota archaeon
CGTCAGACCCCGAGTGTCCCGCGTACCGTCAGACCCCGAGTGTCCCGCGTACCGTCAGACCCCGAGTGTCGCCCTGAGGAAATCGCGCGTCCCCGGCCCGAGTCCGACGGCGAGGACGGCGATGAGTAACACCCACGAATACCGCGGACTCTCATCGAACATCTCCGGATTGAAAAGCCAGACGACGAACAACGCCGCACCCACCTTCACGAAGAGGAACGGCCAGGCAGTCCCGATCGCCGCCGAAACCGACGCGGGCTGGAGGGTACTCGTAACGTCGATGATCGCCGAGTTGACGACGTGTTTCGGCGAGTAGCTCGGAATACCGAGCTGACTCGACCAATCGAGGCTCAAGACGTTCGCGATCCCGTCGATCGTGTGCCCCCAGACGATGACTGCACCCGCAACGCCGGTGCCGGCGTTGATGTGAGGCGCGTACCGCTCTGTGAGGGACCACGTGATCGCGGCGACGAGGGTTGCGCCGACGAGCGTGATGATCGGCACGGACCACGTAATCGAAATCACGTCGCTCGTGCTCGCGACGTACCCGTAGTAAACGAGGGTCGAACCGAACGCGATCGCGCCGATCGCCGCGAGCGGATACTCGTATCGGGAGACGAGCCCGGAGCGTTCGGCCCCCACCGCGAGGACGAGAGAGACGACCGTGATGAAAAAGACGGTGAAGTAGATGAACGGGCTAATCAACAACGCGCTCCACGGGAACGGCACCGCCGCCGTGGCCCCGCCCCCGAGTGCGACGCCGACGTCTTCGACGGTGCGAAGCGACCCGCCGAAGAGCATGAACGGGAACAGCCCGAAAAACAGATCCGACGTTTCTCCGACGCCGAGCCGGCGGACGAGAAAGACGACGCCGCCGAGCATCAACACCAATACGAGCGCGTAGCTGAGCGTCGAAACTGTCGTGTACCCCGGCCGGGCGACGACGCCGGTGGCCGTTGCGCATTCGGACGCACTGTACAGCAACGCCGTTTCACCGCCGGCACGCACCGCACAGGACGCCCCAGCGCCGTCGGCGACGACCGGACCCCAGAAGTACCGCCAGACGAATCCGTCGTAAACGGCCTGCGGGAAGAGAAGCGACCCGCCAACTACGGCGGCGACGAGCGCGAGGACGCTCGCGATCCAGAGGGATTCGGGGTCCTCGGTGAGTCGATCGGAGACTGCAGCCATACACACATACGGGAGGAGGGACGTGTTGAGAGTTGCGGTCGCGGGCGTCACGGTGACACGACCGACGGCCGATCGGCGTCCCCGACGGGCATCGATCGAGGTCGACGCGCTCAGATCGGAACGCCCGGCGACTCGTAGTCGGTCCCGAGGATGATCATCGTCTGCGATCGCGAAAAGCCGTCCATCGCAGCGACGTTGTCGAACATCAGCTCCCTGAGCGCATCGGTATCTTCGGCGAACACGCGCAGCATGACGTCCCACTCGCCGGTCGTGAGGTGGATCGCCTGTACGCCCTCGATCTCCCTGAGTCGTTCGAGCGCGTCCTCCTCTCGGCCTTGCTCGACCCGGAGCCCGACGAGCGCCGAGACGCCGTACCCGACTTCCTTGGCGTCGATGTCGGCGTGGTACCCTCGAATCACGCCCGCAGATTCCAGACGGCCGACGCGATCGTGGACGGTCGCACTGGACATGTCTATCTGCCGTGCGATCTCGCTGAACGGCGTCCGGGCGTCCTCCTGGAGCACGCGGAGGATTGCGCGATCCGTGTCATCAAGTTCCATGCGCCCTGTTGGCTCGCCGACTCCTTTGGCGTTGCGAAAGCTGCAGTTTGAGACGTCACGTCGAATCGATGGATCTCGAGGGGTCGATCACGCGAGAATGTTTCGAGGCAAGAGCACTCCGAGAGCGGTCTTCCGCACTGTTGGCCGTGCGAGGGGAGGGATTTGAACCCACGGACCACGCCGAGACGGTCCTGCTCGCGCCTCCGGCGCTGTGCCGGCTGCGACTCGTCTGCCCTCGTTCGCTTCGCTCACGAGGACCACGCCGAGACGG
>JBNJFV010000085.1:5148-10284 GCA_051747145.1 Halobacteriota archaeon
CGACTCGTCTGCCCTCGCTCGCTTCGCTCACGAGGACCACGCCGAGACGGTCCTGCTCGCGCCTCCGGCGCTGTGCCGGCTGCGACTCGTCTGCCCTCGCTCGCTTCGCTCACGAGGACCACGCCGAGACGGTCCTGCTCGCGCCTCCGGCGCTGTGCCGGCTGCGACTCGTCTGCCCTCGTTCGCTTCGCTCACGAGGACCCTACAGGATCGGATCTCGAACCCAAAGCACGTGCTCTTTACGAGTGGTTTTCGTGAGAATGTTGCGAGGGAAGAGCGCTCCGAGAGCGGTCTTCCGCACTGTTGCCAGTGCGAGGGGAGGGATTTGAACCCACGGACCTCTACAGGAGCGGATCTTGAGTCCGCCGCCGTTTCCGGGCTTGGCTACCCTCGCACGCAGTCTGTCCTCTGCGGCCGATCGCATAAAACGTTCCGGATCTCGGTGACGTGGCTGCCATCTCTTCAGTGTGGTGGCCGCCTCGATCACCGATGCAATCGTGTGGTGGCCGCCTCGGGCACCGATGCGATCGTGTGGTGGTCTCCTCGGGTACCGATGCGGTTACCCCGCTCGAAGCCGATCGATCGTGTATGGACGAGCACACCCACGATCCGAGTGTCGCCCCGCCGCTCGGTACACCCGCAGGGTGGCTCCAGAACCGACGAGAGTGGGAACACGCAACGCTCCGACAGGCGACAGTACACGGCGTCCGACTGTTCAACGACGGTGCCTACCACGAATCTCACGACTGTTTCGAGGACGAGTGGTACAACTACGGCTCGGGGACGATAGAAAGCGCGTTTCTGCACGGGATGGTGCAGGTCGCCGCAGGCGCGTACAAACACGTCGACTTCGAGAACGACGACGGGATGCGTTCGCTTTTCGAAACCGCACGCCAGTACCTCCACGGCGTGCCCGAGGACTTCTACGGCGTCGACGTCGATTCGATCCGATCGACCCTCCGAGCCGCGCGTTCCGATCCTGCGGTGATCGACGGCTGGAAACTGACCATCGACGGGCACGTCGTGGACGCGTATCCGGCCGATTACGCGTACGCTGATCGACTGGCGCACGGCCCGTGACACGCCGTGACAGCGTCGAATCGACTGTTTCGGACCGAGTAGCTGAAATGGTATGGCCGCTCACACACCGACATGCAAGTCATCGAACTCGGGGAGGGACCACCCGAGGTTGCGATCGTCGGCGGGATACACGGTGACGAGCCGTGCGGGCCGCGGGCGATCGATCGAATCCTCGCGGAAGAACCCGACGTCGACCGTCCCGTCAAGTTCATCATCGCAAACGAGAAAGCGCTCGAGGCCGAAGTCCGGTACCTCGAAACCGACCTCAATCGAGCGTTCCCCGGCGATCGGCGATCTGACGTCCACGAGGAGCGGTTGGCCTACGATCTCGCACGGGAGATACAGGGATGTACGACGCTCGCACTCCACTCGACGCAGTCGTACGCCGACCCGATCGGCGTGATCAAATCCGTCGACGAGGTCGCCCGAGCGATCTATCCGCGCTTGCCGGTCGACGTCGTCATCGAAACCGACGAGTACACCGACGGCCGACTCATCGAATACCCACACACGATCGAAGTCGAGTGCGGCCTCCAAGGGACCGACACCGCCGCCGAAAACGGCTACGAACTCGTTCGTGCGTTCCTCGCTGCGACGGACGTCCTGCGCGGCGGCCGAAAGAATCGGATCGAAACGCTCGATCGGGACGAAGTGTCCGTGTTCAGACTCGAAGAGCCGATCCCGAAGCCCGACGCCGCCTCGTTCGAAGTCTTCGCGGAGAACTTCACCCGCGTGGCCCCCGGCGAACCGTTCGCCGCCGCCGACGGCGAGGAGATCGTCGCCGATCGGGAGTTCTATCCGGTGTTGCTGTCGCCGTACGGCTATCGATCCATCTTCGGCTACGCGTCGCAGAAGATCGGACACGTCGAATAACGCCACCGTCCGGTGACAAAATCACGGTATCGAGCACAAACGACCCCGGTCGAAACCGCTTCGTCGATCCACCTGCCGCTCACTCGTTCGGAGACAGTTCCACGAGCGTGAGCGTCCGATCGAGGTGACAGTGATCGTGCGGTGGGTCCCCTTTCACGTCGGTGATCCGGTACTCCTCGTCGAAATTTGCCCCATCGGGGACGCAGTACTCGTGACTCGGACAGTCGACGTGCGGACACGGCCCTTCGAGCCGTGCCGTGCTGCCGGCGTACGCGCCACGGGAGGCTACAGTAGCGAGCACAGTGGCCGGTTCGACCTCGACGGCGCGGACACCGCCGTCGTGGACGGCGCACTCGAGCGTCTGGGCGTTCTGGCGGACCTCGGTGACACGATACCGGGTGCCTTCGCGGAGGTTCAAACACTGGCTGCGGTACGGACAGCCCTCACAGGCGGCCGACTCGCCACCGTAGACGAACTCCAGGCCGGGGTCGGCAAGGCGGGTTCCGATCAGCGTGACGGTGGACATAGACTGCACTACGAGTCTGTAGCCGTTAAGCTTCCCGTCCGAGAACGTCCAGCTCCGGCTTACCGGTGGCGATCGGATCGGCCGGTGAGTTCGTCGAGTTTCTCGAGGTATCGCTCGCGCGGCACCTGATAGGCGCGCCGATACGCGATCGAACCGGTTGCGAAGGCTGACGCCCGATCGATCGCCCCCTCGAGTGCGTCCTCTCGGGAGTCGAACGCGTCGTCGCTCACTTCTACCTCAGGTTCGAGAAAGAGAATGACGCGCCAGGTATCGGTCTGTTCGGAGCCCGATCCCGGCCGGGGACGCGGTGAGCCGTTCGTGACGTACACCGTCGGAAGACAGGCGGGGTCGAAGTTGGCGGCATTGAACACGTCTGGTCTGTACGCCAGAATGAGCCGTCCCCCCGGCTCCTCGTTCCAGACGACCCACCCGTTCGGAAGCGCCTCGGAATCCATACTCGATCGTATGCCAAGCGGATACAAAGCCGTCGTGGTCGCTGTGTGAATCGGCCGATCGCGACTCGCATATTCGAATTGGTCGCCTCGAGTTTAAGAGGGATACCGACAGGAACTCGGCTCGAGAGCAGACATGTCACTCACTGGCGCCGGATTCGTGGCGGAGTTCCTCCTCTTTGCAGCGACTGGTAGCGCGCTCGGTACGTTGAGCGGATTGGTTCCTGGCCTCCACGCCAACAATTTTGCGCTGTTGCTCGCCGCGATCGCCCCGTCGATCGACGCTGAACCGTTGCTTTTGGGCGTCGCGATGGTTTCTGCTGGCGTCGTCCACACGTTCGTCGACATCGTGCCGGCGCTCACGCTCGGCGTGCCGGACGCCTCCATGGCGATCGCCGCGCTCCCGGGCCACCGGCTCGTGCTGGCCGGTCGCGGACGCGAAGCACTCCGGATATCAGGGCTCGGGAGCCTTCTTGCGGTCGGTATCGCGATCCCGCTCGCGCTCCCGTTGACGTGGGCAATGGTGCGCGCGTATCCGACGATTCGCGCGCATCTGTGGCTCGTACTCGGTGCGATCGTCTTGACGTTGGTGCTCACCGAACGCTCTCGGAGTGCGGCGATCGTCGGATTCGTGGCGTTTCTGGCCAGCGCGGCGCTCGGGGCGGTGACCCTCGACGTTCGTCCGGAGGCCCCGCTGGGTGCCGGCAGCATGTTGACGCCGCTGTTGACGGGATTGTTCGGTGCACCGGTTCTCATCGACGCGATGGAGTCCGGTGGCGTCCCACCACAGGACGGTGCGTCGATACTGCTACCTCCGGGGGCGTTCGTTCGAACGGCCGGTGCGGGGTCGTTCGCCGGGGCGATCGTCGGCTACCTGCCCGGCGTCTCCGCGGCGATCGCGAGCGTGCTCGCGCTGCCGGCCGTCCCGTCGGGTGACGTCGATCGAGGGTTCGTCGTCGCCACGAGCGGCGCGAGCACCGCCAACACCGTTTTCGCCCTATTCGCGCTCATCGCGCTCGGAACGCCCCGAACCGGCGTGATGGTCGCGATCGATCGCGTCGGGGTCCCGCTGGTTACGGCGGTCCTTCTCGCCGCTGTCGGGATCGCCGCCTGCGTCGGATTCCTGGCCGTCGTTCGCCTCGGCGATCCGTTTCTCCGCACCGTCGGCCGGATCGATCCCACGATCGTCTCCGTCGGGGTCCTTTGTCTTCTCGTGGTCCTTTCGGGGCTTTTCGCCGGTTGGTTCGGCATCGGCGTGTTCGCGGTGGCGACGGTCCTCGGTCTCGTTCCGCCACGGTTTCGCGCGCGACGTGTCCACCTGATGGGTGTGTTGATCGGTCCACTGATGATCGCGTGAGTGTCGATCGATTGGTCCACAGATGATCGCGTGCGTGACGATCGATCGGTCCACTGATGTTCGCGTGCGTGTCGATCGGTCCGTCGATCGGTTGCAGGGCGGAAAGATAACGGTTAAAAGTCGTGCGACGGATTACTACTGTATGAGCGACAGTCAGCAGGCACCGACGCGAAAGTGCGTCTCCTGCGGAATCAACGTCTCGGGTATGAACGCGGCGGCGTTCAACTGCCCCGAATGTGGCACCGGAATCCACCGCTGTGCGAAGTGCAGAAAGCAGAGCAACCTCTATGAGTGTCCAGACTGCGGATTCCGGGGGCCCTAATCATGGGAAAAGTAGCAGCGAAGATGAAGGTCATGCCGAACAGCCCTGACGTCGACCTCGACGAGCTTCAAGAGAAGCTCGAAGCGTCGCTCCCGGAGGGCGCACAGATCAACGGCTTCGAACGCGACGACGTGGCGTTCGGTCTCGTCGCGCTCCTCCCGACGGTGCTCGTCGCAGACGACGCCGGTGGTACTGAAGCCGTCGAAGAGGCGTTCGAGACCGTCGAAGGCGTCGAAAGCGTCGCCGTCGAAAACGTCGGTCGTATCTAAATCGATCGATCGGTCCGTTCGACAACCCGAGTTCTTCGATCCCGATCACGATCACGATCTCGTTCGCGTTTCTGTCGACCAGTGACGCTTTTAAAAATCAACAACGGTGGGACTGGGATTCGAACCCAGGAGGCCGAAGGCCACCTGCTTTCAAGGCAGGCGCAATAGTCCACTCTGCCATCCCACCGCGCAGTACAGTGTTTCCGGTGGTCGCCCTAAGCGTTATCGGTCTTTGACGATCGTCGCTTCCCCGTCCG
>JBNJFV010000086.1:0-10215 GCA_051747145.1 Halobacteriota archaeon
CCAGCGGACGCTTTCGGACGTTCGATGGGAACGGACGTGAGCCGCCGCGAGTACAGGTGAATCGATCAATCGGAGACGCGATCGATGCCGATCAATCGGAGACGCGATCGATGCCGATCAATCGGAGACGCGATCGATGCCGATCAATCGGAGACGCGATCGATGCCGATCAATCGGCGACGCGATCGATGCCGATCCGAACCGCTACCCCCTCGACGTCCCACGTCTCGACGAGATCGGAAGCGGCGTCGGGATCGCCGCCGAACGACGCCGCCCGAACCTCGCCTTCGATCAGCTCGCGGTGGTTCTCGACGAACGAGGCGACGCGATCGTCGTCGATCGAGATCCCGACGTCGATCGACTCCTCGACGTCTAGATCCAGCTGTTTTCGCATCTCCTGGATCCGACGGATGACGTCGCGGGCGTACCCCTCAGACTCCAACTCGTCGGTGAGGGTCGTGTCGACGTAGACGGTCCCCTGCTCGAATGTCGCGGCGCTGATCCCCTCGGGTGGCTCCGCGTGGTACTCGACCATGTCGTCCTCGAGAGTGATCGTCTCGCCGTCGACCTCGAGACCGGATTCGATCGACTCGCGGGTGGCACCCTCGACGGCGTTCATCACGGCCTGTGCGTCCGCACCGAAGGCCGGACCGATCGCGCTCATCCGTGGCTCGGCGTACTCGAGGAGTTCCTCGAACGAGTCGACGACGTCTACCGATCGACTGTTGACCCGATCGAGGAGTAGCGACTCCAGCCGATCGATCGAGGCTGCCACCTCGTCGTCGTCCGTTTCGACGACGACCCGCGGAACCGGCCATCGGAGCTTTCTGCCGCCCTGTTGACGGGCGTTCGCCGCCGCCTCCTCGACGTCCCGAAGGACTGCCACATCCACCTCTAGGGAGCGATCGCGGCGCTGTTCGTCGACGGCCGGCCACGACAGCGCGTGCACAGTGGTCTCCCGTCCGTCGAACCGCTGGTACATTCGTTCGGTGACGTACGGCGCAAACGGTGCCAGAAGTCGGATCACCTCGTCGAGGACCGTCGAGAGCGTGGCGTACGCGCCGAGTTTCGAGGCGGAGTCGCCCTCTTCCCACATCCGCTCGCGGATCGCCTTGATGTAGAACCGCGAGACGTCGGCGGTGACGAACTCCAACAGCGCGTTCAACGCCTCGTGGACCTCGTAGTCGTCCCACGCGGCGTCCATCTCGGCTTTGACGGTCTGCAGCCGCGAGAGCACCCACTCGTCGACGATCGTCAATTCGCCGTCCTCGAGGTCGGCCTCGGTGGGATCGTAGTCGTCGAGTTCCATGTACGGCAGCGGGAACCGGAAGACGTTCCAGAGGATGTTGAACGTCCCGACGGTGTCGCCGAGGCCGTCCCACTCGAAGGAGAGATCGACGCCCTGCTGGTCGTGGCTCAACAGGTACGTCCGGAGCGGGTCGCGGCCCGCGCGATCGATCGCCTCTTCGGGCGTGACGATGTTGCCGAGCGATTTCGACATCTTCCGGCCGTTCTTGTCGTTGGCGAACCCGTGCATGAGCACCCGTTTGTAGGGACTCTCGCCGAACGCCGCGGTCCCCATCCCGAGCTGGGACCAGAACCACCCGCGGGTCTGGTCGTGGGCTTCGATGATGAGATCGGCGGGCCAAAGCTCCTCGAACGCTTCCGTCTCGCCGGGATACCCGAGCGTCCCCCACGACGCGACAGACGAGTCGAGCCACACGTCGAAGACGTCCGGCACGCGTCGGTAGGTCGTGCCATCCTCGGTGATGGTCAGCTCGTCGACGGTCGGTCGGTGTAAGTCGATCGTCTCGGGGTCGATCTCCTGATCGACACGCGTTGTGAGTTCCTCGCGCGTTCCGATGACGATCGCGTCGGTTTCGACGTCGATCTCCGAGCCGATCGCGTCCTCGTCGACCCAGATCGGGATCGGAATGCCCCAGTAGCGCTGTCTGGAGACGTTCCAGTCGGGGGCGTTCTCGATGAAGTCCCGAAAGCGGTTGTCGCGGGCCCACTGTGGATGCCACTCGGCGTCCTCGACGTTCTCGAGCAGTTCGTCTTTGACGTCCGTGATCGAGATGAACCACTGGTCGGTGACAAGTTGGATGATCCCGGTGTCGCAACGCCAACAGTGACCGTAGGAGTGTTCGTACGTCTCGTCTGCGAGCAAGGCACCGCGTTCCTCGAGATCAGCGCGGATCTCGTCGTTCGCGTCGCGGACGAACTGCCCCTCGTACGTGCCGCCCGCCTCGGTGAACGTGCCGTCGCCTGCGACCGGACAGAAGATCTCCAGACCGAGTTCGGTTCCGCGGTGGAAGTCCTCCTCACCGTGGCCGGGCGCAGAGTGGACGAGGCCGGTCCGATCGGCTTCGACGTAGTCTGCCGTGTAGACGGTTCGAGCTCCTTCGAAGCTCGGATGATCGGGGACCTCTTCGGCGAGTGGGTGCTCGTACGTCCAACCGACCATCTCCTCGCCGGACAGTTCCGCTTCGATCTCGTAGTCGTCGTATCGTCCCTTCCGGAGGACGTCCTCGACGCAGGATTCGGCGACGTACAGCACCTCTTCGCGACCGTCCTTGGTCGCCCGGACGGCGTTGTACGTGAGGTCAGCCGAGACGGCGACGAAGGTGTTTCCGGGAATCGTCCAGGGGGTCGTCGTCCAGATGACGAGGTACCCCTCACGATCGGCGAGCGGGAACTTCACGTAGATCGAGGGATCCTCGACGTCCTCGTACTCGACCTCGTTGTTCGCAAGCCCCGTCTCACAGCGCGGGCACTGCGATATCGATCGTTTCCCCTGCTCGACGAGGCCGCGCTCTGCGACTTGGCTGAACGCGTACCACGCCGCCTCCATGTACTCGGGGGAAATCGTCTTGTAGGGGTTGTCCCAGTCGAACCACGCTCCGATCGATTTGAAGTCTTCGTCCATCGCCTCACGGTTCTCCTCTGCAAAGCGCATGCACTCGTCGATGAACGCCTCCATGCCGTACTCCTCGATGTCGGTCTTGTTCTCGAAGCCGAGTTCTTCTTCGACTTTGACCTCGATCGGCAGCCCGTGCATGTCGTATCCGGGGCGATCGGTGACGCGGTGGCCGGTCATTCGTTTGTACCTGATGACGGCGTCCTTCAGCGTCTTGTTCCACGCCGTTCCCAGGTGCATCTGTCCGGAGGTGTACGGCGGTCCGTCGACGAAAAAGAAGGCGGGGTCGTCCTCGTGTGCCGCTTTCGTGGCCTCGTAGGCGTCGTGTGCTGCCCAGTACTCGGTCACCGCGTCCTCCACGTCCGCGGGCGTGTACTGGTCTCCGATCTCGTCCATACGCAAGGAGAGTTCGCCCGCATATATCAAAACGGTGATCCTGCAGTCGTCGATGCAATCGTGGTTGTCAGCATACCGCCACGGCACGTGTCCGAAAATTCTGGTGAGTCGCCACGCGTCGATCGAACTCCGAGTCGCCAAGCGTCGATCGAACTCCGAGTCGACACGTGGCGATCGAACTCCGAGTCGATACGCGTCGATCGCGGGGTACGTCTGCACACCTTCAGGGGTGACGAACAGACGCGTCCGCTACTTGATCCCGGCCTCCTCGAACGTCGCCATCTCCGCGTGCACCGCACACGCCGATCGGTAGGTTGCGATCGCCAACGCCGCCCCGGTCCCCTCCCCGAGTCGCATGCCGTGATCGAATAGCGGTTCCAACTCGAGCGCGCCTAGCTGTACGGCGTGGCCGGGTTCGACGGACGCGTGAGAGGCCAGCAGATAGTCACCGACCCGCTCGTCGAGGCCGACTGCGAGTAGCGCCGCCGCTCCGGCGATGAACCCGTCGACGACGACGGGTATCCGTCGGGAGGCGGCTTCGATCGTCACGCCGACGAGGCCGCCGATCTCGTAGCCACCGACACACCGCAACACGTCGATCGGATCCCCACGATCGGGCGCGTTCGTCTCGATCGATTCGGCGATCACGTCGACTTTGTGTGCGTACCGCTCGTCGTCGATACCAGTCCCTCGGCCCGTGACAGCGGCCACGTCCGCATCAGTGAGCACGGCGGTGATCGCCGCAGCCGCAGTGCTGTTGGCGATCCCCATCTCGCCAATTCCGACGCAACCGGCGTTCGGGAGCCGGTCGGCAACGAGCGATCGGCCGGTCTCGATCGAGTCGATCGCCGCCGATCGCGACATCGCAGGGCCCTCGCGCATGTCGTCGGTTCCCGGTCCGATCCGACAGTCCAGCGCGCCCGCCGGCCGGTCGCCGATCACGCCGAAGTCGCAAACGATCGTCTCGACGTCGGTCGCCCCGCCGATCGCGTTCACCGCGGCGCTGTCATCGGCGAAGGTTCGAAGCATCGCGGCCGTCACCGATTGCGGATACGCGCTCACACCGGCGGCGGCGACGCCGTGATCGGCCGCCGCCGTGACGATGGCAGCCGGGTCGACGCTAGGGAACGGATCGGCCTGGATGCCGGCGATTTCGGCGGCGATCGTCTCCAGTCGACCCAGGCTGCCGGGCGGCTTGGTCAACGTCGACTGTCGGTGCCTGACGGTGTCGATCGCCGCCTGGTCGATCGGTGGGATCGCCACCGGCGCGAGCGCATCTGGACCCATCGAGATCACTCGAACTCCGGGAGATCATCGGGCGCATCGTAGCTCGCTTCCCAATCGATGTACTCGTCTTTGAGGACCTCACATACGACCTGTCCGAGTTCCGTAAGTCCCGCGTTGATCGACGAGACGGTCTCCCAGCTGTCGAGCTCAGGATGGAGATCGCGCACTTTCCAGTCGGCCGGGATTCCCGGGGCGTGATACCCGACGCGGTCGGCAAAGTCGTCCCAAAAGAAGTCGAATTCCTCTAACAAATCGAGCGACTCGACGATCGCCCACTCCTCGGTCGTGACGGCTGTCGTTTCCGCCCAAGCCTCGAACGCGTCAGTCCACGCACCCGCCGCTAGCAGTTCGCTAATGTCGTCCCGTCGGTAATCCGTGTCGCCGACGATTTCGGCGTCGTCGTACTGATTGGGATCGATGGCAGCGAGTTTCGGCGGTGCCGGTGGATCGACCTCGAGCGTCATACGATACCGTTCGGTTCCGAGTACTAAATGGCGCACGGTGTGCGGGTGACGCCCAGCGTGCTGCCAGTGACGGACGGTCGATCGTCGTCGCAGCCGGAATCGACCGTCCGTGCCAGGCTACCCTGGCGCATCGTCGAGTGCGTTCGCTCGCAGGGTTTCCCCCCGTTCGGACGACACCGACAGCTCAGGGACGGCCGTCGGCGTTCGGTCCTCGTCGATCGCCACGAACACCATGTACGAATCCGTCGTGAGTTCCTGTGTGCCGCGACGGGGGTCTTCGCGAAAGACCTCCGTTCGAACGCGGACGCTCGTTCGACCAGCCTCGTACACGTACGCCTTCACGAGCGCGATGTCGCCGATCCGAACGGGTCGTTTGAAATTGACCTCGTCCATGTGTGCGGTGACGCAGGTTTCGCCGGTGAATCGCATCGCGCTCATCGCGCCGACCTCGTCCATCCATTTGAGGACGTTCCCACCGTGGGCGGTTTCGAGGTTGTTCGCGTGATTCGGCTGCACCATCCACCGATTTTCGATGTATGTGTCCATCAGGTCGGGCATTGCTGTCCTGTCGGGAGTCCCGATAGTAAACGTACTCGGTCAGAACTCGTCGGATTCGGATTCGGATTCAGACTCGGATTCGGAATCCTCGCGGGTGTCGAGTGCGTGTTCGGTTGGCTCGTCGACCTCCCGTACTTCGAGCGTCGACGGCGGTCGACCGGCCGCGTCCAGCACGTCGTCGGAAACCGTGATTGGACAGTCGACGCGTACGGCGATCGCGACGGCATCGCTCGGTCGGGCGTCGAACGTGAACGGTTCGGGTTTTCCCGCCTCGTACCGCTCTGCTTTGACTTTCGACAGGAACGTCCCGTCGACGAGGTCGTCGATCCGGACGCTGTCTATCGCACCGCCGAACTCGGTCACCATGCCGACAAGCAGGTCGTGGGTCAGGGGGCGTTCGAACGAGTGCCCCTCGATCGCAAGCTGGATCGACTGCGCCTGGTCGTCGGTGATGAATATTGGGAGGTACTCGCCACGGGCGTGCAGAATCACCGCGGGGACGCTCGCGCCGTCGGGACCGACACCCATGCCGATCCCTTCGATCTCGGCAGTGTGTTCCATGTTCACAAGTATTGCTCGGAGGTATGAATAGCTGTTCCTCCCGGCGGGGGCTCACCGGGTTTGCAGATACCAGATGAGCGTGATCGAAAGCAGGACCGCAAGACCGCCCAGGAAGAACGCCACACCCGGTTCGAGCTGGACAACCGCGTCCGACACCTCCGAGACGTACTCCATCGACGGAGTCGGCGTATCTGCTACCGACTCGGGCACTTCCGTCGGCGTCTGGGTCGCGTCTTCGGGAACTTCCGTCGGCGTCTGGGTCGCTTCCTCGAGTTCCTCGGTCGGCGGCTGCGATGGCTCCTCCGTGACGGCTTCGGTTTCGACCGGCTCCTCAGTGACTTGGCTGATCCCCGCGTCGTCGCCGTCCGGAGTCGCCTCGGCTTCTGGAGTCGGTTCGGCCTCCGCCGTCGGCTCGGCGTCTGGTGTCGGTTCGGCCTCCACGGATTCCTCACGCGCGACGTCGCCATCGTCTGTCTCATCGGCGTACATCGTCGGGTCGTCGTCCGTATCGGCGACAGCAGGTGACACTCCCTCCCCGTCACCGGTTCCGTCCACCGCCGCCGGGGCCGATCGTTCGGCCAACCGCTGGACGAGAACGCTACCGATCCCGAGGACGCCGACACCACCGAGCAGCCGCATCAGTGTCGCCTTGAGTCCCGTCCGTTCGGGTTCAGACGACGCGAATAGCACTAACGGCTCGTCGGCGGGCGCGTAGACGTTCATCTCGCGGCCCTTCTCGGAGTAGACGGTGTCGACGACCGTTATGAGATCGGCCTCTTCGAGGTTTTTCAGGTGGTACTGGACGTTCTGCAGCGACGTGTCGATCCGATCGGCGAGCGCTGACGGGGAGTCCGGTTGGTCGTGAAGGGCGCTGAGGAGTTGCCGTGCGGTGTCGGACGACAACGCCGCGATTACCGCGTCCGCGTCCTCGCTGTCGAGACCGACGACGCGAGGCTCGCCGTCCGACGCGGGGGGAACGTCGGAAGTGGAGGGCAAAAGCTTCGCCATACACCGAAACTAACCCCTCCATATACATAATTTGTGCCTCCGATCGGCCCGAAATCCCGACAGGAGCGTTACTACGACCCGAAATCACGGGTGGTCGGCTTCGGGATCCGACCGACTCCGACACAGGTAAACCGGGTGACCATGTATCGTTGCCAATGAGTGAACCGGCCGAGCGAATCGACGGGCCAACCGACGAGGGGCGCGTCACGGTCGTCGGTACTGCACACGTCTCCGAACGGAGCGTCGACGAGGTCCAGGAGGCGATCGCGACCGACGCACCGGACATCGTCGCGGTCGAACTCGACGACGGACGGTATCGACAGCTCCAGGGCGAAGATCCCGAAGACCTCGATGCGAGCGACCTCCTGAAGGGCAACACCGTCTTTCAGTTCCTCGCGTACTGGATGCTCTCGTACGTGCAGACGCGCCTTGGCGAACAGTTCGACGTGACGCCGGGGGCGGACATGATGGCGGCGGTCGAAACCGCAGAGGAGTACGGCATCGACATCGCGTTGGTCGATCGCGACATCCAACAGACGATCCAACGCTTCTGGGCCCGCATGACGATCACCGAAAAGCTCCACCTGGTCGGGGGGCTCGCGTTCGGGATCACGGACAACCGCGTCGTCGGGATCGTCGCGGGGATCATCGTGGGACTGTTCGTCGGTCCGGCACTCGCGATCTACGGCGGGGCCCTCGGTGTGACGACCTCGCTTTTGACGAGCGTAACTGGTGGGGTGGTGATCGCCGTTGCGGTCGCTGTCGCGATCGACACGTTCGCAACGCCGGTACTCGACGGCGACGATCGATTGATCGCCGCGCTGATCGGCGGCCTCGGGGCCGGTCTCGTCGGTGGCGTGTTCTTCGGCCTCACAGACGGTATCGTCGGACGATTCCTGGGGGAGTTCGCGATCACCGTCGTCGGCAGCTTTGCGATCGGCATCGGTGGGGGCGTTCTGGTCGGCTTGACGGCGACTGTGCTGTTGGGACTCGTTGGCGTTCACCACAGCGGTCCAGCTGACGGCGGGATCGACGAGATGGACATCCACGATCTCACGGACGCCGACGTCGTGACGGTCATGATGGAGGAGTTCCGACAGTTCAGCCCCGGCGGCGCGGAGGCGTTGATAGACGAGCGTGACGCGTACATCGCCCACCAACTCGTCGCACTTCGAACCGCCGGATACCACGTCCTGGCGGTCGTTGGGGCCGGCCACCGGGCGGGAATCGAACGCTACCTCGAAGACCCCGAGGCGTTACCCCCGATGGAGTCGCTCGTTGGCGTCGAGAAAGGCCGCGGCATTCCGTGGGGAAAGATCGTCGGCTACGGCGTCTCGATCGCGTTCGTCGCGTTTTTCCTCCTGTTGGCGATGGCCGGCGTACAGGACGGATTTTTGCTCCGGCTGTTCGGCGCGTGGTTCCTGATCAACGGCGTGTTCGCCGCAGGCCTTGCAAAGCTCGCTGGAGCGCGGTGGCTCTCGGCGGGCGTCGGCGGTGCCGTGGCGTGGATGACGTCGATCAACCCGCTTTTGGCTCCCGGCTGGTTCACCGGCTACATGGAGCTTCGTCACCTCCGCGTGAACGTGGGTGACGTCTCCACGCTCAACGAGTTGTTGTCCGACGAGTCGCGACCCGTAAGCGAGATCGTCTCGGACATGTTCGACGTTCCACTTTTCAAACTCATCATGATCGTCGCACTGACCAACGTCGGCAGTATCATCGCGAGCCTGTTGTTCGTGACCTACGTCCTCCCGCTTTTCGCCGCCGAGATCGGGGGCATCGACGGCGTCTCCCGGCTCATGATCGACGGGGCGAGAAATAGCGCCGAACTCGTGTGGGGGGCGTTCGCATGAGCATGCGTACTCGCACGCGAACGATCGGCGGGTTTCGCTTCAGCGAGGACGAACTTCGCGATCTCGCGATCGCGTGGGTCGCCCTCGGTGTCGCCTTCGCGGTGTTTTTTGCCGGCGGCGCGGGCGGGATCGGACAGCTACTCGGCGGGGGCCTTCTGGTCATCAGTTTGGGCACGGCCGGCGTGGCGTTCCTCCTTCACGAGGTCGCACACAAGGTCGTCGCCGTGCGGTTCGGACAGATCGCGGAGTTCCGCGCAGACTACAGCATGCTGTTTCTCGCCGTGATGAGCGCCATGTTGGGATTCATCTTCGCCGCCCCGGGAGCGGTCCACCACCGTGGATACCTGACTCGACGCGAACACGGCCAGATCGCGCTCGCCGGCCCGGTGACGAACCTCGGGCTCGCGATCGTCTTTCTGCCGATCTTCGTGACCGGGATGGCGATCGCGAGCGGATTCCTGACGCGTTTGGGCTGGTACGGCGTCCTCGTGAACCTCTTTTTGGCGGCGTTCAACATGATCCCGTACGGCCCGCTCGACGGGAAGACGGTTCTCAACTGGAGCAAACCAGTGTGGGCCGCCGTGTTCGTTCCGAGCGTCCTGTTGACCGTACTGGGATTGGTCACGATCGGATTCTAAAATCGACGACAACCGAGCGCGACCAGCCGTCGAGTCGAGTCGAGTCGAGTCGAGTCGAAACTGTCCTCCGTGTTCAGATGTCCTCGTCGAGTAAGTCCTCGTCCGTGTCGAGAAGTCCCTCGATCGTGTCCGCCACGTCCTGGATCATCGCCGTCTGTTGTTCGACCGCGGCGCTGATGTCGTGGGTCTCTTCTGTGATCTCGTCGGCGTTCTGGGCGGTCTGATCGACCATCGCCGCGATCTCCTCGGTGCCGGCTGCCTGTTGGTCCGTGGCCGTCGCCACCTCGTTGATCCCCGCGCCGAGTTCTTCGACCGAATCGCCGATGGCTTCGAGGTTGTCAGTCGCGTTTTCGACCTCGGTCGATCCCTCCGCGATCGCCTCGTCGTTTTCCTCCAGGGCGTCTACGGCACTGGAGGCTTCCGATTGAATCCGATCGACCATCGCTTCGATGTCGTCGACGCGTCGCTGTGACTGTTCGGCCAGCGATTTGATCTCTTCGGCGACGACCGAGAACCCCGCACCTGCCTCA
>JBNJFV010000087.1:0-4683 GCA_051747145.1 Halobacteriota archaeon
TGCTCGCCGCCCCGCTACCAAGCGATCGGCGGCTCAGTCGTCGCCAGCGGCCGCCGCTGACTCTCCTCGATCGGTCCGCGGCCCCTCCAGATCGACGGTCGGAAGTTCGTCGCGGAGGTACCGTCCGGTGTGAGAGGCGTCGATTTGCGCGATCTCCTCCGGCGTCCCGCTCGCGACGAGGTCGCCGCCGTTCTCGCCGCCCTCGGGGCCGAGGTCGATCACGCGATCGGCGTTTTTCACGAGGTCGAGTTCGTGTTCGATCACGACGACGCTGTTGCCGTTGTCGACGAGCCGGTGTAACACGTCGATGAGCTTGCGCTCGTCCTCGCTGTGCAGGCCGGTCGTCGGCTCGTCGAGCAGGTAGAGGGTGTTGCCGCTGTCGCGTTTGCCCAGTTCCTCGGCCAGTTTGACCCGCTGGGCCTCCCCGCCCGACAGCGTCGTCGAGGGCTGACCGAGCGTCATGTAGCCGAGGCCGACGTCCGAAAGGAGCTGCAACCGGCGGCGGATCTGGCTGTTTGCCTCGAAGAACTCGAGGGCGTCGGCGACCTCCATGTCGAGTACGTCCGCGATCGTCTTGTCCTTGTAGGTCACCTCGAGCGTTTCGTCGTTGTAGCGCGCGCCGCCGCACTCCTCGCAGGGAACGTAGACATCCGAGAGGAAGTTCATCTCGATCTTGACGGTGCCCTGCCCGCCACACTCCTCACAGCGGCCGCCTTTGACGTTGAACGAAAATCGGCCCTTCTCGTAGCCGCGCTGCTTTGCCAGTTTGGTCTCGGCGAACAGCTCGCGCACGTAGTCGAACACGCCCGTGTACGTCGCGGGGTTCGATCGCGGCGTCCGACCGATCGGGCTCTGGTCGATGAGCCGGACGGTTTCGATCGCGTCGATCCCCTCGATCGCGTCGTGATCGCCCGGATCGACGGAGGTGTTGTCGTTCATCTCGCGGACGAGGCTCTTATAGAGGATGTCGTGAATCAGCGTCGACTTGCCCGATCCCGACACGCCGGTGACGGCGGTGAAGACGCCGAGCGGGATCGACACGTCCAGGTCCCTGAGGTTGTGCTGGCGAGCCCCGCGGACGAGGAGTTCGCCGTCGGGGTCCCGTCTGGTGTCCGGAACGTCGATTTGCTTTCGTCCGGCGAGGTAGTCGGCGGTGATCGAGCCGTCGGCCCCGAGGAGTTCCTCGAAGTCGCCCTGGGCGACGACCTCGCCGCCGCGTTTGCCCGGACCGGGTCCCATGTCGACGATCGAATCGGCCCGTCGCATCGTCTCCTCGTCGTGTTCGACGACGATGAGGGTGTTACCGAGGTCCCGGAGCCCCTCCAGGGTGTCGAGCAGCCGATCGTTGTCTCGCTGGTGGAGACCGATCGACGGCTCGTCGAGGACGTACAACACGCCGACGAGCCCCGAGCCGACCTGCGTGGCGAGCCTGATGCGCTGGCTCTCGCCTCCCGACAGCGTCGACGCCTCACGGTCGAGGGTGAGATACTCCAGGCCGACCTCCTCCATGAAACCCAGCCGCGCGCGGATCTCCTTTAGGATCTCTTCGGCGATCGTCCGATCGCGCTTCGAAAGCGTCGACTCCATCCCCTCGAAGTGCGCCTTGGCGTCGCCGATACTCATTCGGTTGACCTCGGTTATCGGCGTTTCCTCCACGAGAACCGATCGGCTCTGTGGCCGCAGCCGCGTTCCCTCGCAGGCCGGGCACGTCGTCACGGCCATGTACTCTTCGATGTGCTCGCGGGTGCGCTCGGAGTTCGTCTCGACGTGTCGACGCTGAAGGTTCGAAATGACCCCTTCGAAGCGTTTCTCCTTGCGTCGGGTGCCGTTTTTCGTCTGTCTGCGGAAGACGACCTCTTCGTCTGTTCCGTACAGAAAGCCGCGCTGTACCGCCTCGTCGAGGTCCTCCCACGGCGTGTGCACGTCGACGCCGTAGTGGTTCGCGACCGAATCGATGCGGACGCGGTAGTACGATCGGTTGTAGCTCCACGCCTCGAAAACCTCTTTCAGCGGCTTCGAGGGGTCGACGATGACGAGGTCTTCGTCGACCTCCTTGGCCTGGCCGATCCCTTCACATTCGGGACACGCCCCGTGTGGGGAGTTAAACGAGAACGATCGCGTCTCGATCTCCGAAAAGTCGATCCCACAGTGGGTACACGCAAGATCCTCGGAGAATTCGACCACGAGCCGATCGTCGCCCGCACCCGCGAGATCGCCGGTCGCGCGGGCTGTCGACCCCCCGAGCGCCTCGGCGGCCGTCTCGTCGGCGTCCGGTACGATGACCTTCAGCACGCCTGTGGCCTCCACCAGGGCGGTCTCGACGGAATCTGTGATCCGCGACCGGTCCGAATCGCGAACGACGATCCGATCGACGATCACGTCGATCGTGTGATCGAAGTTCTCGTCGAGATCGGGCGTCTCCATCGAGAGGTCGTACAGCTCGCCGTCGACCTCCGCGCGGGCGTACCCATCCGCCAGCAGCTCTTCGAACAGGTCCTCGAACGCGCCCTTCTGGTCGCGGACGACCGGCGCGGCGATCATCGCCTTCGTCCCCTCCGGGAGGTCGAAAATGCGTCGTACCATCTGCTGGGCGGACTGTTCGCCGACCTCGCGACCACATTCGGGACAGTGCGGCGTCCCCACGCGGGCGTACAGCAGTCGGAGGTAGTCGTGGAGTTCGGTGACCGTCCCGACCGTCGATCGGGGGTTGTTCGCGGCGTTCTTCTGGTCGATCGATATCGCGGGCGATAGGCCTTCGACCGCCTCGACCTGCGGTTTGTCCATCTGCCCGAGGAAATTGCGCGCGTACGCCGACAACGATTCGATGTACCGTCGTTGCCCCTCCGCGTAGATCGTCTCGAACGCCAGCGACGACTTGCCCGATCCCGACAACCCCGTGACGACGGTAAACGTCTCGCGGGGGATCCGGACGTCGAGGTCGTTGAGGTTGTGCTCTTCGGCACCCCGAACCTCGATGTAGTCTTTGCTCATCGGTCGCCGATCGACCCCCCGAAGCTGTGTCCCGTCTTCGTACCGACGATGTGATCCATATCAGGGCCACGAACGCGAGGGACTTAACGCGCCCGTTCCCGACACGGTGTGACACGGGTCGGCCGATCGCAAGGCCACCCCCGTACAGTCGACGACACCGCCGTCGATGACCGATTGATGTCGACCGTCCCCCGTTCACTCGACCGCGACGCGATCGGACTCCGACACCGCGACGCGATCGGTTTCAGAAACCGCGACGCGATCGGTTTTACGCACAGAGACGCGACCGGTTTCTGAGACCGTGACCGTACACCCCTGGTACTCGAACGAAAGCGAGTGTACCGAACGCGTACGGTCGCCGGTCGTCGGGGTGAAAAGGGCACAGAGCGCGTCCGGGTCGATCGTCCACGCGAGCGGATCGAGATCGATCGGATCCGTATCCAGGTGCGCAGAAACCGCGGCCACGACGGTTTCGGGCAGCGATCTTCCCCCGTCCCAATCGTGGATTGCGACGTGAATCGTAGCGTCGTCGGCGTCGGCCGTCGAGATGCGCCGCATACCGTTGTTAGCTCCGTCGGTGAAGTCGTCAGTGGTGTCGGTCATGGTGCGTGCGACGTCACACCATACGATAGTGGTGCAATACCCCGTTGTGGATCACATCTGAAGGGATTTATACGTATACGTTACACGTATCCTTCCAGCATGTTTTCGACGTACTTCGCGATCACGTCGACCTCGACGTGGACGCGATCGCCGACGGACTTCGTCCGGAGGGTCGTCAGGTCGTAGGTCGTCGGGATGATCGCGACGTCGAACGTCGCTGCGTCCCGATCGATCGCGGCGACCGTAAGCGAGATGCCGTCCAGACAGATCGACCCCTTCTCGACGACGTACCCGGCATAGCCGTCGGGGAGCGTGAACGTGAACCGCCAGTCGTCGCCGATCGGGTCGATCGAGACGATCTCGGCGGTCGTGTCGACGTGGCCCTGCACGACGTGGCCGTCGAATCGGCCGGTCGCCGGCATCGCCCGCTCGATGTTGACGACGTCGCCGCGTTCGACAGCGCCGAGGTACGTCTTTTCGACGGTTTCGGACGCGAGAAACACCTCGAACCACGGCTCGTCGGTCGATTCGTCGCCGAATCGCTCGACGGTGAGACAGACGCCGCTCACCGCGATCGACTGTCCGTAGTGCAAGTCGTCGATCCCCCCCGCACGGACCGTAAGCCGCCGGCCGCTCGCGTCGTCCGCGACGGACTCGATTTCGCCCGCCGCCTCGATGATGCCGGTAAACATGGTTGACCCACGTCCGCACGACAAAAACACGTTGTGGATTGCGGGCATATACCCGGGTGCGATCGGCCCACCGACTCGACGACTGCGGGTCGCGTTCCTTTTGTCGTTCGGCGTGGTAGATCGATCGATGAAATTCGGCGTGATCGAGATGCTCAGCCTCGCGGCGACGCTGATCTTTGCGATCCCGGTCGCGAACTTCGGCGTGCTCAGACTGCTCGCAGGCGACACCGCACTGGGTACCGGAATGATCGTCGTGGCCGTCGCGATGGTCGTTATCCCGCTGTACGTCCTCGATCCGCGAACGATCGCAAAGCGACTGCTTCGCGGACTGTTGCCGCGTCGGCTTCGGACGGACGCCGAGAGGAACCCCGATCGACCCGAGACCGAACGCGAGTAA
>JBNJFV010000087.1:4783-10165 GCA_051747145.1 Halobacteriota archaeon
CTGGGGTGCTCGAACTCGACGAACGGGTCTGGTCACGTCACCAGTCGCCCGAGTGGTTCCGATGGAAGTACGTCGCCAACCCGTTCGTCGACCACGTCCCGATCGTCGTCGCCGAATACGACGGTACGATCGTCGGGATCCGCCCGTTCATGGCGTTCGAACTCCGATCGGACGACGTCGTTCGGACCGCATTCCAACCTGCGGATACCGCGGTGCACCCCGACCACCGCCGGAACGGTATCTTTCAGCGAATGACGAGGCTGGCACTGGATCGGTACGCCGACGGGGAGCCGGCGCTGTTTTTCAACTTTCCGAACCAGTACGCCCGCGGCGGGTACGAATCGCTCGGGTGGCGGATGGTGTCACCGGCGGTGACGCACTTTCTCCCGCGATCGACCGCCGGGTACGCCAACGGGTCGCTGGTTTGGCGCGGCGGATCGCTCCTCATCGATCCGATTTTGAATCGCAGACAGCGATACAAAACCGCCCGCGTGTCGGTCCCGGAGGCGGTTTCGATCCGACGGCTCGAGGGCGTCCCCTACGATCGGCTCGCAGAGCTGTACCGCCGGAACGTCCCGTCGGCGTTTCACGCACACCGATCCGAACAGTTCCTTCGATGGCGGTTGAGTAGCCCCTCGTGGCACCGCCGGACGTATTTGGCCGGATACGATGGGAGTACGGTCGGGCTTGTGACTCGCACGCGGCGGCTCGACAACGACACCGTACTCACCCAACTCGTCGACGTGTTTCCGTTCGAGGGCGGGGCGCGGTGGACGAGCGCAACGAAAACCGCGCTCCGCGCGGCGATCGAAGATCACCCGGAAACGGATCTGTTTTCGACGGTCGGCGAAACGATTCCCGAACGGATTCGCGCGCAGTTTGGCTTTCTCAGTAACGAACGATTACCGCTCTCCTCGTTCACCCGCTATGAAACCGCACTCGTCACGCGGCCGAATACCGACCCAGACCGCGACACCGCCTGGCAGATCGGCGGCATCTCGATCGATTCGCCCGACCACTGGCGACAAACGTTCATCGAGTGGGACACGTCCTGACCGTACGACGACCGACACGTCGTATGCCATCGTTTTCGTCGTTCAGGTGCCGTTACTCCCGAGGGGCATCGCCCACGGCGTTCGAATGTGAGTGCTAACAAAGCGTCGGCGACGGGCAGCGATGGTACGATGGCTACCGATCACACCGACGACTCGACGCGGCCCTCCAGGCCGTACCGGATCGCGTACCGATTCGCCCGCGCGTATCGGCTGGGCCTGTTGCTGGTGAGCCTTCCGGTCGTTCTGGGGGAGTATTTCGCCCCCCGAACCGGACGGGAATACGGGCTCGGCATCGGGACGAAAGTACTGTTGGCCGCGCGGATGTTACGGAACAATCTGCGCGTCCCGACCGGCTCCTCGTTCGTCGAACACCTCGTCATCGCAACGAAGGCGTTCTCCGTCCCGGTCGACGAGCAGGGAGTGATCGTCGAGTGCGGCGCGTACAAAGGCGGCAGTACGGCGAACCTTTCGCTGGTCGCCGCCCTGTGCGATCGCGATCTCGTCGTGTTCGACTCGTTCGAGGGAATGCCGGAGCCGGAGGCGATTGATCGCGAACACGTCCTGTTGGCCTCCGAATCGATTCACACTTACGATGCGGACGCGTGGACGGCGACGCTATCGGACGTCGAAGGAAACGTCGATCGGTACGGCGCGATCGACACCTGCCGGTTCGAAGTCGGGTACTTCGAGGACAGCATGCCGTCGTTCGACGAGCCCGTCGTCGTCGCGTTCGTGGACGTCGGACTGCGATCGTCGGCGGAAACGGCGATCGAACACCTCTGGCCGCGTCTGCAGCCGGGTGGGTACCTGTTCACCCACGACGCGAAACACCAGGAGATCGCAAGCCTCTTTTTCGACGCGGAATGGTGGCGCGATCGACTAGATACCGCACCGCCCGGGCTCGTCGGTGCGGGAAACGGTCTGGGATTGCATCCGGGTGCGAACGGATTTTCAAGTCTCTTAGCGTACACGATCAAAGCGCCAACGATGGCGACCTTCGAGACGATCACCGACGACGGGGAGGCGAATCTGATTCGCTGATCGACGACTCGATCGGCGGGGCAACCCAGCACCCTCGATCGACCACAGCGAACGTCGCTTACCCCTCGACGATCGACCACAGCGAACGTCGCTTACCCCTCGACGATCGACCACAGCGAACGTCGCTTACCCCTCGACGATCGGCGTGAGCGAACACGGATACGTCGCGAGGAGATCGTATCCCGGCTCGGACGCCGATATCGCGACGACGTCCCCGAGTGTGACGCCCCCGTGATCGGGGTCGGAGACGCCCAGTTCGATCGCGAGAACGGTGTGTGCGGCTAGTTCACTGTCCGCGGTGAAACGCGGCGCTTCGCGGCGGCTCATCCCGACGCCGTGTCCGGCGGGTTGGGTGATCTGGACCCCACCGACGCCGTCGCCGTTGGCGTCGACATCGCCGACGGGAAAGCCGTACGCCGCCACCTCAGCGATCGCCGCATCGTGGACCGCGGACGCGACCACCCCCGGTTCGAGGTGGTCGAACACTACCCGTCGTGCCGCCTCGACGGCGACGGACGCCCGACGTTCCCAGCCACCGTCACCGTCGACGACGAACGTTCGTGTCAGGTTGCCGTAGTAGCCCGCCGGTCCGCGCGGCGCCACGCCGACGCGGACGGTCGCACCTGATTCGATCGGATCACTTCGCCGTACGTCCGCGGACGACGGGCCCACAGCGACCGTCGTATTCCCCATCGAATTGACGCCCGCCGCAGCGAGCGCTTCGTCGATCGCCCGGCGAAGCCGCCCGACAGAAAGCGGGTCCGCCTGCCAGTAGAGCACACCGTCGGTCGGATCGCTTTCGTGGAGGATCGCCGCTGCGCGCCGCACACCGCCGCCGGCGGCCCGTTGGACGCGACGTAAGCACTCGATTTCGTCTGGGCGTTTCACCGTCCGTGCGGTTTCGATCGCGGCCGTCGATCGGAGGTCGTAGCCCGCAGATTCGAGGTACACCGCGGCGTCGTGTGGAACGTGCCGTGGAACGAGCACCGTCCCCGATTCGACGCCGGCAGCCGCGAGCGCCTCGGCTGCTCGAACGCCCGCCGGGTCGTCGATCGAGTCGGTGCGGACCGTCCGCTCGAGGGCGTCGACGTCGGCGTGTCCGGAGACGAACGACCGCTCGGCCCGATCGACGAATCCGCGGGGAGCACAGACCGTCGCGGTCCCGCCGGGCCCCGGCGACGGCGTGAAGACGAACGCGTAGTCCCGATCGGGCCCGTCGAATCGGGTCACATACCGGAGGTCGTCGTCGAACCGATCGCCGACGTGGACGAACCCCACCGCTCCGGCGGCGTCGATCGCGGCTTGAAGAAACGAAAGCGGCGTCGACGGGGACGGCTCGCCGCTGGAGGATCGCAGTTCGTCCACGGCTACGGTTCGGGAGCGGCGTCGGCTCCCGGAGCCACCTGGGCCGCCTCGAGCAGCTCCTCGATGGGCTCTTCTCGAAGCTCGTTGTGCAGGAGGACGCTGATCGGGAGCGTCGGTGCCCCACTGATGAGGTTCTCGAGCACGACGAGCCGTTCTCGCGCCCGACTCATGCCGACGTAGAACACCCGCCGTTCGTTGTCGGTGAGGACCGGAACCGGACTCGTCCGCTTCGTGAACTCGCTTTCTGCGTCCTCCTCGCGACCGGTGATCGTCGCGGCCATCTGTTCGACGACCTTCTCTGTGAGATCCGTCGCGACGAAGACGTGGTCGGCTTCCCGACCCTTCGCGGAGTGAATCGTCCCGACGCGTACCGTGTTCGGATCGAGTCCGTGGTAGTCGTTTTTGAAGTACGAGTCGATCGACTTTCGCTGAAAGCTCGTCACTTTCCGGACCATGTCGCTTGCGGCGGCCGAATCGGGCATGAACGGGGCGAACCGCTTCACGTCGGCGGGATCGAGCGGGACCGTCGAAATGTCCGCTTCGGCGGTCTCCTCTTCGATTTCGTCGAGGAACTCGTAGAACTCCTCGCGGTCGTTCGTGCCGAACGCCGACGCCTGGAGCATGTCGGCGAGACGCCGTCCCTGCAGGAGCGTGATGTCCTCGCCCGCCTCGAACGCCTCGACGGCCCGGACGTAGTCGGTGAGCCGATCGGTCCACAGCCGCTGGTCGGTGAGTGCCTTGAACGGGATCCCCTCGTCGACGAACTTCTCGATGAACTGAAAGAGCTGATAGCGGGCCCGAAACAGCAACATCACGCTGCCGGCGTCCTCGTCGACCGTGTACCGAACGTTTCGAACGAGTTCGAGCATCGACGGGTTCTGGATCCCCTCGACAGTACCGCCCTCCTTGCGCGGCCTGAGGTCTTTCTCCTGGCGCTTCTCGATGTGTCTGATCTCCCTGTTGACGACGTTGAGGATCTTCGAGGGGAGCCGATAGGAGTTCGGCAACACGACGTCCTCGTCGCGTTCGGTGTCCAACAGGAGGTCCGGATCCGCACCCTGCCACGCGTAGACGACCTGATCGTCGTCGCCCGCGATGAGGACCGTTCGCATGTGGGGTTTCCACTCCTCGTAGACGTCGTACTGCAGCGTCGTGATGTCCTGAAACTCGTCGATCACCAGGTAGTCGACGCTCGGAAGCAACGATCGCTGTTTGACCCGCTCGAGCATGTCCGCGAAGCCGACGAGCCCGTTGTCGCCTTTGTAGGCACGCCACGCCCGGATCACCTCCGGGACGTCGATCCGATCGTCGTCGGACGTCCACGTCGGGGTGTACTTGTTGCCCTCCTGTGCGTGCGGGTCAATCTCCGGAGGTAACCGAACCTCCTCGACGTTCCACTGAAACGGGACATCGTACCAGTCGGCGACGTCGCGGCGGGTCCGCTGGAGCCACTGGCTCGTCGCGATGATCTTGTTGCCGATCGTCGTCGATCGGGCAGTCCGGCGGCCGCCGCTTTTGTACTCGTCCTCGTATTCGATGCCGTACTCCTCGCAGAACTCCTGTTTGTCCGACTCGCTCACGACGTCCCCACGCGAGAGGTTGAGCAGTTCGTAGGCTTTCGCGTGCATCGTGCAGACGTTGCCCTGCAGCGCCCGCGGCGTCGTGTCGGTCCGCGCTGCCAGCCGCTCTCTGATCTCCGCGGCCGCGGCCCGAGTGTAGGAGACGACGAGGATGTCCCGGATCGTCGTGTCGTCTTCGTCCAACAACTGCTCGACGCGATCGAGCAGCGCAGTCGTTTTCCCGCTTCCCGGGCCGCCGAAAAGCCGGGTCACGGTCGCGTCCGTCTCAGTCATTACACACGTACATGCACTGTGGGGTCATAAACGACGTGACTCTCCAGACGCGGCCGTGTGGTCGCGAC
>JBNJFV010000088.1:0-7645 GCA_051747145.1 Halobacteriota archaeon
TCCCTTCGACTTCTGGGTGCTGACTACTCGCGGTCGTTGTCACTCGCGGTCGTCGTCTTCGTCTTCGTCGTTGCTGTCACTCGCGGTCGTCGTCACCCGCCGTCGTCGGTGCGTCCGTCGAGCGATCGGTCGCACGATCGGCCGTGCCGTCGATCATCCGTCGGGTGAGTTCCTGTGCTTCGAGGAGCACCTCCTGAGTGGTCGGATCCAGCGGTCGGTCCGATCTACTGGTTCGTCCGATAGCAGCCTCGTCTGCGAGCTGTCGATCGACGTTCTCCTCGGCGAACAGCTCCCCACCACGGCCCTCTGGCAGGGTTTGTGGACCATGTCCCCCGTGCTCGTGGACGGTGTCCTCGAACACCTCTTCGAAGTCGGTTTCGGTTGCGAGATCTGCGACCCGATCGGCAAGGTCTGCCGGTCGCATCCCTTCCCACCCGTCGACGTTCGATTCGAGCCACGCCTCGTGCTCGTCGCCCTCGTGGAGTAGTGCGGTAACCGCGAGGTGGTTCGCGAGGTGTTCGGCGTCCCGCTGTGGAACCTCACAGACCGGGCAGGCGTATCCCATACCTGCGGTTCGATCGCCACGTGGAAAAACCAGTCGGGACCGTCCGGTCAGTGTCGCACGCCTCCGAACGTCCTTGCTTTGCTTTCCCAGCCATATTCCTCCCTTCGCGATCCCGTCTTCGCTCCTGTGGCGTTTTCCTACCTCACACGCCCCCACTCGTTCATGTCGACGGTCATGACGAGCGCGGCCTCTCCGTCGTCGTAATATCGTGGGATGCGCCGGATCGGCGCGAATCCCTCCGATTCGTACAGGGACTTCGCTCGTTCGTTGCCGGCTCGGACCTCCAGTTTCGTGACGGCCGCCCCGTCGACGAGCAGGCTCAACAGGGCTCGCCGAAGGAGCGTCCGGCCGATCCCGAGCCCTTGGGCGTCGGGATGGACCGCGATGTCTTTGACGTGGCCGATGTCTCGATCGTAGTTCGGCGTCAGATCGGCGATCACGTAACCGACGACCGCGCCGTTGATCGTCGCGACGAGAAACCCCTCCTCGCCGAGAAATCGTTCGAAGGCGGTGTAGGGCCACGGCTGGTCGAACACGGCCGTTTCGATCCGATGCACCGCAAGGAGATCCGCCCGCTCGGCTCGACGAATTGCGACGTCTTCCGGTCGGGTGCCGTCGGGGAGCGTTGCCACACAGTCGCTTTGCAGCCGACACCGAAAAACTCGCTGGTGCACTCGAGCGATACTACGGTGTTGGATCCTGCCAGTGCAGCGGCTCAGCGGGTGAAAATAATGGAGATCGCGTAGCGGTGCGATCAGTCGTCGGCCGGGGCCGCGCCGGAGTCGCCGTACTGTTGTTTGGTCCACGAGAGCTTGCCGCCGGCGGCGAGGATGTCGCGCTCGCGCTCGGAGGCGTCGAGCGTTGCGGTGAACTCCCAGTCGTCGTTGACGCGGACGGTGAACTCCTCGTCACCGTTGCGGACGCCCTCGCCGACGTCGTCGACGATCTCGATGTCGTCGCCTTGTTCGAGCTTCCCGTACGTCTCCTCGTCGATCGCAAGCGGGATCAACCCGAAGTTAAAGAGGTTCGCCTTGTGGATGCGCGCGAACGATTGGGCGAAGACGCCCTGGATGCCCAGATACATCGGACACAGCGCCGCGTGCTCGCGGGAGGATCCCTGCCCGTAGTTCTCGCCTGCGACGAGGAAGCCACCGTCGGAATCTTTCGCGCGCTGGGCGAAGCTGTCGTCGACGCGGCTGAGGGTGAACTCCGAGAGCTTCTCGATGTTCGATCGGAACTTGAGGATGTCCGCCGTCGCCGGGATGATGTGGTCGGTGGTGATGTTGTCCTCCATCTTCAGGAGGGTCTCACCGGCCAGATCGGACTCGAGGGCACCCTTCAGCGGCACGTCGCCGATGTTCGGACCCTTGATGAGCTCGTCGTCGATCGCGTTCTCGGGCGAAATGAGGTCGGCCTTCGAGCCGTCGTACGTATCGGGGAGCTCGATGCCGGGCGCGTCGAGGTCGCCGAGTTCGTCTGCCAAATCACGCGGATCGACGATCTCACCGGTGATCGCCGCGGCGGCGGCGACCTCGGGCGAACAGAGGTAGACGTTGTCGTCTTCGATTCCCGACCGTCCCTCGAAGTTTCGGTTGAAGGTCCGCAGCGAGACCGAATCGGAGGCCGGTACGTGGCCGATCCCGATACACGCACCGCAGGTCGCCTCCGAGAAGTTGACGCCGGCGGCCATCATTTCGGCGACCCACCCCTGCCGGGCGAGCATCTCGGCGGCCTGTTTGGAACCGGGCGCGACGATCATCTCGGTGTGCTTTGCGACCTCGCGTCCCTCGACCATCTTTGCGGCGGGGAGGACGTCCTCGTAGCCGCCGTTGGTACAGGAGCCGACGATGACCTGCTCGACGCGTTCGCCGGCGACCTCGCTGACCGGTACGACCTTGTCGGGCATGCTCGGACACGCGATGAGCGGCTCGAGTTCGGCGAGATCGATGACGATCTCGTCGGCGTACTCGGCGTCCTCGTCGGGCTGCAGTTCGACGTATTCCTCGCCGCGATCGACGCGTTCGAGGTAGTCTTTGGTCTGCTCGTCGCTGGGGAAGATCGAGGACGTGGCGCCGAGTTCGGTCCCCATGTTGGTGATCGTCATCCGCTCTGGTGCGGTGAGCGTCTCGACGCCGGGGCCGGTGTACTCGAAGATCTTGCCGACGCCGCCTTTCACCGAGAGTCGCCGGAGCATCTCGAGGATCACGTCTTTCGCGGTCGCCCACTCGTCGAGTTCACCCTCGAGTCGAACGTTGACGACTTCGGGCATCTCGACGTAGTACGCGCCGCCGCCCATCGCGACGGAGATGTCGAGGCCACCCGCGCCGATCGCGAGCTGACCGAGGCCGCCGGGCGTCGGCGTGTGGCTGTCCGACCCCAGCAGCGTCTTTCCGGGCGCGGCGAAGTTCTCGCGGTGGACGTTGTGACAGATGCCGTTCCCCGGCCGCGAGAAGTGTGCACCGTAGGTCCCCGCCGCCGACCGAAGGAACCGGTGGTCGTCGGTGTTTTTAAAGTCGAACTGGTAGGTCTGGTGATCGCAGTACTGTGCGGCAAGCTCCGTCTGTACGTCGTCGAGATCGAGCGCCTCAAACTGCAGCCACACCATCGTTCCGGTGGTGTCCTGCATCAGCGTCTGGTCGATCTCGATGCCGATCTCCTCGCCGGGCGTCAGCTCCCCCTCGACGAGATGATCGGAAAGAATTTTCTCAGTTACCGTCTGTCCCATATCGTCCGAAGGTCACGGCTCGGGCGATATAAATCCCGCGTGTTTCCTATCCGAAATCGTGTAGAATACGCCGCAGTCCGGCAAATTTCGCGGGTTTGGTATTCATATGCACATCGAGTAATGATGTGTTATAATGCATCACGATCGGGTAATCCAAGCTGTATTCCATCGATCGTCCCGACCGTTCACATCGGCACCATTTTGCCCCCGTGGTCAATCTGGGGAGTCATGTTCACGTCCGGCTCGTTCGTGGCCGAACAGCTCAACTCGGTGACCGACGCGCAGCGACAACCGAACGGCGTCGATCTCACCGTCGACTCGATCCTCGAACAGGAAACGACCGGGACGGTCACCACGGCGGGAAAGACGATCGGCGATCGGTCGCCCGTCGAACCGAACGGGGGGACGTACACCCTCGATCCAGGCGGATACATCGCGCAGTACGCCGAAACGGTCCGAATCCCGACGGGGCACATCGGCTTCGTCTACCCCCGATCGACGCTCATGCGAAACTCGTGTATGCTCCACACGGCGGTGTGGGACGCCGGCTACGAGGGCAAGGGTGAGGGATTGCTCGAAGTCCACCACCCCATCGAGATCGAACCGGGCGCGCGGATCGCCCAGCTCGTCCTCGCGACGGCCGATCACGACGGCGCCTACGACGGGAGCTATCAGGGCGAACGCACCGATCGTCAGGCGTAGGTCAAAAGAACGGTCGATCAGCCACAGCGTCCGAAATCACGCACGCTCAAAGTCTGGGGGTGGTAAAACGTACGCTCACCGTCGGGAGGTAGTTTCACGCCCGATCACCGTCGGAGCTTCCGCACGCGTTCGCCCCCTCAGGCATAGTTTCTGGCGTACGCGCCAACCACCGGTACCTCGTATTCGGTTCCCGAGTACGCTTTGTACATGAGAAACAGCCAGATCACGAACCCGATCGGCGCGAGCAAGAGCCCGCCGAGCCCCAGCACGAGGCCGATGATCCACCCGACGACCGGGATCGCCGCTAACGCGGTCAAGACGGCCGACAGCACGATACTGAGCACGAATAGGCCGCCGAAGACGGCGATACTTTGGACGGCGTGGAATCGAACGAACTCGTCTTCGTCCTCGATGACGTAAAATACGATTCCGGTTACGGGGCCGAGCAGATAGCTCAACGCACCGGCGACGTTCGAATCGAGTCCGGTGCTCGAAGCGGGTTCGTCGGTTTCGATCGTTTCTTCCTCATATGATGACATTTTACTACTCCGATACTGGTTCGCGTTCGTCCGATCGTAGTTATTGACCGCTTATCCGATCGTCGGCTCGATCGGCTCGTGCTTTCCCGTCGCAATCGGTTGGATGGCTCGCGTTGCTCGCCGGGTGTGTGGTGTCACCAGTCGCTCGCTGTGCTCGCTCGCTGGTTCGACGTCCTCAGTAGCGTGTTCGCTCGTTGGTTCGACGCCCTCGGTAGCGTATTCACTGTGCGCGTCGGTCGCAGGAAAACGGGCTGGGAGGGAGTTGAACCCCCGACCGTCTGGTTAAAAGCCAGACGCTCTGCCTAACTGAGCTACCAGCCCTCATCTACGCTTTCCGGTACGGACGCATAAGCGTTTACATAGCCGCCGTCGATCGCCCCACGGCACCGACCACCACGCCGTTGCCCCGCGGCCAATCCACGGCCCCCGCCCCGCGATCTGCCACCATCAGACGTCCTCCGGTTCGGCTTCGAACGCCGCCGTCAGCGCCTCGTCGATCACCTCGCCGACCGATCGGTTCTCCATCGAGGCTCGTCGTCGAAGCTCCAGATACGTCTCGAAATCGAGGGTCACGGAGAGCTCACCCGGACGAATCCCCCGTTCGCAGAGTGCCATTCGAGTCGGCATGCCGTTGTTGATCGCGCTGGCGATCGATCGAACGTCCCGAACCGTGAGATCCGCGTCGATCGCCGCCCACGCGAGCGCGTATCGGGCCTCCCCGGGGACGCGCGCGATGTGTTTCGCCGCAGTCGGCGCGATGTGCCCCCTGGCGACGTGCCGACGGATCGCCTGCGGAAGGTCGTGTACGCGTGCCCACTTTCGGATAAAGGAGACGGACACATCCCCGCCGGCCTCTTCGGCGGCCGATTTGTACGACCCGACGCCCCGTACGAGCGCTGCGCACGCGGCCGCCCCCCGAAGCATCAACACGTTGTCGTCCGCACCGACGGTGTTCTCGGCGAACTGCCGCACCGTCCGGGCGGCCTCGGCGACGCTCGCCGGATCGTCGGGATCGAAGCCGACTGCGTCTGCGGCTCGCTCGCCCGTGACCTCGGGATCTGCACGGACCACGGGTGTCCCGACCGGGGATCGACGATCGGACGCAGGCTCTTCGCTCATCAGTGTGTGATAGGTCCGATCGGTTAAAAGGATCGTGCACACTGGCAGTCTTCGCGCGTCCCCGACGTTCGCTCACGCCTTTCTGTCGCACCCAATCGACTGCACACCTCCAATCGGCTGAATGCTCGCCACCGACAGCCCGTTCGCCACTGGTTGCGCGCCCCCAATCGGATGGCACGTTCGTACCGCCCAATCGCGATCGGTCGCCGTCCGATCACTCCGAATTGCGCCGTTCGGAGAGATGTTCCCAGATCTCCGTCCATCCGGCACCGTCGACGAGGTCCCCGAGGTGGTCCGTACATCCGGCACCGTCTGCACGGTCTCGGAGATGGGACGACTTCTGACGGATGGTAACCAGATGGATCGCACCGCTACCACAACGTTTTCCGCGATCGCTCCGGTGCATACGATCGTGCCCTCCAGACGACACGTGATCGGCGTCGCCGGTACCACATCCCTCGCGCTCGCGGGGTGTCTCACCGCGCCGACTGCCGACGATCGACGAGCTACCGAATCGACACCGCCACGGATACGTCTCGATCGCGTTTCGGCGGCGGCCGTGGAGTCGGACGCGACGATCGGCCTCCTTCCGGGGCCGATCCGACAGGCGATCGACGGCGCGATCGAAACCCCGCCGGCACCGACGTCCGTCCACGAGGATCGTCACGTCGTGTTGACCGAGTTTCCCGTGACCTACGACGGCGACGTCTACGACGTCGACACCGTCTTTCACGGCGGCAACTCGTGGTACGAAAACTACTACACGATCGTCCCCGGAAGCGACCCCGACCCGGACGAGGAGGTGCTCGTGGTCACAGCCCAGTCCGATCCAGTGCGCGAGGCGCTCACGGCGGCGATCGAAACCGGCGAATACACCTACCAGTCCATGCGCGACGACGTCGACCTGCCGATCGCCGACGTCTACCGCTACGAGGGCGAGTATTATCGGATCGGCCAGCACGTCCACGCCGATTACGGGCCGACGCTCGCACTCGAATGTACACCGATCGAGGTCGACGAAGCCGCCGTCCTCGAACCGATCGACGTCCGTTCGCCCGGCGATGAGGCGGCGCTGGAAACCGCGATGGAGGCCGGTGCCGTTCCACTGGATGCGGTCTCGGCGGCGGTGTGTGACCGATTGGCCGACGTCTCGTTCGTGACCGCCGGGTTCGATCTCTACGCGATCGAGCTCCCTGCCCTCGACTCGGCGTAGTCCGCGGTTGCGACTGTCGAGCCGCCGCCCTCAGCGATCGTACTCGGTGCCGATCGACGGGGCCATCGCGTCGTATCCGTCGGCGCGCAGCTCCGCGGCGAACGCCTCGCAGCGATCGCCGTGATTCACGAGTACTTCGGCGTCCCCGTATGCGTCGAGAAACGCCCTGAGTCCGGTGTGGTCCGCGTGCGCCGAAAAGTCGAACTGTTCGACGCGTGCGCTCACCGACAGCATCCGCCCGCCGATCTCCGCCCGCCCGGTTTCGAGCAACTCCCGTCCGGGCGTCCCCGCCACCTGGTAGCCGGTCAGTGCGATCGTGTTCAGCGGATCGTCGCTGATCTCGGGGAGGTACGTCATCGCCGGCCCCCCCGACAGCATGCCGCTCGTCGTGACGATCGCCGCCGGCTGGTCGGTGATTCGCTTTCGTTGGCCGTCCCGTCCGGTGACGAACCGCGCGTGCGACTTCGCCCGCCGAAGCGCCTCGAAATCGCGCACGAATTCCGGATGTCCCAGTAACATTCGCGTCACGTCTTTGCCCATCCCGTCGACGTAACACGGAACGTCGTAGGCCGCACAGATGAGAAGCAGTTCCTGGGTTCTGCCGATCGCAAAAGCCGGTACGATCACCGATCCGCCCTCCCACAGCGTCCGCTCGACGCGATCGACGAAGCGCGCTTCCACCTCGCTTCGATTTTCGTGTTCGACCTCCGAGTACGTGCTCTCACAGATGACGACGTCGGCGTCGGGCCGAGCGGTGGACCCGCTGACCAGTCGTTGTCCGC
>JBNJFV010000088.1:7745-10100 GCA_051747145.1 Halobacteriota archaeon
GGCCGAATCCGTCCGATCGCTTGCCCCGGTCGAATCGTCCGGCGCGTCCACGTAGAAATCCCCCGTGTACAGCAGTCGCGTCTCCCCGTCGTCGATCAGGACGTGCGCGCTGCCCGGAATGTGGCCGGCGTTGTAGAACGTCACCTCGTGACCCGCAGTCTCGAAGGTGTCTCCGTACCCGTGCGGGGTCGATACCTGTCCCAACCGCTGGAGATCCGTGCGGGTGAACGGACACGCGTAGGACCCCCCGTGCAGTTTGAGCGTGTCCCGTGCGAGGATGCGTGTCAACGCTTCGGTCGGCGGTGTCCAGTGGATCGGCGGCCGATTCTCGCCCGACAGCAGTGCGGGCACCGCCCCGGCGTGATCCAGGTGACCGTGAGAGACGACGACCGCGTCAGGCTCGACGGAGCCCACCGGATACTGCGGCGGGGTTCCCGTCAGAATGCCGTAATCGAGCAGGAGCCGATCGTTGACGAGGATCGAACTCCGTCCGACCTCGCCGGCCCCACCGAGGAACTGCAGTTTCATTGTCGACACTCCGCGATCGATCGGTTTTCATCCGTCGGTTTCGATCGCTACGCCCGTCTCAGACACCGTCGGGCCGCGGCCGTCTTCACGTGCTGGGATCGGATTCGTCCTGCACGTGTCGGACGGTAAACTGCTCGTAGCCGCCGTAAGCGACGTCGAGTGCTCCCATCCACCAGTTCCACCGGCCGACCAGATCCGTCCCCGCCGGGGCGTCTGCGAGGTGATTGCACACTTCCTCCACGGTTAGCTCGTGGCCGCGATCGCGGGCGGCGGTCCCCGAATCGACGAGATCGCGACACTGTCGTCGAACGACCCGCAGCTCGAGGTCGTTGCAGTCGAATCGATCGGCGAGTTCCCGTTCGAGGCGTTCGATATCCACGGTCGCAGTACGCGTTCGGGCAGTATGAAATCCGCGACACGGAGACGGATACATTTCGCGACGATCGGGCGGGATCGAAAACCGGGATTTATGCTCGTCGACAGAAATCACCTGACATGCTCGGATGGCGTTCGGCGTTCGATGTCTATCGTCAGGCGCTTCCCGTGATTCTCGTGAGCCTCCTGGCGGGGTTGTTCGCCGGGGCGGTCCTCGGCAGCGAACCCATGCGAAACGGGATCGAAAGCATCCCCGGGATTTTGGTGTTACTTCCGGCGTTTCTGGCGACCCGTGGCGGCGTGTACGGGTCGCTCGGTGCACGGTTGTCTAGCGGCCTCCACCAGGGTGTCATCGAACCGCGGTTCGAATTCGACCGCAGGCTCTCGAACGCGATCGCCGCCTCGTTCATCAACGGCATGGTCGTTTCGGTGTTTATCGCAGTGGTTGCCTTCGCCGTTGTCGTGGTGTTGCGCGGGGAGGGGAGCCTCCTCGAACTCGTGGGCGTCATGGTGATCGCGGGATTTCTTTCGGCTCTTTTGATGCTGTCGGTTCTCGTCAGCGTGGTGTTTCTCGGCTATCGCCGGGGGATCGATCCCGATAACCTCGTCGGGCCGATCGTCACCACGCTCGGGGACGTTTTCGGAGTGGTGTTTTTGTTGATCGCGATCTATCTCGTGGGGTTGATCCCGTGACCGACGTCGACGCGGGCGAAGATCTGGGTGGACTCAGTGACACCCTCGCGGAGTATTACGACACCCTCGCTGGCGATTCGGGGACCGACACCCCGCGGGAACGACTCGAGGACGAGTGGAGCGTCAGGCGGATGGTTTCGACGATGGTCCCGTTGCTCGCCGCGCTGTCGATCCTCCAGATGGTGTCGGGATCGGTGCTCGAAAGCTTCGAGGCGGTCTTGCTGCGCACGCCGTCGCTTTTGATTCTCGTGCCGGTCCAGATCGGCACTGCCGGAAATCTCGGGTCGATCATGTGTTCGCGACTCTCCACGCAGCTACACCTTGGGACCTTCGAACTATCAATCCACAATCACGACGTCCAGTCGAACTCCCTTGCTGTGATGGGGCTTGGCCTGACGGTCTTCACGCTCGTGGGGGTCGCCGCGTGGGCGCTCGGACAGGCGCTCGGCGGGACGTTGTCGCTGGCGGCGGTGATGACGATCTCGCTCGTCAGCGGCATGCTGCTTTCGGTGTTCGTCGTCATCGTCAGCCTCGTGTCGGTGTATGGCTCATTCAAGCTGGGGTATAACCCCGACGACACGACGATCCCGGTCGTAACGAACGTCAGCGACATCACGGGCGTGTTGATCCTATTCGGCGTCGTTTCGATCGTGTTGTGAGCGGTTTGGCGGGTCGGATCGTGTTCTCTGGCGTCTGTGGCTGCGATCGAGTTCGGTGCCGCGATCACTCCGTCGCCTCGATCACTCCGTCGCCTCGATC
>JBNJFV010000089.1:0-10051 GCA_051747145.1 Halobacteriota archaeon
ACTCAGTACACGCTGGCTGTCGATCGCAACAACGAGAACGTCGCCGATCGGTTCGACGAACTCCACCCGGCCGTCCTCGAGTTGATCGGGTCGACGATCGAAACCTGCCGTCGACTCGACGTCGACACGAGCATCTGCGGACAGGCCGCCTCGAAGCCACAGATGGCGCGGTTCCTCGTCAAACAGGGGATCAGTTCGATCTCTGCGAACATCGACGCCGTCCGCGACGTCCAACACGAGGTCAAACGCGTCGAACAGAAGCTGCTTTTAGACTCCGTCCGGTAAGCGATCGATCCGGCCGCCGAACGGCAGCCACCGTCGCCCGGTAGGGCGGTATGGTTTAAAATCGGAACTCGAACCGCGCGCCGTCTTCTGCCACCAGATCGACATCCCACCCGTGCGCCTCGGCGATCTCTGCGACGATCGCCAGCCCGAAGCCGGTTCCGGTCGTATCGGTCGTAAACCCCCACTCGAACACGGAGTCGGCGATCTCCGGGTCGATACCGGGACCGTCGTCGGCAACGTACAACCCAGCGACGGTCCCCTCCTCCTCGTAGGTACCGACGGTTACGGTCACGTCCGAGGGGCCGTGTTCGACGGCGTTTACGAACAGGTTTTCGAAAAGCTGTCTGAGTCTGGATCGATCGCCCGCCACGTCGGGGACCGAGTTGACGACGAGCGTCGCGGGATCGTCGGCGACGGTGTCCCACGCCTCGTGGACGATCGCGTCCAGATCGACCGGGACCGGATCGTCGACCCGTTTACCCTCCCGAGCCAACGACAGCAGATCGTCGATCAGCGTCCCGATCCGATCGAGCGCAGCCTCCGCCCGTTCGATGTGCTCGATCGCGTCGTCCCCGTCTGTCTTCGCGAGATCGAGGTATCCCTCCGCGACGTTCAACGGGTTGCGAAGGTCGTGGGAGACGACACTCGCGAAGCTTTCGAGCCGATCGTTCTGTCGTTCGAGCCGCACTTCCCTGGATTGCAACTCGTCGTGTCGCACCGCGCGATCGAGCGCGGCTTCGGTCGTCGCAGCGAGGATCTCAGCGAAGTACTGATCGACGTGGTCGAACGCATCGACCTCCATCGAGCCGAGAAACAACAGCCCGTGATCCGAAAGCGGGAACAGCATAACGCTTCTGACCTTCGGGTTCTCGCGCGCCAGCGCCGGCTCCGAACGGATGTCCTCGTAGGCTCTCGACTCGCCGTCTGCGAAGGCACCACCCGTCAGCCCTTCGCCGCGATCGAACGTGAACCGCTCGTAGGTCGTGTTGTACAACGTGAGGAACTCGTCCGTGAGGACGGTCGGTCGGAGGGTGTCCGTCTCCGGATCGTACCGGTGGACGGTCGCGAGGGGGAGTTCCAGCACGGATTCGGCGGCGGTGACCGCGATTTCGATCGTCTCCTCGACGGTCGACGCGGTGAGGAAATCGCGCGTCGTCCGCTGGAGGGCCGCGAACGTGCGCTCGTAGCGTTTCCGTTCGGTGACGTCTCGAACGACGCCCACGGAGCCGCGAAAATTCCCCGTCTCGTCTGTCACTACGGCGAGTGTGTCCGCACATTCGATCGTCGATCCGTCAGCACGTTCGACGTCGAGTTCGAACGTGGTCGTCTCGCGGTCGGGATCTGCCAAAATCGCTTCGATCAGCTCGACGCCGCGGCGGACGCTGTCTTTCGGCATGAACGCCCGTGGATGTCGGCCGACGATGTCGTCCCGTGGACGGCCCAGTAGCGTTTCCATCGCGTGATTGACCTCCTGTACGACCCCATTCGCATCCAGCACGTACATCGGATCGCCGACCGTCTCGACGAGCGACTCGTACTGTTCTCGCCGTTTCTCGGCCGTCCGATCGGTGTAGATCGCGGCCCACTCGGCGGGGGCGCGCTCTTGAAGCCGCACGGTTCGAAGCTGGAACGGTCGACACCCTGCGGGCGACTGTACGTGGATCGACGTGTCGACCCGCTCGCCCGATCGGATCCGTGCTGCGAGTCGATCGTCGACCCCGTCGCCGTCGCCCGGAACGACGAGATCGACGAGCGGGTCACCGACGATCCCCTCCGCGCAGTAGTCGAACGAGGATTCGAACGCCGAATTTGCGGCCGCGACGATCGGCTCGCCGTCCGCGAACGAGTACCGGAGGGCCGGGTCCGGAAGCCGATCGAAAAACGGTGATGACACGACGGCAGGGTCGTCCCCGTCGGCACACCCTCCCGAAGCCGACGGCGAGGTACCGTCCGTATCAGACATGTCACGGCTGTTGTACGCATCACCTAATAAGTCCTTGCTGCGTTCTGGGCGGTGGCTCGCCGAGGCGAACCCGCGGGTTTTAGATGCGTCTCGCGGCGTAGGTACGGGTAGCACAATGAGTCACGACGAGTTTCCCACTGACGGCCACGCCGTGGTGACCTGCGGACTCCCCTACGCGAACGGGGACCTCCACGTCGGCCACCTCCGGACGTACGTCGGCGGCGACGTCTACGCGCGAGCGCTCGAAACGCTTGGACAGACGACCGCGTTCGTCTCCGGGTCGGACATGCACGGGACGCCGGTCGCGGTGAACGCCGAAACCGAGGGCGTCTCCCCCGAGGCGTTCGCGCTCCGGTGGCACGAAACCTACGAGGAGACGTTCCCGAAGTTCAACGTCGAGTTCGACAACTACGGCCACACCCACGACGAAACGAACACCGCAACCACGACCGAGATCGTCCGAACCCTCGACGAGGAGGGGTACGTCTACGAGAAAGAGATCATGGTCGCGTACGACCCCGTCGACGACCAGTACCTCCCCGATCGGTACGTCGAGGGAACGTGTCCGTACTGTGGGGCGCGCGCCCGCGGCGACGAGTGCGACGAGGGGTGTCAACGGCATCTGGAGCCCGGCGAGATCGAAGCGCCGACGTCGGTGCTCTCGGGTAATCCGGCCGAATACCGCGAACGGAGTCACAAGTTCTTCCGCGTCTCGGAGTTTTCCGACTACCTGAGCGACTTCCTCGATCGGCTCGAAGGGACCTCGAACGCACAGAACCAACCGCGCGAGTGGATCGAGTCGGGGCTGCAAGACTGGTGTATCACTCGCGACATGGACTGGGGGATCGACTATCCCGGAGACGACGAGACGGACCTCGTGTTGTACGTGTGGGTCGACGCGCCGATCGAGTACATCTCCTCGACGAAACAGTACACGGCGCGCGTCGGTGCGGACGAATACGACTGGGAGGCCGCCTGGCGCGAGGACGGCGGCGAGATCGTCCACGTCATCGGTCGCGACATCATTCAACACCACACGATCTTCTGGCCGGCGATGTTGAACGGAGCCGGGTACAACGAGCCGCGGGCGATCATGGCCTCGGGCTTTGTCACCCTCGGCGGCAAGGGCTTTTCGACCAGCCGCAACCGTGCCGTGTGGGCCGACGAGTACATCGAGGAGGGCTTTCACCCGGACCTCCTCCGATTTTACATCGCGACGACCGGCGGCTTCCAGCAGGACGTCGACTTCTCCTGGGAGAAGTTCCGCGATCGGGTCAACAACGAACTCGTCGGCACCGTCGGGAACTTCCTGTACCGGTCGCTGTTGTTCGCGCATCGAAACTACGATGGGACGCCGAATGCGACGCGTTCGGCGGACGTCGAAACCCGGATCGAGACGGCACTGGAGGAGTTTGCCGACGCAGTCAACGACTACTCGATCCGCAAGGCGGGCAACGCGGCGGTCCGACTCGCCGCGTTCGGCAACGAGTACATCCAGCGTAACGAACCGTGGAAGCTCACCGACGAGGATCCAGAGGCGGCCGCACAGGTAGTCTACGACTGCGTCCAACTGGCGAAGGCGATCGCCGTGCTCTTCGCGCCGATCGCCCCCGACGCCTGCGAGACGCTGTGGACGCAACTCGGCGAGGACGGCAGCGTCCACGACGTGACGATCGAGGCGGCGCTCGAGACACCCAGCGAAACGCTCCGGGAACCGACCGAACTCTTCGAGAAGATTCCAGACGAACGCGTCGAGGAACTCAACGCGAAGCTCGAGGCGCGCGTCGAGGCGGCAACCGCCGGGGACGACGCGAGTGCCGACGAGGCGGACGAATCCGAAACCGACGTAACCGACGAGCGAGACGAATCAGATATGAGCGACATCGAACCGCTGTTGGAGGATCGGATCAGCTTCGAGGACTTTCAGGCACTCGATCTACGGGTCGGCGAGATCGTCTCCGCGGAAGGGATCGACGGCGCGGACAAACTCGCGAAGCTCGAAGTCGACATCGGTGCAGAGCGCAGACAGATCGTCGCCGGGATCAAACAGCTACACGACCTCGACTCGCTCGCCGGCAAACGGGTCGTCGTGGTCGCCAACCTCGAAAAGGCGGAGCTGTTCGGCGTCGAATCGAACGGGATGGTGCTTGCGGCGGGCGAGGACGCCGACATTCTGACGACACACGGGGAGTCGCCGCCGGGAACGAAAGTCCGGTAAAGCGATCGGCTCTTCCGACGGCACCGCTGACGAACCGCCGGGTCGGACCGCTTTGTACCCGACCGACCGCACCGCGTTCGAACGGAAACGTTGCCCTGCCTGTTTCGGAGGGGTTTTTCCGTCACTCCGACGAAGCCAGGGCTATGAGAAACGCGAAAATCGTCTGTACGATCGGGCCCGCCTCGGACGATCGGACGACGATCCGGGCGCTCGCGGACGCAGGGATGTCCGTCGCCAGACTCAACGCGAGCCACGGGACCACAGCGCACCGAGCCGCCGTGATCGAACGGGCACGGGCCGTCGACGAGGCGATCGACAAACCGCTCGCGGTGATGGTCGATCTCAAAGGCCCGGAGGTCAGAACCGCCGAGGTCGACGAGCCGATCGCGCTGGAGGCCGGGAGCACTGTCAGTTTCGTCCGAGGGGAGACGGCGACGCCCGAGGAGATCGGCCTCACCGTCGCGATCACCGCGGCCGCGCCCGGTGATACGGTCCTTTTGGACGACGGACAGATCGAAACGACCGTCACGCGCGTGGAAGGCGAGACGGTCTACGCGGAGATCGTCTCGGGTGGAACGGTGTCGAGTCGGAAAGGGGTGAACGTCCCGGGCGTCGATCTGGACGTCGATCTCATCACGGACGCAGATCAAGCGGAACTAGAACTGGCCGCCGAGACCGAGGCGGACTTCGTTGCGGCGAGCTTCGTTCGCGACGCCGACGACGTCTACGAGATCTCCGATCGACTCGAGGAGCTGGGCGCAGACATTCCCGTCGTCGCGAAGATCGAACGCGCAGGCGCAGTCGACAATCTCGACGAGATCGTCGCAGCCGCCGACGGGGTGATGGTGGCCCGAGGAGATCTCGGCGTGGAGTGTCCGCTCGAAGACGTACCGATCATCCAAAAGCGGACGATCAACAAGTGCGTCGCCGCGGGCGTCCCGGTCATCACCGCGACCGAGATGTTAGATTCGATGATTCACTCCCGCCGGCCGACCCGCGCTGAGGCGTCCGACGTCGCAAACGCCGTGTTAGACGGTACCGACGCGGTGATGCTGTCGGGCGAGACGGCCATCGGCGACCACCCCGTCCGTGTGGTCGAAACGATGGCAAACATCGTCACCCAGCTGGAGGCGAGCGAAGAATACCGCGAGAGCGTCGAACGGCGGGTTCCGGCCGCATCGGAGGACTCCCGAACGGAGGCACTCGCTCGAGCCGCCCGCTATCTCGCACGCGACGTCGGCGCCTCGGCGATCGTCGCCGCGTCCGAGTCCGGCTACACCGCCCTGCGGACCGCAAAGTTCCGGCCCGGAGTCCCGATCGTCGCCACGACGCCGGACGATCGGGTTCGACGCCAGCTCGCGCTGTCGTGGGGCGTCCAGCCAAGGTATGCCGGCTACAGCGACGGTATCGACGCGATCCTCGAAGACGGCGTGCAGGCCGCCCTCGACTCCGGTGCGGCAGCAAGCGGCGACACGATCGTCGTCCTCTCGGGGATGATGACCGAACTGGAGGGGACGAATATGACGAACATGCTCAAAGTCCACGTGGCCGCAGAAACCGTCGCCACCGGCAAGCAGATCACCGGCGGCAGGGTCGCCGGCCCGATCGCTCGCACCGACGACGGAGCCCTCGAGACCGTCGATTCGGGGTCGATCCTCGTGGTTCCGCCGACGTTCGACGGCGAATTCAGCGGCGACGTCGGGAAGGTCGTCGGGATTATCGACGCCCGCGCGGGAATGACCGGCTATCCGGCGATCGTCGCCAGAGAACTGTCGGTGCCGATGATCAGCGGCGCACCGCTCCCGGCGAGGATCGCAGACGGGGACGTCGTCACGCTGGACGCAGAACGGGGCGTCGTCTACGAGGGGGACGTACTCGCTGGTGCTCGGCGGCGGTAACCATTTCACGTTCCACCGCCCTAGGATTCCCATGAACGGTTCCTCCGCGTCCGACGGCGACGACGATGACGACGCCATTGAGTACGACGCCGACGGCGACGACGACGCCGCCTCGCAGTTCGATACCGAAGCAGACGCAACTGTCGAGACGGAGCCCTCGGACGATCGAACGCCCGGCGACGCCAGTCCACGAGAAACCGACGAGCGCGGGTGGCGATTCGAACTCGACGAGGTCGGCCCGGACGCCGATCGCAACGCGGATGCGGGGGCAAACCGGTCGACGCAGCGCTCGACCGACCCGAAACCCATAAAGCCCGAATCGATCTCCGTCGAAAACGCGTTTTTCGTGACCATCGGCGTCGCGCTGACGATCGTCGTGATCCTCGCGGCGGTCTGATCCCGATCGTGCTCCGAACGGGGTCGGGGTGATCGACCCCGCCGATCGTCGGCGAAGCGATTCGATCGAATCTGCCACCCCAAATAGAGGTGCGTCCTTCCGATCGAATCTGTCGATCCGAATGTAAGTGAGGCGATTCGATCGAATCTGTCGATCCGAATGCGGTGTGCAAACCTTATTCACGTCGGTACCGTACTACGGCTATGAGCGTCCTCCTCCAGATGGACATCCTCACGGATTCGATCCCGCTGTTGTTGATTACGGCCGGGCTGTTGATCTCGCTGGCGGAGGCGATCGCGCCGGGGGCGAACTTCATCGTCGTCGGGATCGCGCTGTTAGGTGCGGGGGTAGTTGGGCTTGCGCTCGGACCGCTCGCGAGCCCGTTCGTCCTCGGCGGATTCGTGTTGCTCTTCGGCGCGATCGCCTTCTACGCCTACCACGAACTCGACATCTACGGGGGGAAGGGCCAACAGCAGACGAAAGATTCGACGTCGTTGCGGGGGATGACAGGCCGGGTGACAGAGCGGGTGACGCCCGCCGACGGGCAGGTGAAACTCCGCGGCGGCGGCTTCAACCCCTACTACGCCGCCCGATCGGTGGACGGAGAAATCCCCGAAGGAGCGGAAGTGATGGTCGTCGATCCAGGCGGCGGGAACGTCGTCACCGTCGAATCGCTGGACGGCATCGAATCCGACGACATCGATCGCGAACTCAGGGCCGATCGCAGCCGGCGCGAACGAACCGAAACGACGGCCAATAGCGGGAAATCACCCACCGCCGAGAGCGAGCAGGAACGAGAACCCGAATACGAGACGTAGTCGACCGGCGCTGCCTACTCGTCGGTTGGTTCGCCGTCGTGCTCGTATTCGTGGACGCTCACGCCCGCCTCCTCGTCGGCGGGTACAGTCTGATCTTGTTGATTGGACTCGTCGTAGCTTCCAAATCCCATTCGGAGACTGTGCGATCGCCGAGTAAGAACCCGCTGCTACACCGACAGTGCGTTCTCGAGCGGGCGTCCAACTGTCACGATCCGACCAGCCGATCGGGGACCCGAAGCCACGATCCGACCAGCCGATCGGGGACCCGAACGGCGCAGGCTGCGAATCGAGGCCAATCCTTATGGGTCGGACACCCCAACTGCCCGTATGGACCCCGTACTCGTACCGCTGCAGCTCGATATCGGATTCAGCGTGATCGGACTGCTTTTCATCTTCCTGATCGCCGTCACGATCTGGCAGGCTGTCGAAATCGTCGACGCCTACGAGAAGAAAGCGCTCACCGTCTTCGGAGAGTACCGACAACTCCTCGAACCGGGAATCAACTTCATCCCGCCGTTCGTCTCCCGGACGTACGCCTTCGACATGCGAACGCAGACGCTGGACGTCCCCCGACAGGAGGCGATCACCCGGGACAACTCGCCGGTGACCGCCGACGCCGTCGTCTACATCAAGGTCATGGACGCGAAAAAGGCCTTTTTGGAGGTCGATAACTACAAGAAGGCGGTGTCGAACCTCGCACAGACGACGTTGCGAGCGGTGCTCGGCGACATGGAGCTGGACGACACGCTCAACAAACGCCAGGAGATCAACGCGAAGATCCGCCGAGAACTCGACGAACCGACAGACGAGTGGGGCATCCGCGTCGAAAGCGTCGAAGTCCGGGAGGTCAACCCCTCGAAGGACGTCCAGCAGGCGATGGAACAACAGACCTCCGCAGAGCGACGCCGCCGGGCGATGATCCTCGAAGCGCAAGGAGAACGCCGCAGTGCCGTCGAGAAGGCCGAAGGTGACAAGCAGTCGAACATCATCCGCGCGCAAGGTGAGAAACAAAGCCAGATTCTCGAAGCGCAGGGTGATGCGATATCGACCGTGCTCCGGGCGAAATCCGCCGAGTCGATGGGCGAACGCGCGATCATCGAACGCGGGATGGAGACGCTCGAATCGATCGGCCAAGGCGAGTCGACGACGTTCGTCCTCCCCCAGGAGCTGACGTCGCTCGTCGGCCGCTACGGCAAACAGCTGACCGGCAGCGACGTGCAGGAAGGACAGGCGCTCGAAGGGCTGGAGTTCGACTCCGAAACGCGGGAGCTGCTCGGACTCGACGACATCGAAGAGATCCTCGGGCAGATCGACGAGGCCGCAGAGCTGGACATCGAACAGTTAGAGGAGGAGGCCGAAAAGATCAAAGCCGGCGATACGAGATCGGACATTCGCTCCGCCGACGAAGTCATCCAGGAGGCCGACGAGGACGAGGAATCGGAAGCGATCAAAGAGACCGACGGCGGCGACGTCGAACTCGAATCGGAACGATAACCGCCCCACCGGCACCTGACGCACCCACAGTGTAGTTTGTTACCGGGTGATGTCGACCTACCCGATCGGTCCCGTAGGGACGAAGTACTTTTATCCGGCGTCTCTCCTATCTTCGATCGAATGACCGCTCCAGTGGACGAACGGAAACGGGCGACACTCCGTCGCTTCGCCGCGCTCGGAGCTGCCACGCCGTTCGTCGGGGCCGCGGGGGCCAACGCGGAGAGTCCGGAGGACGACAACGAAACGCGTGAGGCCATCCGCGGCTACGTGGGGGCCACCCCAGGCGCACACTTTTCGAAACTCCGCGACGATCTCAGGTTGGGGACTGGCGAGGCGCAATACCACCTCAGACGGCTCGAGGAGGGCGGGGCGATCGACTCGATCAAAGACGGCGACTACCGGCGATACTACCCCTCGGGGCGGTTCACCCCCTTCGAACGGCGGGCGATCGGCTATCTTCGTCGAGACACCCCCCGCCGGATGATACTCACGCTGCTTCGGAACCCGGATGCGACCGGCGCGGCGATCGCGGCGACGTTGGACGTCTCCCGACCGACGATCAGCGCTGCCGCCGCCGATCTCGTCGAGGCGGGGCTGTTAGATCGATCGGACGGATACGCGCTCACGGAGCCGGAGCAGTTGATCGCACTCGTGTTACGGTACGCGGAGTCGTTCGGTCCGGACGCCGTCGAGTTCGCGACCGAAGCGGCGTCGTATCTCACATACGAACCGTAGCAGTTCACAGACGAACCGTCGCAGTTCACAGACGAACCGTCGCAGTTCACAGACGAACCGTCGCAGTTCACAGACGAACCGTCGCAGTTCACAGACGAACCGTCGCAGTTGTCGGCAGTTCAGGACGGACTGATCGAAGTGCGAAATTCGAGTCAGAACGTCCAAACTGGCGGGGCGGATCGAAACGCCAAAACCGGTGGTCCGGATCGGAACGTTACAACTGGGCTACCAGTGGTAGTTGCT
>JBNJFV010000090.1:0-9837 GCA_051747145.1 Halobacteriota archaeon
CGCGGGCGTCACCGCAATCCTCTGGTCAGTCCACCGACGGCTCCGAGACCGATTGCGATCGCGATCGGCAGCGCCGCGAGTTCGCCCGTCGCGAGGAACCGATCGAAGTGGCCGTAGGCGAGGAGTTCGACGACGAATGCGGCGGCGGTGAGGACGCCGAAAGCGGTTCCAAGCGCCACGCCACTGCGGACGGAGCGACCGAACTGTGCGAAGAGTGCCGCGCCGAGGAGGACGCCGAGCCAGTGGGCAGTCCCGATCGCCAATCCCACGACGAGGACGCCGAAGGCGGCGACGAGTCGATCGGGGCGGCTCACGTTCCACCTCCGAACTCGAACCGAACGGTCCCGCGACCGTCCAACGACATGGATTTGTACTCGCCGTCGGCCCACATTCGCAGTTGATCGTGATAGTGGTCCGAAAAGTACCGACCAGAGTTTCCACCGGGGGCGATCGCTCTGGCGGTTCCGTCGGGCGAGTAGATCATCCGCCAACTACTCCCTGCGACAGCGTCGCGGCGATAGTTCATCACGGTGGCGGGCGAACCGTCGGTCGGATACGAGGGGTAGTTCAGAAATGCCAGTCCGAACGGATGTGTGATCGAGGCGGTCGTGTTGACGTCGCCGTAGGTCGCCACTCCCTCCGAGTCGATTCGATCGATCGCGACGCCGAGCGCCTTCGAAAGCAGCTCCTCGCGGGCGGTTTCTTCGAACCAGCGACTCTCGGGGTCAAGCGCGGCGATCGCCCAGTCGTTCGGATACGCGCCGTCTAAGCCGATCTCCGCGAGGACGTCGTCGAACAGCAGTTCGCGGTACGCCGCGATGGTGTACTCGAAGAGCAACGCCCCCGTCGATTCGCGGTCCATTCGACCGTCCCACGATTCGAGGGTTTCGATCGCCGCGGCGAGTTCGCCGTCGGCACCGTCGACCGCCGCAGCGAGCAGCGGGATGAACTGCTCGACCCGGCCGTCGTAGGTGTCACACTGCATCCGCTCGACGAACGCAGGGTCGATCGGGTCGCCGGATTCGATTCGATCCTCGAGCAGTTCGTAGACTCGACGCCCGCGGTACGGGGCCGCGTACGATTCCGCGAGGTAGTACGGATAGCTGTCGTCGTCGATCGCCCGCTGGTTCGCTGTGACGACGTAGTCGGGGTCGATCGCGTGGGGCATCTCTTCGAAGGGGATGAACCCGTCCCAGGAGGGAGCGCCGAACGGTTCGAACCCCTCCCACTCGCCCTCGCCGGCCGACCCGTCGAACACCCGGTTCCCGGGAACCGTCTCCCCGTCCGTTCGGCGAATCGGGACGCGACCGGTCGCATAATACATCGTGTGGCCGTCCGCGTCCGCGTACACGAGACTCTGGGTCGGCAGATCGAACTTGCGAGTCGCCGCCAGGACGTCGTCGATCCCCTCGCTCGTGCTGTACTCGTAGATCGCCTCGGTCGTTCGCGTCCCGGCGTGCCCGGTCCACGCCACCGCCACCTCGCTGCCGTGGCGTTCGACCATCGGACCGTGGACCGTCCGTTTTCTCGTTAGGATCCGATCGGCCGCGCCGTCGACGCGGATCCGTCGCTCCTCCGTCTCAAACTCCCGCCACTCTCCCCGGTAGCGGTACCGATCGCCCGAGTCGTCGGTGTCGTAGGTGTACACGTCGATCACGTCCGCGCCGAGATTCGTAAACCCCCACGCGCCGGCGTGGTTCGCCCCGATGACGATGAACGGGACGCCCGGAAACGTCACGCCGCGCACGTTCGCCTCGGGCGTATTCACGTGTTGTTCGTACCAGATCGGCGGCGCCTGCAGCAGGAGGTGGGGGTCGTTCGCCACGATCGGCTCGCCGCTTGCGGTGTACTCACCGGCGACGACCCAGCTGTTCGAGCCGATCCCGGGCGGGGATTCGAACCGGCTGAGCCACTCGATGAGTGACGGATCGGAGTCGTCGATCCGATCGGACTGCGCGTCCGCGGCCGTGACAGTCGCGCTCTCGGTCGGGGGGTGTGCGGTCGAACCGACGGCGCGTCTGTCGGCCTCGCTGTCGGCCATCCCGTCCCGAAGAATCGGGGCGTCGTGATCGAGCCGATCGGGGTACAGCTCCTCGGCCGCCTCCGGACCCAGCGCTTCGATCGCTCGTCGCTTTCTGAGCGTTCGAAACGATCCAGTCAACCCCCAGGCGATCTGCTTTTCCATCAACAGCGTGTCTGCGGGCGTCCACGGGTCGGGTTCGAAGCCGAGTAACCCGAACTCCATCGGGAGCGTACCGCCGTCGATTCTGGCGTTCACCCCGTCGGTGTACGCTTCGATCAGCTCGCCCGATCGGGTGTCAGCGATGTGCTCCCACGTCGCGTCGGCGGCGGCGTCGAACGCCATCCGCACGTAGAACTCGTCGGAGTCGAGGGGTTCCGGACCGACGACCGCCGACAGCTGCCCGCGCATCTGTCGTCGCTGCAACTCCAACTGAAAGAGCCGATCGGCGGCCTGGACGTAGCCGATCGCGTAGTAGGCCGCTTTCGCTGAGTCGGCTTCGACGTGGGGGACGCCGTACTCGTCTGTTTTGACCGTCGCGGGGCCGTAGGGCCCCGAATGGTGCGTTCTATCCGGCCGAGATTCGTCCCACGCCGTTCCGGACAGCGGTGCGAATCCCCGGAGGTAGCTTCGAACCGGCGAGAGCACACCGCCCGCGGCGACGCCACCGACGATGGCCGCGATGAGCCCGCGACGCGTTCGATCGTGAGTCATATCCACGGATAGGCGTTGACGGTGATAAAACGGCGGCGAGTAAACGAACGCAAACGAAACGTGCGTGGCGTCTCAGCGCGGTCGAACGCTCAGTGGTCTTCGTCTTCGTAGACCCACACCGAATTCGAGAGGTCGTAGTCGACGAGTTCGTCTGACTCGAAAAAGAGGTCGATCTCGCGTTCGTTCGCGCCCTCGTCCTCGTGGTCCGAGCCGTGGATGACGTTTTGGCCCAGATCGAGCCCGAAGTCGCCGCGGATCGTTCCGGGGGCCGATTCGGCCGGATCGGTCTCGCCCATCATGCGACGGACCTGTCGCGTCGCGTCTGCGCCCTCCCAGACCATCGCAAAGACCGGTCCGGAGGTGATGAACTCGACGAGTCCGTCGAAGAACGGTTTGTCCTCGTGCTCGCCGTAGTGTTCGTGGGCCAGCTCGTCGTCGATCTGCATGAGCTTCGCGCCGACGAGTTTGAGGCCGCGGTCCTCGAAGCGACCGACGATCTCGCCGATGAGTCCACGCTGGACGCCGTCGGGTTTGACCATCACGAAGGTGCGTTCGTCGTGGTGCGACATTATTCGTCTTCACCCTTGCCGCGCGCCTGTCGTCCAGCTTGCGTCCACTCCAGATCGCGTGCCTCGCGGCCGAGGAAGTAGTTCTTCTCGGCTTTCGAGTCCTTGAAGTGAAGGATCGTTCCGTCGGTTTTGACGTACATCGTGCCCGTTCCGGGCTCGATCTCTTCGCCACTGTAATCGCAGGTGCGTGTTTCGACCATTATCTTCCTCCGATGGAGTCAGCGTCGCGTTGGGTCTCCCGGAGCTGCAGGATGTCGCCCTCCCGGACGGGACCCAACACGTTTCGGGTGATTATCCGGCCCTGATTCGAGCCTTCCTGGATGCGGCATTTGACCTGCATGGCCTCGCCGTGCATCCCGGTCTTGCCGACGATCTCGATGACCTCCGCGGCCGTCGAATCGCCGTTGTTGTCCTCTGCGCTCATGGTGGATTACCGGAGTTCCTCAACCTTCTCGCTGATGTCCTCGACGTCCGAGGCCGCCTCACCAGCGTCGACGATCGCCGCGGCCGCGCTGCCGACCTCGAGGCCCGCTGCGTGACCGACGTCGTCTTGCGTCTCGACGAAGACGACCGGAATCCCCTTTTCGGCTGCGAGTTCCGGAAGATGCATCACGATCTCCTCGGGGGTGACGTCTTCTGCGACGAAGACGACCTGTGCGTTGCCGCGCTCGACGGATTTCGTCGTCTCGTTCGTTCCTTTCTTTACACTACCTGTGTCTCGGGCGACCTCGAGGGCCTCGAGGGCTCGTTCTGCGAGGTCGGCTGGGATGTCGTAATCTACGTAAACTGCCATAGGTTGTTCACCTTCTCCTATCCGTGGGCTCGCACGTCCGCGCCGATGGTCGGTCCCTCACGGCACGGAGTATCATCAACCCCGAACAGGGTGTACGATTGGATTTGATTCGATCCCATAAAAGCGCTTTCAAAGCGTCGCAGCCGTGTGATGGTTCACCACGGTGCCATGTGGCGATTTCCTCGCAGGTGTCGTACGATCGTCGTCGCGTCACCCCACGATCCAACTGCCGGTGCGTTCGACGGCTTGCGGATCGACGAGTCGGAGTCTCCGATTTCCCACCCCGAGTGTTTTCACCGGATGGCGGGTCGAACAGTCCCCGATGAACGAACGCCGATTCGCCGACCGGTGTCCCGAGTGCGATCGACACCTCCCACCGTGCCGGGAGTGTTCGACGCCGTACTGTGGCCGCTGTGACGAACACGTCCACAGCGAAGATGGCGCGATCGAGGTACTGACGGACACGAACGCGAGCGAGATCGCACGATCGATCGGAACGCTGGCGTCACCGGCCGACGAGACCGGTCTCGCCTTCGGATCGGCGTTCGAGAGCGCCTACAGCCACTACTGGTACCGACGACGGAAGGGCGGATACGACGGATACGGCTCGCTCAAACACGCCTACTACCCGAAGCGGACCTTCTCGAAACGGATCGCCGCCGAGTTGCGCGAGCGGAACGTGTACAGCGACGATCGGGTCGCCCACGCGGTGCGACTGTTCTCGGCTTTCCTCGCCGCCGACGTCCGGGGATTGACCCCGGCAACGAAACACAGGCGAGCGGGCGATCACGTCGTGTACGCGAAACCCGACCTCGAACGGCTCGGCGGCTCGCCGGACCTGATCGAGTTCAAAACTGCTCCGATCGACGACTACGCGCGGGTTCAAGCGACCGTGATGGCGTGGGTGTTCGATCGTCCCGTTCGGCTCGTCGGCGCGCGGACAGATCCAGACACCGGGTGGGTATCGACGGAGGAGACGATCTGTGAGCCCTCCCGCGACCCCGTCGACGCCTTTCGGAAGCTCTAGAGTCCGAACTCTACGATCGCTTGCCGATCTCCTCTCGCAGGAGGGAACTGACGGTTTCGCCGTCTGCCTTCCCGCGGAGTTCGGCCATACACTCGCCCATGAGGCCCGAAAACGCCGCCATTCCTTCGGCTGCGACCTGGTCGGCGTTGCGTTCGACCACCCCCGCGATGACCTCCCGGATCGCCGCCTCGTCCGCGCCACCGAGGCCGGCCGCCTCGATCGCCTCCTCGGCGGTACGGTCTGGGTGGGCTGTGAGCGTCTCTAACACGTCGGTGACTCCCTCCCGCGGGAGGTCGCCGTCGTCGACGAGAAACAGGACCGAAAGCAGGTGCTCGTCGGTCAACCGGTCCACCGCGACGTCGTCGCGACGTAGCTCCGTGAGCGTGCTCTCTAACACGGTCGCCGCGAGCGTCGCGTCGATTCCGGCGGCGATCGCTTCCTCGAACAGCGGCATGCGGCGGCCGTAGGCGACCTGTTCGGCGAGACCGGCGTCGAGGCCACACTCGGTTTGATATCGATCGACCTTTTCGGTGAGCAGTTCGGGGGGTTCGACGTCGCTCGGGTCGGGTTCGACCGGCGGTACGTCCGTCTCGGGGTACATCCGCGCCGCCCCCGGCAGCGGACGCAGGTACCGGGTGGTCCCGTCGTCGTTCGCGCCGCGGGTTTCCTCTGGGACGCCGTCCAGTGCGGTTGCCGCGCGATCGGCGACCGCCTCGATCGCCAGTTCGGCGGTTTCGGTGTCTGCAGCGACGATCGCGACGGCGTCGTCGGAGCCTGCCCCCACCGCCTCCCGGAGAGACCCGACCTCCGCGTCGGTGACGCCGTAGGCCGGGAGTTCGTCGGTGTGGAAGATCCCTCCCGCGCCGTGACGTTTCGCGTGGTCGGACAGTTCGGTGCCGAGGCGTCGATCGGGCTGTATCTCCCGGCCGACGAGGCCGTCGAAGCCGAAAAGCGGGACGGCCATGACCGAACCACCTCCCTGCAGTGCTCGTTTGATCACGCCCGAGTCCGTGCCTTCGAAGACGTCTGAAACGTCCCGTACGGATCCGACAGCCGCGTCGCGCGCCTCCAGTTCGGTCGCGATGTCGACCAGTTCGACCTGCCTGCCAACCTCGTACTCGACGAGGTCGTCGATCGTCGACAGATCCTGTACGCCTTTGATTTCGACTCGCGCGCCCGCAGCGATCGAGACGTTGACGTCCTGTCGTATCGTCCCGAGGCCGCGTTTGACCGCGCCGGTCGATCGAAGCAACATTCCGATCCGCTGGGCGGCTTCCTTTGCTTGTTCGGGCGATCGGATGTCCGGGCCGGTTCCGATCTCAACGAGCGGGATCCCGAGTCGATCGAGGCTATAGCGGACGCCACCCTCGCGCGCTTCGATCCGCTGGGCGCTCTCCTCTTCGAGCATGAGGTCGACGACCGAGACGGGACCGTCGCTCGTTTCGATCTGACCGTCCTGTCCGAGCAACATCGTGCGCTGAAACCCAGACGTGTTCGAGCCGTCGATGACCAGTTTTCGCATGACGTGCACCTGGTCGACCACGTCCATGTCCATGAGCGCGGCGATCTGCATCGCCACGTCCAGCGCTTCGGCGTCGACCTCTCTCGGCGGCTCGTCGTCCTCCTCGACGAGACAGGTCGTGTCGTAGGCGAGGTATTCGAATTCGCGATCGACCCGACTCTCCTCGAGGGCGGCCTCGTCCAGTTCGCCGAGTTCGCTCTTCGTCGGATGGAGGTATCGGGTGAGCGTACGATCGGCCTCCTCGGGGTCGCGCAGTTCCGTCGGCGAATCGCAAAAGAGCTTGCTCGTGGTGTCGAGTTGCTGGTGAATCTCGAGCCCTGCGATCAAGCCGAGCGACTCGTAGTCGTACTCGGACGTACTCATTGTGCACACGTGGGATTGCCGGACGTAAAAAGGATACAGATGCGGATCGCCAACTCGCCGACGAGAGCACCCGACAGCGCGGCGTCGGCGTAGCGTTACTCGATTCGACGGAGGCCGTCGCCGATTCCGCTGGCCGTACAGCCGTCTTCTGGACATTCGTAGTACCACCCGTCACGGGTGGCCTGCCCTTCCGGGAAAACCGCACCGCAGCTTCGACAACGGAGTAGATCGCGACCGTGCGTCTCGAGGTGGGCCATACGCGCGAATTCTCCGCCATCTGGCTTGTAAATACCGTTTTTGTCCGATCGCCCGATCGGAGATTGATGGGTGAAGCGATCGGAGAATACCGGATCGGACGAGCGGATTACTCCTCGGAGCCGAGGATCCCGCGATGGGTCATCGCCTCGGGATCGAGCACGTCGTCGGCTTCAGCCTCGGTGAGGTAGCCCTCGTCGACGGCGACTTCGCGGACAGTTTTGCCCTCCGCGAGCGCCTGCTTTGCGACCTTCGAGGCCTTGTCGTAGCCGATCGCCGGGTTGAGCGCTGTCGCAAGCGCCATGCTCTGATCGACCTGTCGGGCGCAGTGTTCCTCGTTCGCTTCGAGTTTCGCGACGAACCGCTCGCCGAAGACGGTCGCCGCGTTCGAAAGCAGCGCCGTCGATTCGAGGAAGTTGTGCGCCAACACCGGCTTGTAGAGGTTCAGATCCAACTCCCCGCGGGCGGAACCCGCAGCGACGGCCGCGTCGTTGCCGACGACCTGTTTGTGGACCTGATTGACCGACTCGGCGACGACCGGATTGATCTTGCCGGGCATGATCGACGAGCCGGGCTGGTTTTCGGGCTGTTCGATCTCGCCCAGTCCGTTTCGCGGTCCCGAGGCGAACAGTCGGAGGTCGTTTGCCATCTTGTTGAGCGACCCTGCGACCGTCCGAAGCGCCGCGTGGGCCTGCCCCATCGCGTCGTGGGCGGCCTGTGCCTCGAAGTGGTTGTCGGCTTCGCGGAACGCCGTGTCCGTCTCCTCGGAGATGTACTCGGCTGCCAGACCGGGGAAATCCGGGTGGGTGTTGAGACCCGTCCCGACCGCCGTCCCGCCGAGGGCGAGTTCGCGGAGATGGTCGCCGACGGCTTCGACGCGTTCGATCCCCTTTTCGACCTGCGTTCGATACCCGCCGAACTCCTGGCCGAGCCTGACGGGAGTGGCGTCCTGCAGGTGCGTGCGTCCGGTTTTGACGATACCGTCGAACTCGGTTTCCTTTGCGGCTAATTCGGTTTGCAACGACTGTAGCGCCGGGATCACGTCTTTTTCGAGCGCTTCCAGCGCCGCGACGTGCATCGCGGTCGGGATAACGTCATTCGACGACTGACCGTAGTTGACGTGATCGTTCGGGTGGACGACCCGATCGCCGATCGCCGCGCCTTTGATTTCTGCGGCGCGGTTTGCGATCACCTCGTTGGCGTTCATGTTCGAGGAAGTCCCAGAGCCGGTCTGGAACACGTCGACTGGGAACTGGTCGTCGTGTTCGCCGGCGATGACCTCGTCGGCGGCGTCGACGATCGCCGCGGCGACGTCCGCATCCAGCAGGCCGAGGTCCCGGTTCGCCTGTGCGGCGCCCTTTTTCACCACGCCGAGCGCGCGAACAAATCGCCGGCCGAAGGTGATCCCCGATATCGGGAAGTTCTCGATCGCCCGTTGGGTCTGTGCGCCCCAGTAGGCGTCGGCGGGGACCTGCATCTCTCCGAGACTGTCCGATTCGACGCGGTAGTCACCATCCTCGCTCATAAGTGGACCTACACCGGAGTGTGCGTAAAACCCTCCGATCCCGTTTTGATACCGTTCCGACACCCTCCGAACCGGCCGCTCGATCGTCGGTATAGTGGCCCACTCGATGGGATCGGCGTGGGTGGCGCGTCGATCGGCGTGGTCGCCACTCGCGTGAAAAAATATCGTGCCTCGGGAGAGTCCCGAGGTAGCTCTCGATAAAACCGCGGACGAACCCTCTCGGGAATTACAGCCGGGTTAGGTTAGTCGCGCGCGGGCCCTTGTCGGCCTGCTCAATTTCGAATTCGACTTCCTGTCCTTCCTCGAGGTCGGGTCCGCCGACGTCCTCCATGTGGAAGAAGACGTCGTCATCCGAATCGTCGGTCTCGATGAAACCGTAGCCGCCGGTGTCATTGAAGAAACCGACTGTACCTTGTGACATTGCACTTGGTGACAGTGCCCCCTGACTCATAAGACTTCCGAGAGTCGATTGCGTGATTCGGCATCCCTGCCGATCGCCACCCCCGATCGATCACGTCTGCGGTTCGATCGATCACGCCTGCGGTTCGATCGATCACGCCCGTGGTTCGATCGATCACGCCCGTGGTTCGATCGATCAAATCGATTCGGACTCTAGCGCCTCGTACTCCGCTGGGGTGTAGGTTTTGATCTCCAGGGCGTGGATCTCGTTGGTCATTCGATCGCCCAGCGCGTCGTAGACGAGCTGATGTTGGGCGACGAGCGGTTTGCCTTCGAAGGCCGGCGAGACGACGACGACGGCGAAGTGGGCGTCCTCGTGGTTCTCGTCGTAGCTTCGTGGTCGCGAGACGGTCGCCTCGGCGTCTTCGATCGCTGCTTCGATCGTCGCCTCGATTTCGGTCAGTTCCATACACGGGCGAACGCGTCGAGGGACAAAAACGGGACGCATTTATCGGTTCGGGCGACAGGATACGCCGTGGAATCGATCGAATGCCGCGTCGAAAGTCGGTGTCTGCACGCCCACGGCGAGACGATTTCGGCGATCGAACGCTGCGCGGACGCCCTCGTTTCCGAGTGGGACAGAGACGACT
>JBNJFV010000091.1:0-9815 GCA_051747145.1 Halobacteriota archaeon
TTGGACGTCGCCGCAAACGGGGGGACCGACCGCGAATCGGTCTCCGAACTCGCCGCGGAGTTTAACAGGCTCCAGTCGCTGGAAAGCGAACTCTCGCTGGCCCAGCGGTGGGTTCATGGCCGACTGACCGACACGCTGGAGCAGCTCACCGATCGGCTCGGAACCGACACCGACAGCGAGTTCTACGCGGAAGTGCTCGCTGCGATCGTCGACACCGACGGGCGGACCCGATCGATCGCCGATCGGATCAACGCGCCGCCTGACGTCGTCGAAAACGCGATCGACCGGCTTTCCGACGGCGGGCTGGTGACGCACAACGACGAGGGCTGGACGCTACGGTGAGACGTTCCGGGAGGCTCCGAGACGTCGGTTCGATCGATCGCTCAATCGACGTTTCAGTATCGAGTTGACCCGTTCTGGGTTCGGCACGTTCTTGAACGTGATGTCTTCGGTGTTCGTCCCGGCGGTGTACACCCGTACGTCGCCGAACTGCAGCGCGCGTTCGAGAATCGACTGTTCGTAGGCGGTGTTTTGGATCCGGTCGATTCGGACCTGCGTCACGTCGCGGGAGATGAGCCCGTGTTTCACGTAGATCTCCTCGTCGGTGATGACGTAGAGCAGCCGAAGCCAGTTGAGATAGACGCCCCCAACGCCGCCGACGCCGACGAGCGTGAGCCCGAGCGGTGCGTACCCGAGCCACCCCGGAACCGCAGCCTCCTCGGCGATCGGCAGCAACCAGACGGTGAGTGCGACCCCGGCGAGCGTGAGGACCGCCCAGCCGACGATCGAAAGCGCGATCGTGTACCGGGACGGCCGACCCGTCCACCTGACCATCTCGCCGTCGGTGAGGTGGAGCCAGTCGGCGTCGTCGACGGTCTCGCTCGGCCAGCGGAGGGACATACGATACCGTCCCCGGGTTCCCGCTTAGTTACCCGCGTAAAAACCGGTCGCTACGGACTGCCTAGCCCGCGCAGGATTCGCCCCTCGCTGGTTTCAGACGTCGCTCGTAACTCCGACTAGATGGTTTTCGTGAGTCCCTCGCGCAGGTCTCGACCGAAGTAGTGACCGACCGCTGCGATCGCCCCGCCAGCGACCGCGCCGACGCCGGCGACGGCGACCCCGTACTGCTGGAGGATGTCGACGCCGACGGGGAGGACGCCGACCGAGAGGAGCCCGAGGGCGAACGATCCGGTCAGGACGATCGCGCCGCTCGCGCCTACCTCGAGGTACCTGCGGTGACGCACGAGCACCCCAATCACGAACGCCGCGCCGAATATTCCGATGAAACGGCCGATCGCGCCGACGAGCGGGATCGAACCGCCTAGGAACGCGCCGACAGCTATCAGCACCGCCGAGAGAACGAACGCCTTGGCCGAGAACCATCTGCCGTCGACGCCGATCCGAGATATCGATTCTCGCGTGCGTTCGGAGTCGGTGGGGTCGCCGACAGATTGGGTGGTGGAGTCGCCGGCAGATTGGGTGTCGATGCCGAGATCGCCGCCCGGTTCGTCGGTCGCCGACGATCGCGTGTCGGACCGCTGCATATCGCCACTGCGAGGCGGATGGTCTTGTGTGTTGTGTCGGAGGCGTCGAGGACGAGGTGCGAGGTGGGGAGGGTATCGGCGGGGTCGATGAGTGGCTGTGTGTCGTGGTCGGTGTCGATGGGTGGCTGTGTATCGTGGTCGGTGTCGATGAGTGGCTGTGTATCGTGGTCGGTGTCGATGAGTGGCTGTGTTGATGTGTCAGATCTGTCATCGAGATCGCCGGTGCGAAAGGCTGGTTTCAAGTCCGCCGACGGGAAACGGTCGGGTATGCAACCTGGCGATCGTGTCCGCGTCGAGCGCGCGGGCGTTACGAACGAGGGCGTCCTCATGCCGTCGTCGACCGCTGACGTTCTCGTGCTCAAACTCGACGGCGGGTACAACATCGGGATCGATCGGGAGGAATCGACCGTCGAACTCCTCGAATCGAACGTCTACGACGTCGGCGAGGTGGAGGCGACTGACGGGGAGGCCGAGGACGAGGCCGAGGCCGAGGCCGTCTCGGAGATCGAGTTCGACGACTCGCTGGCGACGATCTCGCTCATCTCGACGGGCGGGACGATCGCCTCGACGGTCGACTACCGGACCGGTGCGGTCACCGCCCAGTTCGACGCCGAGGACGTGCTCAGGGCGGTCCCCGAACTGGCCGGTCGGGCGAACTACCGGGGTCGGGTCGTGGCGAACATCCTCAGCGAGAACATGGAGCCGACGATCTGGCAGGACCTCGCACGTGCGGTCGCCGACGAGATCGACGCCGGTGCCGACGGCGTCGTCGTCATGCACGGAACTGACACGATGCAGTATTCGGCGTCGGCGCTCTCGTTCATGCTCGACACGCCGGTTCCCATCGTCTTCACCGGCAGCCAGCGATCGGCCGATCGACCCTCCTCGGACAACGTGATGAACGCCATCTGTGCGGTCGAAGCCGCGAAGGCCGACTGCGCGGAGGTGCTCGTCTGCATGCACGGCACCGAAAGCGACGACTACTGCGCGCTGCACCGGGGGACCCGCGTCCGGAAAAACCACACGTCGCGGCGGGACGCCTTCGAGACGGTCGGCAACCGTCCGCTCGGGACGATCGACTACGAGGCGGCCACGAAAGCGGGTCGAGACGGCGACGTCGCCACGGAGGCGATCGAGTTCGCCCGCGAGTACACCGCACGGGACGACCTCGAACTGAACGTCGCGCCGGCTCTCGAATCGGCGGTCGAACTGGTGAAATTCACCCCCGGGATGGATCCCGCCGCGTGGGACTACCTCGACGGCACGGCGGGCGTCGTGATCGAAGGGACGGGACTTGGCCACGTCCACACCGATCTCATCCCCCGGATTCGCGAGCTCGTCGACGCGGGCGCGGTCGTCGTCATGACCAGCCAGTGTCTCGACGGGCGCGTCTGCGATCGGGTGTACGATACGGGACGTGACCTCCTGGAGGCGGGCGTCGTCGAAGCGGGCGACACGCTCCCGGGGACGGCGAAGGTGAAGCTCATGTGGACGCTCGCGAACCTCGGCGCAGACGGGGACGTCCGAACGGCCGTCGAGGACGCGATGGGAGAGGACCTCGCTGACGAGTTGACGCGCGAATCGCAGCCGTGGCGATGACGACACGAGAATCGACACCGAAGCCGAACGTGACCGTCCGGCAGGCCCGTCCGGCCGACGAGGCCGCAGTCGTGTCGTTTACGGAGAACACGTGGCCCGATCGGGACACCGGCGACTACGTTCCGCGAGTTTTCGCCGACTGGGTCGAAACCGACGGCGATCGCCAGCGGACGTTCGTCCTCGACGTCGACGACGGCGAGGACGTCGCCGGGATCTGCCAGGGCGTCATGCTGTCCGATCGCGAAGGATGGCTCCAGGGAATGCGGATCAATCCAGAGTATCGCGGTCTCGGTGTCTCCAAACCGCTCACTAACGCCGCGTTCCGGTGGTGTCGCGATCGAGGCGCGACGGTCGCCAGGGCCATGATCTTCTCGTGGAACGTCGCGGGGCTGGGACAAGCACAGTCTGTCGGCTTCGAGCCTGTCACGGAGTTTCGGTTCACACACCCCGTCCCCGATTCGGACGCCGAACACGACCTGCAGACCGGGGCGGACCCCGCGGCGGCGTGGTCCTTTTGGATCGATTCGTCGGCCCGCGATCACCTCCGTGGGCTCGTGATGGACGACGAGGAGTCGTGGGCACTGTCCGAACTGCCCCTCGATCGGCTCGAGGCGGCCGCCGCGGACGATCGACTGGTCGCGGTGTACGAGGACGGCCTCGCGGGATTTACGTACCGCGATCGGACGTTCGATCGGACGACCGAGGCGGGCGCTGTCGAACGCTGGGCGCTGTATGCGATCGCGGCGTGGGAGACGCCGGCTGCCGCCGAGGCGCTGTACCGCGAAATACAGCGGGACGCGGCGGCTATCGGCGTCGACAGGGCGCGCGTGCTCGTCCCCGAACGCCCCCGGTGGATCGGCGACACGGCAGCCGCTCGCGTGTCAGTCGCAGCGGAACCGGACTTCGTCGTCGCGGCGGACCTGACGGACCCGTCGATCGGGACCCGATAGGCTCTTTTCCTCCCGTCCGAACGGATCGGTAACGCATGGATCTGATCGCCTCGACGACGCCGCTGCTGATAGATACGCTCAGGTCGTGGGCGTATTTCGTCGCGATTTACGGGATCACGATCGCCGCCTCAGCGTGGGTGTTCCGGGACGCCCGCCGTCGAGGAATATCGCTCGTTCGAGCCGGCCTGTGGGGGATATTCGGCGTCCTCGTCCCCGCCGTTACCCATCTGTTGTATCTGTATCTCCGCCGGAAACGCGAGGGATCGTTCACCGGGTAAGGCGTGTCGATCGGACACGTGTCACTGTCCCATTGACGGTACTATTCGGTCGGGAGGACGATCACCGGCCGATCGGCCTTCGAGACGAGCGAACTCCGGACGCCGCCGGAGACGAGATCGAGCCACCGGCCGCCGCCACGCGAGGTGAAGACGATCGCGCTCGCGTCGACCTCACTGGCGGTTTGAATGATCGTTTCGGCGACGTCTGTTCCGTACAATCGGCGCGTTTCGACGTCGATTCCGTCGGCGTCGGCCAACGACTCGAAGCGTTCGAACACGTCCTCCGCGAGCGCCTCGACGCTTCCCAACGGGGCTTTGTCGATGCCACCGCCGGCCTTCTGAACGACGTAGACGACGAGCGGTCGATCGGCACCCGGATCGAGGTGCGGTTTGAGGCGCTCGTACGTCCGTTTTGCGTCGTCCACGTTGGCGATCGGAACGATCGGTCGGGAGAGCAACGGCTCTGTCATGCTCGGATTGTACGCGGGCTTTCGACAAAGGTGATTTCCTCCGGATCGATCCGAAGTCGCTTCCCTCAGATCGCAACGATCCACACGGTATACTCCGCCTCGTAGCCGTACACCTGCTGAAACGCCTCGTCCATGAACCCCGCGAGCCTGTTCGCGTCCGATCGGGCGGATACCCGCGCGTGCGTTCCCGCCGCATCGTTAGGACTGTCGAGCGATTCGATCCGGAACTCCGGATACGAGGAAACGAGCGATTTCAGCCGATCGAGTTCCGCGTCCGTACAGTCCATCCCGAACGTCGTATCGGAAAATTGAATCCACGGCCGCAGTTCGTCGTCGGCTCCCGGCGGGGTGTCGTCTGGTTCGGCAGTGAGAAATCGACTGTTTCGCTCCCGGTGTGCGACGATCGCGTCTGCGAACAGCGTGCGCCGGTCAGTCGGGGTGGCCGCGTCGAATCGAGTCATAGCGACCGTACGGTCTCGGGGTTAAAAGAGCGCCCGGACGGCCACGAGCACGAGCGTCGAAATCACGAGCAGGTACCCCAACACGACGAGCACCGGCGCGAGACCCGCTTTTCGCATGGTGCGTACCCTGATCGCCGTCCCGAGGCCGACGAACGCGAGCACGAACAGCCAGTCGGTCACGGCACCGATCGACGAGAGCGACGCGGGCGAGAGCAGCCCCGAGTTGGCGATCGCCGCGACGAGAAAAAATCCAACCAGGAACTTCGGAAAGTCGCTCCACAACGCTTTGATGTCCGGATCGGTCGGTTTCGCCGGCGCGTTCGGTCCGATCTCGGCGGCCTCCGAGCCCCGACGTGCGGAGACAACCGAGTAGCCGACAGCGACGACGCCCAGCAGCGAATTTCGCGCGAGCTTCGTAACGGTCGCCCACTGGCCCGCTTCCGGGGAGTGGGCGAATCCCGCAGCGGCGACCGGCCCCGTGCTGAACATGCTCAACCCCGCCCACACTCCGAACTCGAGGCTCGAAAGCCCGAGCGCCGCGCCGAGTATCGGAAACGTGACGAGGGTGAGCGCGTCGAACAGGAGGATGGTCGCGGCCGCGAGCGCGAGCCGATCGTCCCGTGCGCCGAGTACCCGTCCGATCGCCGCCACGGCGGAGACGCCACAGATGCTCGATCCCGCCGCGAGCAGCGACGTCAGCTGGCCGGAGAGTCGAAAGACGACCCGCCCGATCGCCTCGACGAGGAGGACGCCGAACAGGACCGTCGCACAGACCAACAGCGCGAGTCGTATCCCCGCGTCGAGTAGTTCAGACAGCGCGACGCTCGCTCCGAGCAGGACGATCCCCGTTTCGAGAAACAGCTTTCGGAGCTCGACGCCAGCGGCCGCCCACGACGGGACGCCGACGGTGTTGCCGATCGCGACGCCGATCGCGACGGCAACGACGAGTGGATCCAGCCACGCCGACAGCGTCGCGATTGCGTACGCAGCGACCCCTCCAACTGCGAGAACCAACAGACCGGGGGCGGTCGATCGAATCTGCCGATCGACGGCCATTCACACCCACTGACCGATCGCGTGCACGAAGACGATCGACAGTCCGAGAACGACGGCCTGCCATCCCCGACCGATCGCGTTCCAACGGTCGACGACGCACGACCTCGTGTCGCCGCCGCGCGAATATGCCGGAGAATAATCACGTTTTGGATTGGCCATTCTATACTTGTCTGTCTCCTCCAATTACCTTACTGCTGTCGATCCGATTTTCAGTTTATTCGTAGGACCACGCGTGCAAGACTGTTGTGTCAGAATACTATCTTTATACTGTTAGTGCTGTGTCAGTTTGTGGGCGTCCTCGCGTTTCTTCAAACCTTTAAACACAGCCGCTGTTGGTTCGAGTATGAGCAAGCGGATCCTGTTGCTCGGTGCGCCCGGTGCGGGGAAGGGAACACAGAGCAAACGACTCGCAGAAACGTACGACATCGAACACGTCACCACCGGTGACGCGCTCCGCGCGAACAAAGACATGGAAACGGAGTACGGCACTCCTCGCGAGTACATGGAGGCGGGAGAACTCGTCCCCGACGAAGTCGTAAACGAGATCGTCAAGGAGGCGCTGTCGGACGCCGACGGCTACGTACTGGACGGCTATCCGCGGAACCTCGATCAGGCGGAGTACCTTTCGGAGATCACAGACCTCACGGCCGTGATTTACCTGGACGTCTCCGAGGAGGAACTCGTCCGCCGACTCACCGGTCGCAGGATGGACCCCGAAACGGGCGACATCTACCACACGGAGTTCAACATGCCCGACGACGAAGCGATCGCCGATCGGCTCGTCCAACGCGACGACGACACCGAGGACGTGGTCCGCGAGCGGCTCCGCGTATACGAAGCGAACACCGAACCCGTGATCGATCACTACCGGAACGCGGGAACGCTCGTCGAGATCGACGGCGAAGCGACGCCCGATGACGTCTTCGATCGGATTGTCGACGTCGTCGAGAACTGAGGCGATCGGTCACCCGACGCCTCCGTGGATCTCCTCGTCGACAGGCGCGCGGGCTGGTCAGTCGAATCCAGAATAAAAGGTTCTTAACGGCTGGTTGCCAACGACGGGGTAATGAGTAGGATCGAATCGAAAGTCCGCACGCTGGCTCGCGAGAGCCAAGAGATGCGTGAGGCCATCGAAACCGTGCTCGATCGCGCCGAGGGCGGCGACGTGAAGTGGGTCGACGTTCGCGATGACATCACGAGCGGCCAGTGGGGACGGCTCATCGAAACGGAGGTTCTCGTCGACGGCGATACGGGATTTCAGATCGCAGACCTCGATGCCGTTCGCGAGGGCCTTGAGTCTGAATCCGACTACGAGTACGAGGAGATCGAATCGAATTCGTGGTCGAAGTGGGACAAAGGTGCCGGCCTGTTCACGCTGCTTTTGTTCGTCGGGTACGCGTTCGAATCGGTCCGGGCCGTCATTGGATCGACCGTCGACATCGTTCTCGGTCCCGTCGACGGCGTGCTTCCATTCTACGCCGTCATCATGATCGTCGCGCTCGTCACCGGCCTGTACTCGTCGCTGCTGCGGGTCAGCCTGATGGACATGGACAAGATGGGCGAATACCAATCGCGGATGAAAGACATGCAGGAGCGCCGCAAGGCGGCCAAGGAATCGGGCGACGAGGACAAAATGGACGAACTGCAGGAAGAACAAATGGAGATGATGGGCGATCAGATCGGCATGATGAAAGAGCAGTTCCGTCCGATGGTGTGGATCATGTTCCTGACGATACCGGCGTTCCTGTGGATGTATTGGCGCGTCTGGGACGGCCAGGGCGGTTCACTCGACTCGATCGTCGTGCCATTGGCTGGCGACGTGACGTGGACCACAGGCATTGTCGGGCCGGTCCAGATGTGGATTGTCTGGTATTTCCTCTGCTCGATGGCGTTCACCCAGATCATCCAGAAGGGTCTCGACATCAGCATGAGTCCTGCGTCGGCGTAGCGCCGTCGACCCCACCTGCTCTCCGTTACCCTCTGCCGATCGTCGTCGATCGACCCCGTTCTGTCGGCTGCACATGGTGTCCGTACCGCTCGTCCCCGCTCGGCGAAGGACAACCTCTTTTACCGATACCCTCCGAGTGTGGATATGTTGCTTACTGTCTCCGGCCCACCCGGCAGCGGAAAGAGTACGACTGCCGCGGCGCTTGCGGAAGCATTCGATCTCGAACATATCTCTGGCGGTGACATCTTCCGCGAGATGGCGACCGAACGGGATATGACCCCCGTCGAGTTCAACGAACACGCCGAAAGCGACGAGTCGATCGATCGCGAACTCGATCGCAGGCTGCGACAGATCGCCGTCGATCGCGAGGACGTCCTTCTGGAGTCGCGGCTCGCAGGCTGGCTCGCGGCCGAACACGCCGACATCAAAATCTGGCTCGACGCCCCGTTGCACATCCGCGCCGAACGGATCGCCGATCGGGAGGGAAAATCGATCGGCGTCGCGGCGGACGAAACCGACAGGCGCGAGCGGAGCGAAGCCAAACGGTATCTCGACTACTACGGCATCGACATCGGCGATCTTACGATCTACGACATCGCGTACAACACCGCGCGGTGGAGTCCCGAAGGGATCTTCGGAATGTTGACGACGGCGATCGACTCGTACGATCCCGACAGCGACGAGGGGAAAGCGCTCGTCGACGGCGTAACGTACGACTTTTGACCATGCCCCTGCGAGACCCACCGTCCGACCGCTCGATCGCCGATCTGCTCGAATTCGGCGTCGTGAACCTCGACAAACCGCCGGGACCGTCGGCCCACCAGGTCACCGGCTGGGTCCGCGACGCCGTCGCCGACACCTGCGTTTCGTTCGACGCGACGCCGATCGAGGCGGCCGCCCACGCGGGGACGCTCGATCCGAAGGTCACGGGCTGTCTGCCAGTGCTTTTGGGGGACGCGACGCGGGTGGCGCAGGTCTTTCTGGAAGGATCGAAAGAATACGTTGCCGTGCTCGAACTGCACGGTCCGCCGCCGGCGTCGCTGGAGGCGACGATCGCGGAGTTCGAGGCCCAGTTGTACCAGAAACCGCCACGAAAGAGCGCCGTCACCCGACGGCTACGCACGCGAACTGTCTACGATCTCGACGTGTTGGACGTCGAGGGGCGGCAGGTCCTGTTGGGGGTTCGCTGTGAGAGCGGCACGTACATCCGGAAACTGTGTCACGACATCGGGTTGGCGCTCGGAACCGGCGGGCACATGGGCCACCTCCGTCGAACGGCGACCGATCCGTTCGACGACACCGATCTCGTGACGATGCACGATCTCGTCGACGCGCTTCAGTTTGCGATCGACGGCGACGAGGACGCGCTCCGACGGGTCGTCGCTCCCGCCGAGCGGGCCCTCGAAGGGCTGGCGTCCGTCACGATCGCCCCCTCGGCGGCCCAGCAGGTCGCGAGTGGCGCGCCGGTGTACGCCCCCGGCGTGATCGACGTTTCGGGAACGCCCGATC
>JBNJFV010000092.1:0-3606 GCA_051747145.1 Halobacteriota archaeon
TCCATCAGCTGGCCGAACTGCGTTTCGGTGAGGCTGTCCTGATTGACGAGCACGAGGATCAATCCGCCCCACTGGTGGGCGGCGCGTTTGAGCCCGCGCATCAACATCGCGATGTCGTTCCACACGATGTCGTCCCGTATCGATCCGAGCAGATCGGTGATCGAATCCAGAACCAACAGGTTGCTGTCTGCGTGTTTCGAGAAGTAATCGCCGAGCGCCCCGAAGATCGATTCCCGGTTTTGTGTCCCCGCGAGATCGGTGATTTTCGTCGTGCGGCCGACGTACCACTCGCGCGGGATCGGACTCGCCTGGAAGTATTCAGCCGAGAAGTCCCGAAAGACGAGTTTCGAGGAGACAGCGTCGACGATTTCGGCCGCGAGCGTGTATCGAAGCTCCCGCTCGATTACGTCCCTGTCGGAGGTTATCGACAGGTAGTGGACCGACTCGGGTACCACCGTGTCAGCTTCGAGGTCGCCGTAGTACAGCTCGAAAAGCTCCTCGTCGGCTCTCGCGAGCGTGTTCATGGCCGCGCTCGTCTGGAGAAATTCGCGTGCGCCGGCCCCCGACTCGCCGGCGAGTAACACGACGTTCCCCGGGGGTGCGCCACCCTCCAGCGTGGCGTCGAGCCTCGCGATGCCGAACGGCATGTTCTGCATACCTTTCGATTCGGCGCGCGTCGTTTAGCCGTTACGCTGGTCTCACCGAGATTCGGCCCGCGTCGTGTCGTCGGTACGCTGGCCTTACCGAGATTCGGCGCGCGTCGTGTCGTCGGTACGCTGGCCTCACCGAGATTCGGCACGCGTCGTGTAGCCGGTACGCTGGTCTCACCGAGATTCGACGCGTGCGCCGCTGTTACGTCCCTCGACGAGTCGCACGTCACCATCGACGCCGGCTTCGTCGAGCGCCGCCCGACCGGCGGTTACGGCTTCGTCGGCGTTTCGATCGTCGGTCACGCCGTACACCGCCGGCCCCCACGAGGACTGTCCGGCACCGTACACCGCCGGACACGCCTCGATCGTGTCTACGATCGCACCGACGGGCGGCCGGTAGACGCCACCCTGCTCGTCGGCGTACCACGCGCCGTTGAGGCGACCGATCTCCGCGATCGCGTCGCCGAACGCCTCGGCCCGTCCGTCGGCGATCGCCGGCAGCACCCGCCGAACGAGTAGCCCGGCGATACGATCGGCGACGGTCGGATCCGCGCGTTCGACGACCGATCGCATGCTGGCGTCCTCGGCTTCGCCGCTTCGCCCGTCGGGCCCGTCGGCGATCACGAGCAGGAACCGCCAGTGATCGGGGACGGATTGATGGACCGTCACCGTCGGCACCGTCCACTCGCCGTCGGCGGGTCTGTCGGTCGTAAACCGGGCGGTGGGATGGCCCCCGTCCAGCACGAACCCGCCCCGTTCGAAGGCCGCGACGCCGACCCCCGATCGACCACCCCGTCCGAGTGCCGGGGCGTGCGCTCGCACGTCGACGGACCGATCGTAACACGACGCGATCGCCTGCAGCGTCGCGAGTGCGAGCTGCGTGCCGCTTCCGAGTCCGACGTGTTCCGGCAGGCGGCGTTCGACCGTGAGTACGGCTCCCGGAAGGTCGAGGAAGTCACACACGCGGCGGGCATGCGCTTCGACGGTCGGATCGGAACACCGGATCGAATCGCCTCGACGTGCGACGATGGTCGTCTCCGGCCCGTCGATCGCGACCCCCACGGCACCGTACAGCCGCGACTTCGAGAGGCTGAGGTTGCCAAACCCGAAGTGGAGCCGTCCGGGTGCGGAGACGCGTTCCATACATTCGTCTCTCGGTTGCCGTCCTTTTTCGGCTTTCGTCGTCGGCAACGGCAGCCGCTCTCGACAGGTCGACACAGACCTCCGGTAGTTGCATAGATATCAATACTGATACCTACGGGGGAAGTGTCATAACCTCTCTTCGGGATGGATCTGTATGTCGGAATCCTCCGGTACTATTGCGGTAGACGAGCACATACGGACTGCTGTCGACGGTGCGGAACTCCTCTCGGATCTCGGCGTCGATGGGGACGTTATCGACGCCAGAAAACGCTACGCCGGGTTCACAGCCGACGACGCACAGCGGCTGTCGTCGCTCCAGCCGACCTTCGATCGCGTCGCGGACGGGCTCGTAGACGAGTTCTACGATCGAATCACCGGGACTGCGGAAGCGGCTGCGGTGTTGGACCGATCGACGAAAGCGGTCGACGAACTCAAAGCCAGTCAACGGCGATACCTCGCGGAACTCGGCAGCGGCGAGTACGACCAGCGGTATTTCGCCCGTCGGGCACGGGTAGGCAAGATCCACGATCTGCTCGACATCGGCCCCGACCTGTATCTCAGCCAGTATACGGTCTACTACGACGGGTTACTCGGAGCGATCGGCGAGGAGATGACAGCCACGCACGCGAGCGACCTCGATGCGGACGCAGCCGACGCGGTCGAGGCCGCCGTCGAGGACACCGTCGATACGGCGATGTCGTTGCTCAAACTCCTCGCGATGGACCAGTCGATCGCGATGGACACGTTCATCAATTCCTACGCCACGGACATCCAAAATCAAATCGAGAAACAACAACAGCTGACCACCGAGGTCACAGAGGAGATCCAAACGCCGATCGAAGAGTTGGCGAGCATGACGACCCAGATCGCGAAAAGTTCCGACGAACTGAGCGATCTCGCGGCCGAACAGTCCGCGGAGATGCGCGAGGCGACGGGCGAAGTGTCGACGCTTTCGGCGACCGTCGAGGAGATCGCTTCGACGGCGAACGAGGTCGCAGAGACGAGCAAAGAAGCCGAACGGCTCGCCGAGAACGGTCGAAGCGCAGCCGGCGACGCGGTGTCGGTGATGAACGAGATCGGCACCACGACCGACACCGCCGCCGAGGACGTCGAAAACCTCCAAGCGCAGATCACGGACATCGACGACGTCGTCGACGTGATAAACGACATCGCCCAGCAGACGAACCTGCTGGCGTTGAACGCCTCGATCGAGGCCGCACGGGCTGGCGAAGCCGGATCCGGTTTCGCGGTCGTCGCCGACGAGGTAAAATCGCTCGCCACCGAATCACAAAAACAGGCCGCAGAGATCGAATCGATGGTCGAACGGATCCGCGAGGACAGCGCCGAGACGGTCGAGAGCCTCGAAACGACCGCAACGCAGGTCGAAGCGGGCGTCGATCAGGTCGAACACGCACTCGAAAACCTCGAGGAGATCGCCGCGGCGATCAAACGGGCGACCGAGGGTGTCGAAGAGGTCTCCGAGGCGACCGACGATCAGGCCGGGACGACCGAAGCGGTCGCGGGAATGATCGCCGACAGCACCGAGATGGCCGAAGAAATCGCAGACAGAACCGAAGAGATCGCCGAATCGAACCGCAATCAGGCACAGCAGGTCACAGAGATCGACAGGTCGAGCCGACAGCTCGTCGACGGCGACGTCCAGTCGGCCGATCAGGTCACCTCGGTCACGTCGCTTGGCACCGATCGATCGTCGGACGCGAACGGCGATCGGCCGAACGCGCCGGTCACTCGACCCGAGTAAGATCGGTTACCTCGCCCGCGTAGCGTCGGCCACCTTGACCCCGTAGCGTCG
>JBNJFV010000092.1:3706-9781 GCA_051747145.1 Halobacteriota archaeon
TCGGCCACCTTGACCCCGTAGCGTCGACTAGTCCACCTGATTCCAGGGGGCCTCCTCGAAGTCGACGACTCGTCGGCGTCGATCGATCGAGTCGATCGTTTCGAGGTCTGCGGCGTCGAGGTCGATCGATTGCGCCTCGAAGTTCTCGCGGATGTGCTCCTCGCCGGTCGCTTTCGGGATCGGTGCGACGTGATCGTTCGCCAGCAGCCACGCCAGGCTGATCTGGGCTGGCGTGCTGTCGTGTTTGTCGGCGATTTCGAGTAGTTCGGGGACGTCCGCGACGGCGTTGCGCGCGATCGGCGAGTAGGCGACGAGCCAGTGGTCGTCCTCGCGGGCGTACTCACGCAGCTCAGCTTGCTGGAACAGCGGATGCATCTCCACCTGGTGGGCGAAAAGCGGTACGTCGAGGCGATCGATCGCGTCCGCCAGCTGGTCGGGTCGGAAGTTCGAGAGGCCGACGTGCTCAGCGAGCCCCCGATCGACGAGTTCGTTGAGCGCCGGGATCGTCTCGGCGGGGTCGTACGTGTTGAGCGGCCAGTGGACGTACATGAGGTCGATCGTCTCGACGCCGAGTTTTTCGGCGCTCCGTTCGGTGGACGCGATCACGTCGTCGTAGGCGAGATTGTCCGTCGAGAGCTTCGTCGCGACGAAGACCTCCTCGCGATCGACGCCCGATCGCTCGATCCCCGCTCCAACGGCCGCCTCGTTGTCGTACCCCTGTGCGGTGTCGATGTGGCGATATCCCACGTCGATCGCGGTGGCGACGCTGTTGGCACACTGGTCGTGGTCCTCGTTTTGATAGGTCCCGAGTCCGAGTCGGTGAAATCGCATGCAGTAGTGTCGGGTGTCGATCGTCCTCAAAGCACCGATACTGCCGGCAACGGTTTCGATCCCGGTGCGCCACGCCGTCAAAGCGGCTCCAGCAATCACGGCGCTTTACGTGACGGTGGAACGAACGACCTGTATGGCCGAGCTTCTCATCTACGGTGCCAACGGTTACACCGGCGAACGCGTCGCCCGCGAGGCGCTCGCCCGCGGTCAGTCCCCGATTCTCGCCGGTCGGACCGCCAGGAACGTCCACAAACTGGCGGCGAGTTTGGATCTCAGGAGCCGCTCGTTCGACCTCGCCGACCCCGATCGGATCGACGATCACCTCTCGGACGTCGAGGCCGTGTTGAACTGCGCGGGGCCGTTCGAGGACACCGCCGAGCCGCTAGTCGACGCCTGCCTCCGGACGGGGACGAACTACCTCGACATCACCGGCGAGATTTCGGTCTTCGAACGGCTCGCTCGCCGGAGCGAGGACGCGGAGGCGGCCGAAATCACGCTCCTTCCTGGCGTCGGGTTCGACGTGGTGCCGACCGACTGTCTCGCCGCGCACCTGCACGATCGGGTGCCGTCTGCGAGCCACCTCTCGGTTGCGATCGCCGGCGGCGGGTCGATCTCGCCGGGGACGGCCAAGACCGCGTTCGGCGGGCTCGGCGACGGCGGCGCGATTCGACAGGACGGCACCCTGCGCGTCGTCCCGGCGGCCGATCGGACCCGGGCGGTCGATTTTGGCTGGGGGGAGCGGTCGGTCACGGCCGTCCCGTGGGGCGACGTTTCGACGGCGTATCACACGACCGGGATTCCGAACGTCCGCGTCTACATGCGGCTGCCGACGGCCGCCCGCCTCGCCGTGCGCTTCGGCGATCGGCTCGGCCCGCTCGTTGGGACCTCGGCCGTCCAGTCCATCGGTGCGGCGGTCATAGACCGACTCGTCGAGGGCCCCGACGAGGCCGACCGCAAGGCGACGCGGATGACCATCTGGGGCGAAGCGTGGAGTCGGACTACCGGCGAGACGGTCGAATCGCTGCTTTCGACGCCGGATCCCTACGACGTGACCGTCGATGCGGCGCTGGCGATCGCCGATCGAGTGCTCGAAGGCGAGGCACCGACCGGTTACCGGACGCCGGCGGGCGCGTTCGGTCCCGATCTCGCCCTCGAACTGGACGGCGTCTCTCGGACCGATCGGTGACAGTGGCCGCCCGAACTCGATCGGTGACGGTGAACGGACCGGTCGATCGACGATTCGACGGATCGGTCGATCGAAGGGTGCGTCTCCGCCGCACGCAAGTGGCCCGTTCGAAACCGTTTTGACCGACCCTTGCGCACAGTCGGTATGCCGACGGAACCCGACACGGGATACGACCCCTCGCTGGGTCGCAAGTTCGTTTTCGTAACAGGGGGTGTGATGTCCGGCCTCGGGAAGGGAATTACCGCCGCCAGCACCGGTCGTCTCCTCGTGAACGCGGGGTTCGACGTGACCGCGGTGAAGGTCGATCCGTACCTCAACGTGGACGCGGGCACGATGAACCCCTACGAACACGGCGAGGTGTACGTCCTGAAAGACGGCGGGGAGGTCGATCTCGACCTGGGGAACTACGAGCGGTTTCTGGGGATAGACATGACCTCCGATCACAACGTCACGACCGGCAAGACGTACCAAAGCGTCATCGAGGCCGAACGCGCCGGGGACTATCTGGGGAAGACTGTCCAGATCATCCCGCACGTCACAGACGACATCAAACGCCGGATCCGTGAGGCGGCTGCGGGGACGGACGTCTGCATCGTCGAGATCGGCGGGACGGTCGGCGACATCGAGTCGATGCCGTTTTTGGAAGCACTCCGACAGTTCGCCAGCGAGGAGGACCCAGAAGACATTCTTTTCACCCACGTGACTCTCGTCCCGTACTCGAAAAACGGCGAACAGAAGACGAAGCCGACCCAACACTCGGTCAAGGAGCTGCGATCGATCGGCCTCCAGCCGGACATCCTCGTGGGTCGGTGTGCGGACCGGCTCGATTCTGCGACGAAGACGAAGATCGCCCGGTTCTGCGACGTTCCCACCGACGCGGTCTTTTCGAACCCCGACGTCGAGGACATCTACCACGTCCCGCTGATGGTCGAGGAGGAAGGTCTCGACGAGTACGTGATGCAGCGGCTCGGGCTCGCCGGGGAGGCGCTACCGAAGGCCGATCGATCCCAGCGGTGGCGCGAACTCGTCACTCGCGATCGGAACCGAACGATCGACGTCGCACTCGTCGGCAAGTACGCTCTGGAGGACGCGTACATGTCGATCCACGAGGCGCTCAAGCACGCCGGAATCGAACTCGAAGCCAACGTAAACGTGCTGTGGGTCGATTCGGACGAGATGCGAGATCACCACACCGAACGGCTGCAGGAGGCCGACGGCGTCGTCGTCCCCGGCGGATTCGGCTCCCGCGGCACCGAGGGAAAAATCGAGGCGATCCGCTACGCCCGCGAGAACGACGTGCCGTTCCTGGGACTCTGTCTGGGCTTTCAGATGGCCGTGGTGGAACACGCGAGAAACGTCCTCGGTTGGGACGGCGCACACTCTGCGGAACTCGATCCCGAGACCCCGTATCCGGTGATCGATCTGCTCCCCGAACAGCACGACCTCGACGACATGGGCGGGACGATGCGGCTCGGTGCACACGAAACGGCGATCGAACCGGGGACGCTCGCCGCGGACGTCTACGGTGACGACAGCTGTACGGAGCGCCACCGTCACCGCTACGAGGTGAACCCCGAATACATCGAACAGCTGCAGGCGGACGGGCTCACTTTCTCGGGAACAGCCGGGCGGCGGATGGAAATCCTCGAACGGGACGCTCACCCGTTCTTTTTCGGCACGCAGTTCCATCCGGAGTTCCGATCGCGACCCGATCGGGCGAGCCCGCCGTTCGTCGGATTCGTCGACGCCGTTCTGCGGGCGTCCGACGAATCGACCGGCACCGACGCTGAACTGACCGACAACGAGGAGGCGACTATCTGACATGGTTGACGTAGACGAATTCATCACAGACGCTATCGCGGAGATCGAAGCACAGATCGGCGACGCGAACGCGATCATCGCGCTTTCGGGCGGGGTCGACTCGTCGGTGGCGGCGACGCTCGCTTACGAGGCGGTCGGCGAGCAGCTGACTCCGGTGTACGTCGACACCGGACTCATGCGGAAGGGCGAGACCGAACAGATCGCAGATACCTTCTCGTTCATGGAGAGTCTCCGGATCGTCGACGCCGAGGAGCGATTCTTCGAGGCGCTGTCCGGCGTCACCGATCCCGAGGAGAAACGCGCGGTCATCGGCGAGGGGTTCATCCGCGAGTTCGAACGGGAGGCGAGAGACACGAACGCCGAGTACCTGGTTCAGGGGACGATCTACCCCGATCGAATCGAGAGCGAAGGCGGGATCAAGTCCCACCACAACGTCGGCGGGCTCCCCGATATCGTCGACTTCGAGGGGATCGTCGAGCCGGTTCGGGACCTCTACAAAGACGAGGTTCGGGACGTGGCTCGGGCGCTGGGCCTCGAGGAGATTATCTCCGAACGGATGCCGTTTCCCGGCCCCGGACTCGCCGTCCGAGTGCTCGGAGAAGTGACCCCCGAGAAGGTGGCGGTCGCCCGAGAGGCCTGTCACGTCGTCGAGGACGAACTCGAAGCGCACGACCCCTGGCAGGCGTTCGCCGCCGTGATCGGGAAGGGAACCGGCGTGAAGGGCGACAATCGCGTCCACGGATGGATCGTCTCGGTTCGATCGGTCGAATCCCGGGACGGGATGACCGCCCGCGCCCAGGAGCTGCCCTGGGAGGTCCTCCAGCGGATCCAAAGCCGCATCACGGGTACGAACGACGACGTCGCCCGCGTCGTCTACGACGTGACGCACAAGCCACCGGCGACGATCGAGTACGAGTGATTCAGATGAGCCACACCGTCATCGTCGCCGGCCCCGATCGGCACGGACTCGGCGAGGCGCTCGAAGCGGAAGGGGCGACGGTCGCTCGGATCGACGACGTCGTGTCAGCGGAGACGCTCGAGGCCGCCGGAATCGACGCGGCCGACGCCATCGCCTTTACCGACACCGCCGAAGCGACCGGAATCGCCGTTGCGAAGGACCGGCATCCGGACGTCCAGATCGTCGTGTACGCCGACGAATCCCTGCCGGAGTTCGCGACGGCGCAGACGGATCTGGCGATCGATCCCCGGCTGTTGGACGCCTCGATCGTCGCCGAGGAGCTAACCCAACCCGTCGACGAGTGACTGTCGAGCGTCGCTCAGCGCTCCTGGAGGGTCGTCACGACCGGACAGTCCACGTTCAAAAGCACCGTCTGCGAAATGCTCCCGAAGATCGCCTTTCCGGTCGGCGATCGCCGTCGCCCGCTCATAACGAGATACCGGGGGTCGATCTCCGCGACCGCGTCGAGTATCTCCTCGGCGACGTCGCCGACGCGACCCCGCGGTTCGAACTGCACGCCCTCCAAGTCCTCGATCGTCTCTCGAACCATCGTTTCGGCGATGGTCTTCGCGCTGCCGACCTTTTGGGTGATCGTCACGTCCGCAAGTTCCGGGATCGCCTCGATCGAGCGCCGGTGGGATTCGTACTCCTCGGTCGGGATTACGTGGAGGGCGATGAGTGTGTCTCCGTACGTCCGCGCGAGGTCGACCCCGACTCTCAGCGCACGCTTCGATCGCTCGTTCTCGTCGATCGCGACAAGTATCACCATGTGTGACTGTACGGTTCGGTCTTACAAGAAGGTACGTCAGTGACGGGTGTCGCCATATCGCACGGACGGTCGTGTGCGACCTCCTCGTCGGGTTCGATTGCTCGCACGTCCTCTCGACGTGTCGGGAAATTATACTTTTTGGGTGGCGTTCGACGGATACACCAGAATCGTTTAGTGATTCCACTGCCGAAACCGCGGTGAAGCGGGGGATGCCGACATAGCACGGAGTAGCCCCCCGCTTCGATCTCTTCCCCGACCGTGTCAGGTATATTGTATTAACGCGATTGAACCCCGTTTAACTCCGCTTAAATGGACGAAAAACGGGTCGATGCGACTTCAGCGCTACCGGTATTAAAGCAGTATCCGGTTGTTCGACGAATCGGAATGAACGCATCCAGAATGCTTGCAGTGTTCGTTGCTGTGACGATGCTCGTGGCCGTCCCGGCCGCGGCTGGTATCGGCGTCGTTACAGCCGACACTGACGACGACGAATTGACCGACGACGAATTG
>JBNJFV010000093.1:0-9602 GCA_051747145.1 Halobacteriota archaeon
CGCTTGCCGGCGATCGAGTCGATCTCGTCGAAGAAGACGATCGCCGGGGCGTTTTCGGCGGCGTCGTCGAACACCTCCCTGAGACGCTCTTCGGATTCGCCTTTGTATTTCGACATGATCTCCGGGCCCGAGATCGTTCGGAAACTCGCGTGGACCTCGTTTGCGACGGCTTTCGCGATCAGCGTCTTGCCTGTCCCCGGCGGCCCGTGCAGGAGGACGCCTTTCGGCGGCTCGATCCCGAGTCGGGTGAAGACGTCCGGACGGGAAAGCGGCAGTTCGATCATCTCGCGGACGAGTTCGAGTTCCTCGTCGAGCCCGCCGATGTCCTCGTAGGTCACGCCGTCGGTCGATCGATCCGCGTCACTGTCTTTGGTGCCGCCGGTGACCCGATCGACGGCTTTCTCGATGCCGCCGCGCTGTCGGACCGTGAGCCTGGTGGCTTCGGTCACGCGGACGGTCCCGGTCGGGTCCGTCTCCGCGACGGTGAACCGACTTCCGGCCAACCGCTCGATTCGAACGCCCTCCCCCTGTCGGATCGGTCTATCGCGGAGGTCGCGTTTGACCGCAGATTCGATCGTCTCGTGGCTGACGTCCGCGTCCGTGAGTTCCTCTGGTGCAGACAGGACGACCGACCGAGCGTCGTCGACGGACTCTTTGTAGACGCGCACGGTTTCGCCGATCGACGCCCCCGCGTTTGATCGCGTGTCGCCGTCTATCTGGATGGTTCCGCCTTCGGCTCCGGGGCCGCCGGGCCACACTTTCGCGACCGTCGTCCGATCGGCCTCGATGACGACGGTGTCGCCGCTGAGGACGCCGATAGAACGCATTGTGGAGGATGGGAGGCGGGCGATCCCCCGTCCGGCGTCGCGCTTTTCGGCGCTTCGAACGGTGAGATCGACACCGGGATCGTCGCTCATGGCCCCTCTTGGCGGTCGCGGTGCTTTAACGTTCCCGACAGGCGGCGATCGACGGACTGGTGCGGCCCGGTCCCGTCTGGACGGCGGTTGGGTGGGGTAATGATTTTACGAATTGCTAACGAATCGCAAGGTATGGTCACGAGAACTGAACGGGACGACGGGACGTGGTTCAAGTGCGATAAATGTGGGCTCCTTCTTGACGACGAAACGGACGCGAAACGTCACGAGGAGAACTGTGACGCCGAGGATCCGACGTACCTTCATTGATCGGCGATGCTGCGATCACGATCGTAAATCGACGGGTCAGTGTTCGGTGGCCAACTGCTCGGCGTGTGCTTTCGACGTGGCCTCGATCCAACGAACCTTCGCGGCGGTACCGTACGCCAGTGCGTCTTTCAGTTCGTCGCGGAGAACGCCGACCGACACGCCGAGGGAGTCGCCGCTTTCGGTGCCCAGCTCGTAGACGCCGTACCGATCGGGGGCTCGTGCGATCGTCGATCGGTCGAGATCGCGCCACCGTTTCTGCAGGCTCATTCGGACTCGTCACCGGATTCGGCCTCGGACACGAATTCGTAGCTTTCCTCCCCCCAGTCGTCCTCGACGAAGACGAACACGCGCCCTCTGGCGACGGCCGGATCGGCTTCGACTTCGTTCCGAAGCCCGTCGACGTGTCGAACCGTGACGCCAGGAAACACCTCTTCTTGCTCACCTTGCTCGAGTATGACCCGTCCGACGCCCGTGTCTTTGAGGATGCTGTCGTGGGTTTTACGGTCGTTGACGTAGAGCATGACGCCCTCCGTCTCGGTCGGATCTGTGACCAGCACGTGCGTTTCCTTCCCCGGACCAGTCCGGAGCGTGTCGGAGATCTTTTTCGGCACGCCGTGGTACAGGGTCGTACGACCGTCGGCGTATTCGACGACGACGCCCTCGGGTCGAAGTTCGACGCCGAGCGTGTCCGGGGCGATGTCGTTGCGTGCGCTCATACGCCCGACTTTGATCGGAACGGGGAAAAACGCGCCGTCTCGATCCCGAACGGCCCGTACCTTTTTGCGAGCGTGTGTCGACCGAACTGCCCGTACCTTTTTGCGGGCGTGTGTCGAACGGTACCTATGAGCGAGGACGGGAGTGACGCGATCGAGACCGCCCCCTGTCTGGCCTGCGGTCGCGACACCCCCGTCGTCCACGCGACGAGCAGTCCCGCGTGTTATCGACCGCTGTGTGCGGAGTGTGCGGCAAACGACGATCGATAAACGGACGATGGCGTATTCGCCGTCATCGCTACATCTTTTTAGCAGCCTCTCGGCGAGTACTACATGGAGGGACAGGCCGCCGCGCCCGGTGCCGGGACCGTCTTGAACGCGCTCGCGACCGGGATCGGTGCCGCGTTCGCGATCGACGTCGAGACGCGCGCGACAGTGACGCTCGATCCGGATGCGGACGGCGTAACCGGCTCGATCGCCGGCCAACCCAACGCGGACACGAGGCTCGTCGAACGCTGCGTCGAGGCCGTCGTCGATCGATTCGGCGACGAAGAAGGCGGCACCGTACACACCGAAAGCGAGGTTCCCATGGCGGCCGGACTGAAGAGTTCGAGCGCGGCCGCGAACGCCACGATTCTCGCCGCCTGCGACGCACTCGGTGTCACACTCGCCGGGTCGGACGTCGAGGGGGACATCACCCCCACGGAGGCGTGCGTCCTCGGCGTCGACGCGGCCCGCACCGTCGGCGTCACCGTCACCGGGGCGTTCGACGACGCGAGCGCGAGTATGCTCGGCGGCGTCACGATCACCGACAACACCGCCGACGAACTGCTATCCCGGGGGCGTGTCGAGTGGGACGTTCTCGTCTGGACGCCGCCGGAACGCGCATTCAGTGCCGACGCGGACGTCGATCGATGTCGGCAGATCGCCCCGATGGCTCGACTCGTCGAGGAACTCGCGCTGGAGGGTCGCTACGGCGAGGCGATGACGGTCAACGGACTCGCCTTTTCGGCCGCACTCGACTTTCCGACTGATCCGGCGATCGAGGCCATGGAACACGCAACCGGCGTTTCGCTGTCCGGTACCGGCCCCAGCGTCGTCGCCGTCGGCGACGCCGATCGCCTCGAGGCGGTTCGAAACCGGTGGGCCGATCGGGACGGCACGCTGTTAGAGACGACAACGCGAACACACGGAGCACGAATACTATGAGTTCGAACCCAGAAGAAATGCGACTGGAGGAATTACGCGAGGAGATCGAGGAGATCGATCGAGACATCGTCGAACTGATCGCCCGCCGGACGTACGTCGCCGACACGATCGCACAGGTCAAAGCCGAACGCGATCTCCCGACGACCGACGAATCCCAGGAGGACAAGGTAATGTCACGGGCCGGTGCGAACGCAGAGACGTTCGACGTGGATGCGAACCTCGTGAAGGCGATCTTCCGGCTGTTGATCGAATTGAACAAGGTCGAACAAAGAGAGAGCCGGTAGGCGAAAACGAGACTTTTAGCCCTTCTATTGCCGATCCATTCACTGATCCCTCTTCCGGCAGTTGCGCGTTTGTCCCTCGATCGGTGAACGAGGACATGGTTCGCGTGGCAGCGTGAGCCCAATATATCCTCAGGGGATCTCGTCGTAGCTGGACCATCGAATCTCACCGCACGCCATACATTCCTTTCGACGTACAGCCGAAAAGCCTCAAAACGGTAGAGACAGAAAAGATAGGTAACGGTGGTTCCGTTATCCGGAAATGATCGGATAGGCTTGCCGAAAGGCTCCCGAACGGTCATAATGAATCCGAGAGCGTGCTATACCCTAACAGTACAGTTATGCAATCATCGACCGTTGTGACTTTCATGTTCTCTCCGCTCGAAGACATCCGCTTTCTTGCGGACTCGGAGAATCGATTCACTGCGCTCGAAGCCCTCGTGGAAGGCCCCCGAACCAGGTCGGAATTACGGAGCGAGACCGAGGCCTCTAAAGCCACGATCAGTCGCCTCCTCGGCGATTTCGAGAGTCGGGGCTGGGTAGCGAGGGATGGGAACCGATACGCGTTGACCCCGCTCGGAGAATACGTAGCGAGCACGTTCATCGACCTCTACGACCACATGACGACCGCCAGCGATCTGCGTGAACTGCTCCCGTGGTTTCCGCTGGGGGAATTGGACTTCGGGTTCGACCTCGAGGTCTTGACCGGGGCCAAGATCACCGCGGCGACCCCCGACAATCCGATGGCGCCAGTGGCCCGTGTGCTGGATATCGAGCGTGAGTCGACCTCGACGAACACACTCGCTGATAGGCTTCCCGAGCCGTGCATCAAAGCGAGACACGAGGCAGTGGTCGGCGGCACGCAGACGTGCGAGCTAGTGACTACGCCGGAGGTGATCGAGTCGGTGATGACGTCTTCCTATTCGGATACGTTCGAGGAAATCGTCGCCGCCGATCGCTCCACAGTATTCGTATACGACGGTGACGTCGAGCCTGGAGGCATCTACGACGGAACAGCCTACCTCATCGTCGCCGACGATCGGGACGTCAATGTAGGCGTAATCGAATCCGACGATCCGGCCCTCGTCGATCTACTCACGGAGACGTTCCAAGAGTACCGGGAGGGGGCGACCCGACTCACCGCGTCGGCGTTAGAGAACGACCAAGAATCCGTTTAGGCGGAGCCGTAGCAGCAGCGGCTCCCAGGTGACGGACTCATGGCGGGGTCCCGAACGAATCCCAGGGGGACATCTGTCCGGGAAACCGGACTGCCCGAGACAGCCTTACGGAGAGTCAAGGAGAAAGCCTCGCCTCTTCAGGGCGGGGATGAATCCGACAATAACCTACGCAAACCACCGCTCGATGGCAGGGCAGGATATTCCACGTGGCATAATCCATACCTACAAGTAGGTTTGTCTACATAGGTTACGTATGGCGAAACAGGTCGTCACCCGCACCTACACTGCTTCCATCAGGAATCAACAACAGGTGTCTGACGACCTTGACGCCCTCGGGTTCTCAGCCTCGAAACTCTGGAACGTCGGACGGTGGACAATCAGTCGTGTCTGGGACGAAATCGACTACATCCCAGAACACGATGAACTCACCGCGTACCTCAAGAGCCACGAACGCTACGATGACCTGCATTCTCAGTCAAGTCAGCGAGTCCTCCAAGAACTCGCTGAGGCGTTCAACGGCTGGTACGGCAAACGACGCAACGGAGATATGAGGGCGAACCCACCCGGCTACCGAAAACACGGCGACGAACACCCGCGTTCAACGGTCACGTTCAAGAACAAAGGCTTCAAACTCGACACCCAGTACAACCGAGTCCGACTCAGTAAGGGCTCGAACCTGAAAGGGTACTGGTCGGATTTCATCCTCTGCGAGTACCAGACCCGACCCGACGTTGACGTTTCCGCAGTCGAGAGCGTCCAACAAGTTCGGGCGGTCTGGACAGGCCACGAGTGGGAACTACACTTCGTGTGCAAAGTCGAAATCGAAGTGTCCGACCCACCGAGTGAGAAGACAGTAGGTGTTGATCTCGGCATCAACAACTTCGCCGCGCTCGCCTACGAGGACGGCCATAGCGAGTTGTATCCGCTGAACTGCCTGAAGCAGGACGACTACTACTTCAGCAAGCGAATCGCTTGCTGTGACGACTCTACGTCCAAGCAAGCAAATCGGTTGAACCAGAAGAAGTCGGCTCGCCGCACCCACTACTTCCACACCCTCTCGAAACACATTGTTGAACGATGTGTGGATGAAGGAGTTGGAACCATCGTGGTGGGCGACCTCTCCGGTATCCGCGAAGACGAGGAAAACGGCGAGTCAAAGAACTGGGGCAAACACGGCAACCTCGACTTGCACTCGTGGGCGTTCGACCGCTTCACCGACCTCCTCGAATACAAAGCGGAGATGGAAGGTATCGCGGTTAAGGAGGTATCCGAGCGGGATACGTCGAAGTCGTGTTCGTGTTGTGGTCGCAAACGTGACGCGAACCGTGTTGAACGCGGTTTGTACGTCTGTGACGAGTGCGAGACGGTGGCGAACGCTGATGTGAACGGTGCTGAGAACATTCGACAGAAAGTATCTCCGAGTCCTGCCACGGATGGTGGTGATAGGAGTAACGGCTGGTTGGCACAGCCATCGACGTTCCTGTTTGACAAGGAAACTGGTGCGTTCGCACCTCGAGAACGGGTCACGTCGTAAACCACAATATCCCAACGCGGTCGGGAATCCTCGCGCTTCAGCGCGGGGAGGATGTCAAGAAAAGGCCCGTCTCTGTCCGCGTCGAAGTACGGACGCAGAGCGGAGTACGTGTTGCACGGTGTGAAACGGTTCCATCAGATGCCTATACTGTTGTCGCAAACGAAGTCGTTCGAGGGGAACAGAACCCAGCGTCCGACAACGCCAACTACGACAAATCATGGCACTCGACCAAGAACAATTGAACCAACACGTACAGACAGCCCTGACCGACTTCGGAGCGACTGCGCATGCACCGCTGGTCGTCATCGGCGACGAACTCGGGCTGTACGAGACCCTCGCCGATGCGGGGCCGCTCACGTCCATCGGACTGGCCGAAGAGACCGACACCGCCGAACGGTACGTCCGCGAGTGGTTGCGCTCACAAGCCGCCGGCGGGTACGTTACCTACGACCCGGAGACTGACCGCTACAGCCTCACCCCCGAACAGGCCGCTTTGCTGGCCGACGAGAACAGCCCGGCATTCATGGCTGGTAACTTTCGGGTCGCCCTGTCGGCGGCCAAGATCGAATCACAGCTCGCAGAGGCGTTCCGCACGGGAGAGGGTGTCGGCTGGCACGAACACGACGCGGACCTATTCCACGCCATCGAGTGCTCCTGGCGCCCACAGTACGCGGCGAACCTCGTCGACAACTGGATTCCCGCGCTCGACGGCGTGAATGCAACGCTCGAAACCGGCGGACGCGTCGCTGACGTGGGGTGTGGCCACGGCGCGTCGACCATCTTAATGGCCGAGGAGTATCCCGAATCGACGTTCGTCGGCATCGACCCCCACGAACCGTCGGTAGCGACGGCCCGGGAGCGAGCCGAGGAAGCCGGCGTCGCCGACCGCGTGAGCTTCGAGGTGGCGACGGCCAAATCGTACAACGGTTCGAGGTACGACTTCGTGGCCACGTTCGACGCCTTCCACGACATGGGCGATCCCGTAGGCGCGGCGGCCCACGTCCGCGACACGCTCACCGACGACGGCACGTGGATGATCGTCGAGTTGTTCGCCAACGACAGCGTGGAGGACAACCTCAATCCGATGGGTCGGGCGGCCTACTCGATTTCGACGCTGATCTGCACGCCGGGCGCACTTGACCAGGAGGCCGAGCGCGTACTGGGCGCACAGGCCGGCGAGGCGGGTATCCGGGAAGCCGTCACGGACGGCGGCTTTACCCGGTTCCGCCGGGCGACTGAGACGCCACTGAATCTCGTGTTCGAAGCCAAACCGTAGAGACTACACTTCCAATGACACTTTCCAGTATCACGGTTGCAGAACCATAACAGATCGCGAGGCACCACCTGTTCGGACCCCAGTGGAGTATCTGTCGAAGCTATCCCAGTAGTCAGTGGGCCCCACGCTCTCGATTCTTCCTGAGCGCCTCGATCGACGCATGGACGATCGCACCACTGACCAGAGCTGTGGTTCCAAAGATGAGGACTGCACTCATTGTCTCGAGCGTCTCAACACCGTATGCGACACTTGCTTGCTTACTCGTGGTGGCGACACCCCCAGCGAGTAGCATACCCGCGAAGCATCCATTGATGTCAGCCTCGTTCACCAGCTGCGTCGCACTCACACCAATGCGAGCGCCGAGCGCGCTCCCGCCGAGTAACGCTGCAACAACGGGAATATTGACGGCGTTCGACTGGGCGTAGACGAACGTCCCGAACGCCCCCGAAACCGAGATCTGTAGGATGCTGGTCCCAGCAGCGGTTGCAGCGGGAATTCTGAATCCGTAGATCATGATGGGGAGCAGAAGGAATCCTCCACCGACGCCGAGACAGCCAGAGAGAAAGCCGATGGCCGCCCCGACAATAAGGATAACCCACACCGAGACAGTCACACCGTCAGGTAGCGACACCACTGGTGGGAGCTTGATGGTCTGAACCACGGTAGCAACTCGGCCTGTTTCCACATCGGTATCGCCAGTACGAGCATCTCGGTGGACAAAGAGCCCGACCCCACTAAGAAGTCCGACGTAGACTACGCTGATGACGACGTCAGCGCTGCCGAGATCCGCAAGCAGGAACACGATCCGGGTACCGACCTCGATACCGAACGTCATTCCGAGAATCATCACCGCCGCGAGTATGTAGCTGACCTGGCCGTGATCACGGTGTCTGAGCGCACCGATGACACTGGTACCGAAAACGAACGCGAGCCCGCTCCCGACAGCCACCGGTGCCGGATACCCGATCACGAGCAGTGCTGGCGTCACGAGGAACGACCCGCCCATCCCGAAGAACCCGAAGAGAATGCCAATGAGCAGGCCGAATCCGACGAAGAGACCGATCATCGAGATACCGAGGCCAAGGAGTTCCACGGTCAGGTGCGCAGGAGGATTCTCAACAGTATGACCCAGACTGTTGATGACCGCCACCCGACTGCTAGAAATTTGATATCACAATTACTCATGGCATGCCCCGCCGTCGGCTTGAGCGTTTCCGGACGGCGTGATGTTCTGGTTGATGCTGAAGAGGTTCGTCGGGTCGTACTGGTCCTTCAGTGCGACCAGTCGCTCGTACGTCGGTCCGAACGTGGTCCGCATCATCTCGTCGCCCTCCTCGAGGAATCCCGGGAAGTTCAGGTACACTGACCCGTCTGAGAACTGGCGCATGTCGTCGAGACAGTCGCGCACCCATTCGACGTTAGCCTCGTCGTTCCCGGGGTCCTCCCAGTTGGCTTCGACGCCCAACAGGAAGGGAGCGTGCCGCCCCGCGAACGCACTATCCTCGGCGTCGACCCGTTCGATCGCGCCACCTAATTGCCAGACGTCGACCGTCGAGAGCGGCGAGGGTGCAACCTCGGTCCAGTAGGCGATGCGATCGATGGCGGACTCCGACAGGCCGTCGAGGTACAGGGACTTCCAGTAGTAGCGCATCCCGTCGGGGTAGTCCTCGTCGAAGAGTTGCTGTAATTCCAGGTACGGCATCGTCCCACTGAAGTCGGCAATCGGCTCGGCGATCTCCCGCAGCGGCATCAACGCACGTTCGCCGTCCTCGATCGATCCCGCATAACATCCTGCGATTGCGATCTTGGTTTCGTCGACCGCGTCCTCTGGAAAGAGTTCCTCGTCGGGCATCACGCCCGACAAGGTGAGCGTGCTGACTTCCTCGGGTGCGGATGCGATGTATTCGCGGTAGGCCCGCAGACACTCGGCCATCCGATCCCCCGAATAGAACACCAAACACATCGCCACCTCGGGCCCGACCGGATGGAGGTCGAACTCGAAACCGGTGACGACCCCGAAGTTGCCGCCGCCGCCGCGAAGCCCCCAGAAGAGCTCCGCGTTCTCGTCCTCGCTGGTGGTCAGATAGTCGCCGTCCGCCGTGACCAGATCTACGGACGCGAGGTTGTCACAGGTCAAGCCGTACTTGCAGCGGAAGTGACTGAACCCGCCACCGAGCGCCAATCCTGCGACGCCCGTCTCCGAGACGAGGCCGCCGGGCGTCGCCAG
>JBNJFV010000094.1:0-9426 GCA_051747145.1 Halobacteriota archaeon
CGATCGATCGACGATCGAAGGCGAGGACTGGGTCCGAAGGCCGAAGGCGAACGTGTCTGCGCGGACATCGGAGAACGGGGAGCGTTTTTGACCGATCGGTTCGAACCACGAATCGATGGGTCCGACCATTCCCAGCGAGTCGTTGCCGTTCGAGTTGCCGAACGGCGGTGCCGGTCCGGATACGCTCGCACTGTCGGCAATCGACGCCGAGTTCGCGGTGATGTGCTTTCAGCGCGATCACAACTGCGGAGACGGCAGAGCGCAGGTCCGATCGATCGCCGCCCGCTACGACGAGTTTCGAGCCAGAAACGCCGAGGTGGTCGTGATCCTCCCCTCGTCGATCGAACACGCCGTCGAGTGGGCCGACCGCGACGGCCTGCCGTTTCCGGTCCTGGCAGACGAGCATTCGAGGGTCGCAGCGCGGTACGGCCAGCCGGTCAGGTTCGGCCTCCTCGGTCGGCTCCACAACCTCATCGGACGGATGCCCGAGACGGTCCTCGTCGACCTCAGATCGAACCCGCAGGCGGTGTATGCGTACATCGGCGAGGCCCCGAGCGATCGACCGAGTATCGACGTCTTGCTGCTGCAGATCGATCGGGCGCGAGGGGCCGTGTGAGTCGACCCGTCACGGTCCGACCGGGAGCGGATGCGGAGGTGATCGACGTCGTACGCCTCTTCGAAGGCGCGCTGTTGGAGGTCGACGTCTCGGCGGTTCGTGCGGCGCTGGCCGGCGATCGGGACGCCGTGTACGTCGCCGAGCGACGCGGCAGGATCGTCGGGGCGGTGTTCGCGGACATCGATCGGAGTCCGCCGCACGTCGAGGCGATCGCCGTCCACTCCCAACACCGCGGCGAGGGGATCGGGCAGGCGCTTCTTGAAGCTGCGATCGAGGCGTTCGACGCGGTGACGGCGTCGTTCGACGATCGCGTCCGGGGCTTCTACGAATCGATGGGATTTTCGATCGACCAGCGCGGCGATCGGCTGTGGGGCAGCTATCCGCCGAACGAGCGAAGCGGCTAACCGGCTCGACCCCGAACGACCGACAAGAATGGGACGGAAGGACCACTACTACAACAAAGCGAAACAGGAGGGCTATCGGAGTCGGGCGGCCTACAAGCTCAAACAGCTCGACGCCGAAGTCGGACTGTTCGGTCCGGGCAATACGGTGGTCGATCTCGGTGCCGCGCCCGGCGGCTGGCTCGAAGTCGCCGCCGAGGAGGTAGGCGATCACGGCAAAGTCGTCGGCGTCGACCTCCAGCGGATCAGGAACCTCGAGGCGCACACGATCGCGACGATCAAAGGCGACATGACCGAGGAGTCGACGAAAGAGCGGCTTCGCGAGGAGATCGGCGATCGCGGGGCGGACGTCGTGCTCTCGGACATGGCCCCGAACATGACCGGCGAGTACAACCTCGATCACGCCCGATCGGTCCACCTCGCCCGGCAGGCGTTCGAAGTGGCGACCGATCTGCTCGCGACCGGCGGCGACCTCGCCGTGAAGGTGTTCGAGGGGCCGGACGTTGCGGGGCTCGAAGCGGAGATGGACCGGGAGTTCCGCTACGTCCGACGGGTGAAACCCGACGCGTCGCGGGATTCGTCCTCGGAGCTGTATCTCGTCGGGAAACACCACCTGACTGCACCGGTTCGACCGGGCGAGGAGATCGACGTCGAGATCGTCGACGTCGGAAGCGAGGGCGACGGGATCGCAACGGTCGAGGAGTTCACGGTCTTCGTGCCCGGCTCCGACACCGGCGAGACCCACCGAGTGCGGATTACGGACGTAAAACCGCGGTTCGCGTTCGCAGAGTCGATCGACGAGGTGTAGTCGATCGGTGTCGCGAACCGATCGCCAGTTCGGTAGCGAGACCGTTCTTCGACAGGCTGGCGTCGTTCAGGGAGTCGTCGCCGAAGCCGTCGACTCCTCGGATCCCAACAGCGACACGACCGCGTAGACGAACGGCGTGTCGGCCAACGCGATGAGGAGTTTCAGGAGGTACTGTCCGACGATCAGCGCAAACACCTCGCGCATCGGCAGGGCGAACCCGATACCGAGAACCTGCGGGGCGACGACGAAAGCGACCGAGACGAAAATGACCGTGTCGATCGCCTGGCTCGTTCCGGTGGAGGCGATGTTGCGCAGCCACAGGTGCGCCCCGTCTGTCGCCTCGCGAATGCGGTGAAAGACGATTACGTCGTAATTTTGGCTCACGACGTACGCAAGCAGGCTGCCGAGGACGATGTTAGCCGCCGGCGAGAGCGCTGTTTCGAACGTCGCCGCGAACTCGGGATCGACCGCGGGTGCCGCAAGCGTCGACCACAGCAACGCGAGGACGACGAAGTTCATCGCGAAGGCGACGTTCACAAGCACCTGCGCCGATCGGCGGCCGTACAGCTCCGCATAACAGTCAGAGGCGAAAAACGTCAGCGCGTACGCCAGCGCCGCACCGGGCAGGACGATCACCCCGCCGATCGCCGGCAGATCGAACGGAAGCGGGAGGGCGAGCAGCTTTGCGGCGGTCAACTGGGCGGTGACAAGCGCCGTGACGAAAAGCGCAGTCAGGCCGATCTGCCCGGCGACGAACCGGGTCTCGGTCGTCGCAGCCTCACGCATTCGAATCCTCCTCGCGTTCGAGACGGCCGTGTCGCTCGTCGATCTCGTCCAGTACGTCCAGCGTCTTGCGGATCGACGCCCTGATCGCGTCGCTTCGGTTCACGAACTTCCCGTCGTCGCCGACGTGCCGATCGAGGTCGGTCAACAGCTCTTCTGGGATCTCTACGCTTATCTTGGGCATACCTCGAGAATACTGTCCGAATATATCAACGTGTCTGATCGCTTCGATCGGCGATCGTCCTGGTCGACCACCCATCGCCTCGATCCCTCACCACCCGCCGCAAAGAAAACGCCTTAGCGTCGCCCGATCGTACACCGATCGGACGACCCAAGGAGACCACAGCATGACAGACGACACCAACGAACCGGCCGGGGAATCGAACGAGACGCGACTCGTCGAGGGGTGGCACGGACGCTACTACGAGGACTTCGAAGTGGGCGACGTCTACAAACACCCGTTCGGCCGGACCGTGACCGAAACGGACAACGTGTGGATGACGAACGTGACGATGAACCTCAACCCGATGCACTTCAACGAGGCGTACGCCGCCCAGACGGAGTTCGGCGAGCGACTCGTCGACGGCACGTTCGTCATCGCACTTGCGGTCGGGATGAGCGTGATCGACGTGTCGATCAACGCGACGGCGAACCTCGGGTACGACAAGATACGCCACCACGCGCCGGTGTTTCACGGCGACACGATCTTCGCCGAAAGCGAAGTGCTCGAAAAACGCGAAAGCAGCTCCCGCGAGCACGTCGGGATCGTAACCACCGAACTCAGAGCGTACAATCAGGACGGGACGAAGGTTCTCTCGCTGGAACGAACGCCGATGGTCCTCAAGCGCGAGTACGCACAGCCGTCGGCCGCCCAACCGCCTGGATGGCCCGACGGGATCGGAACGCAACCGACCGACACCGTGTGATTACCGAGGGATAGTAGTTAGGTATATCCCGGTCGATCGCCTCCCCGGCGGTATGGGATTCAGCGATCGGCTCCTCGAGGAGGGCGCAGCGATCTGGGCGGCACAGAAGACGCACCCGTTCGTGACCGAACTGGCCGCCGGCACCCTGGACGAGGCGGCGTTTCGACACTGGGTGAAACAGGATTACCGGTACCTGCTGGATTACGCGCGGTTGTTTTCGATCGCCGGCGCGAAAGCCCGCGAGGAGCCGACGATGACGCACTTGCTCGGCGTGGCCCACCAGGTCCTCGAACACGAGATGGACCTGCATCGATCGTTCGCCGAAACGTACGGGATCGATCGGGAGGAACTCGAACGGGTCGAAAAGGCCCCCACCTGCGAGGCCTACACCGGATTTTTGCTTCGGACCGCCTACGAGGGGTCGATCGCCGAAATCGCCGCGGCGCTGTATCCCTGCATGCAGGGGTACCTCGACGTCGCCGATCACATGGCCGACCTCGCGGCGGTGGAACACCGCTACACGCCGTTCATCGAGCTGTACACCGGCGAGGAGTTCCGCGAGGCGACAGCATGGTGCCGCGGATTCGTCGACGAGTGTGCGAGCCGCTATCCCGGCGAGCACGAGGCGATGACCGAGGCGTTTCTGACGAGCGCGAAGCTCGAGTACCGCTTTTGGGAGATGGCCTACACGCAGGAGGGGTGGGGACTATGAGCGACGTCCCAGATCGGTACGAGGCGTACGTCGAAGCGGCCGACGACCCTCGCTTCACCGAGTGGCTGCGACTGCGATCGGAACCCGAGTGGAGCGCCGCCGTCGAGCATCCGTGGACGAACGCACTCGGGGCGAACGCGCTCTCAGAAGAGGCGTTCCGGAGGTATCTCCTGCAGGATTATGCGTTCCTCGGGTCGCTCGTGAGCGCGTTCGGCTACGCCGTCGGAGACGCGCCCGACGTGGCGTCGAAGCGGCGGCTCGTTGCGTTCCTCGACACGCTGACCGACGAGGAGAACGACTACTTCGAGCGATCGTTCGACGCGCTCGACGTCCCGGCGGCACGCTGGCAGCACCCGACTCCGACGGCGACGACGGCGGCGTTCGTCGACCTGCTCGGTCGGGCCTCCAGAGAGGGCGGCTACGCCGAGACGCTGGCTGTGCTCGTCCCCGCCGAGTGGGTGTACGCTGAGTGGGCGACAGCGGTCGCAACCGAACGGGCGGCACGCGGGGCGGACGCAGCCGACGCGCCGTTCTACGTCACCGAGTGGATCGACCTCCACGCGATCGATCCCTTCCTCGAGTTCGTCGCGTGGCTCAAAGATCAACTCGACGAGGTCGGGCCGACGCTGTCGCCCCGCCGGCAGGCGCGGGTCGATCGCCTGTTCGGTCGGACCGTTGCGCTCGAGGTCGCGTTCTTCGACGCGGCCTTCGACGCGCCCTCGACGACGGATCGGACCGATCGGACCCAACCGGACGGGGGCGCGTAGATGGTGTCTACGGCCGTCGTGCTCGCGGTGACGATCGGTACCGTCGTCGCGTTTACGGCCTTCGGCATCCTCGCCGCCAGAGGGCGCGTTCGATCGGTCGACGACTTCATCGCCGCACGGGACACCGCGGGCCGGGGGACGCTCACCGCGACGGTGATCGCATCCATGATGGGCGCGTGGATCCTGTTCAGCCCCGCGGAAGCCGGAGCCGCCTTCGGTGGCCTGCCGGCGATCCTCGGCTACGCGATCGGCAGTGCGATCCCGCTGTTGCTGTTCGTGCCGATCGGACTCCGCATCCGGTCTGTGATGCCCTCGGGTCACTCGTTGACCGAATTCGCCTACGGCCGCTTCGGGGCCGGGATGTATCTTTTCATCCTCGTCATTTCGTTGTTTTACATGTTCATTTTCCTGGCCGCGGAGATGACCGGAATCGCCGGGGCGCTCTCGCTCGTTGCCGAAATTCCGCAGTGGCAGACGGCGCTGCTCGTTGGCGGGTTCGTCCTCGTCTACACCGTCTACGGCGGGTTGGTCGCAAGCATCGTCACCGACACCGTCCAGGCGCTCGTGGTGTTGCCGCTGTTGGCGATCGGCTTCGCCGGGGCGGTGTTGGCACTGGGCGGTACGGAGACGATCCACGCGGCGTCGATCGCCAGCGACGTGCACCTGTTGGACCCGACGTTCCGCCCGGGACTCGAGTTCGGGATCTACGTCACGTTCGCGATCGTCGGCGCGAACATGTTGAACCAGGGGATGTGGCAACGGGTGTACGCCGCCGATGGCGAGCGGGCGCTCCGACAGGGATTCGGCGTCGCGGCGATCGTCGTCGTCCCGATGCTCCTCGTCGCCGGGCTATTCGGCGTCACCGCGGCCGCGCTCGGACTCGTCGGCTCGGGGACCGCCAGCGTCTCGTTCTTCCTCGTCATGGAGGCGGCGTTTCCCCCGTGGGTGACGCTTTTGGTCGTCGTGCTCGCGCTACTGCTCGTGATGAGTTCGGCCGATACGATGTTCAACGCGATCGCGAGCGTGGTGACCGCCGACCTCTCGCGACTTCTCTCGGATGTCGATCAGCGGACGCTCTGGATCGCCGGCCGGGGGCTGACCGCCGTCGTCGGCATCGGCGCGATCATCGTCGGCGCACAGGGGTACAGCGTCCTGGAGCTGTTTTTGACCGCCGACCTCCTCGCCGCTGCGGTGTTCGTGCCGTTTCTGGCGGGGCTGTACACCGAACGGCTCGGACAGACGGGCGCGATCGGCGCAAGCCTCGCGGGGCTCGCCGTCGGCGTGCTGTATTTCCCGCTTTTTCGCTCGCCGTTGGCTGCGATTCCGGGTGTCGGTGGGGCCGCACCCGAACCGTCGTTTCTGGTCGCGTTCGTGGGTGCGACAGCCGTCTCGACCGCCGTGACGATCGTCGCGACGGTGCTTGGCAACGCTGACGTCGACCTCGAGCGGCTCGATCGGGAGATTCGCAGCCTCGAAGAGCCGATGGCCGACGGCGGAAGCGAAGCCGAAGAGCCGATGGCCGACTGCGGCACCGAAGCCGAAGCACCAATGGCTGACGGCGACACCGGATCCGACGCGTTCGATCCGACTACAGACGGGAGCGATCGATGACGCCGACATCGACCGTGCTGCAGACTCCGATTTCGATCGGAGCGGGCGTCATCGCCTCGGTCGGTCCCGCAGCGTTTGCCCTCCTCACGTGGGGGGCGATCGCGCTGGTGCTCGCCGGCTTCGGATATATCGTGTGGGCGCTGCTGGTCGATCGATCGATACGAACCGAACGCTCGAATGGGCGGTAGGGGCCGCCCACCAGCTCAGCCGATGACCTCCGCCGGCGGTGCCAGATCGCGGCGGCCGCCGAACGTGACGAAAAACAAAGCGAGCAAGCCAACACCGTAGGCGAAAAGCAGCGGAATCGCCACCAGAAGCATCGTGATGATGTCTGCGGGAGTGAACACGGCCGCGAGCGTCAGCATGGTGATAAAGACCTCGCGCCAGCGTTTTCGCATCGAGGCGTACGGGACGCCCGCGCTGTTGAGCAGAATCATCACGATCGGGATGTCCGCGAGAAAGCCGATGCCCGCGGTGGTGAAGATGATGAGCCACATGAAGTCGTTGATCCGGTAGCTGATGATCATGTCCGCAGCGAGCGCGTCCGCTGCGAGATACGAGATCGTCACCGGGGAGATGACCGCGTATCCGAGGACGAATCCGCCCACCATGCCGCCCGTCAGCGCCGCGGTCCAGACGTACACGACGCGCTGGCGACCGCGGACGAAGCCAAGTTCCCGCAACGACGGCCACGCGTAGTAGGCGATGACCGGAAGCGTGACGAGGACCGCAACGAGGACGGAGAATTTGACCATGAAGATGAGCGCTTCGACCGGATGCAGCGTGATGACCGAAACCGACTCCGCAGTCACCTGTTCGGGCAGTCGGCTGTAGAAGTCCACGCGGACGTCCCGAAGCCCGCCGACGTAGAGCCACGCGAAGACGGCCGCCATCGAGACGAGGAACGTCGCGACGATGCGGAACGATCGCGATCGGAGGCTATCGAAGATGAACACCACGTCCGTGTAGTAGCCGCCGATGTCGTCCGAATCGGTCTCCCCGTCGGTCAGTTCCTCGAGGAACGTCTCGCCGGCATCCGAAGTCCGATCGCCGAGATCCCGCTCGGCCGGTGCGTCTCCGGCGTCCGCGTCGCCGCCGGTAGCCGACGCGTCGTCGTCCTGATCGGTCTCCGTGTCGGTGTCCGATTCCCGGAGCGGTTCCGTCTCGTCGAACCGATCGAGGATCGCGCGCGCCTTCTCGGGGTCGTCCGCCTCGATCGCCTGGCTGGCGTGCGAAAGCGCCTCCTCCTCGGTGAGTTCGGCGAACGCTTCCGGCGGGGCCGCACGAATGCCACCTTCATCGAGTGTCGACAGGTCGATCGCGGCGGGGTCCGCAACGACCGGATCGGCGATCGCCGTCGCCGATTCCAGCTCGGCGTAGACGAAATACGCCAGGCCGATCACGGCGAAGACCGTCCCGAGAACGGCCCCGTACAGCGCCAGGGAAACCTCCGCCGAGGCGAACCCCACGTCCGGCGGAAGGATCCGATACTGGCTGCCGGCCAACGCGAGGAGGTCGTTCGTCGCGCTCCGGCCGCCGTACTCGTGGTAGCCGTACACGACGGCGACGCCGGCGACGAAGAGGCCGCCGAGGACGTTCCAGGAGGATCGGGCGACTGTTCGGACGTTGATCTGTTCGCCGGCACGTTTGGCGGTGACGACGACCTTCGCGAGATAGAGGCTCGTCGCGTACAGGATGATGAGCGGGATCGCCCACATTATCTGCGTGAACGGGTCCGGCGGCGAGAAAAACGCACCGAAGACGAAGATGCCGACGACAGCGTGACGCCACTTGTCGCGGAACGTCTCGTAGGGGACGATTTCGGCGTACGAGAGCGCGGTGATGAAAAGCGGCATCTGCGCGGCCAACCCGAACGAGACGGTGAGCAACACGATGAACTCCGTCCACATGACGATCGAGTACGTCGGCGCAAACCCAGCGTCGTACCCAAACTCCGCGAGAAAGCCGAACATGAACGGGAAGAAGACGTTGAAGCCGTAGGCGGCACCGCCAGTGAAAAGGAGCGCCGCAAACCCGCCGACGAGCGCGATCTTCCACCTTGGGATCGGCGATTGCGGCAGATAACCGCGGTCTCGAAGCGCATCGCGGGTGAAGTACAGAAGAACAGGGATCGCGATCATGACGCCCACGAAGAGCCCGATTTTCGCCTGCAGGAGGATGACGTCGAACGGGGTGGTGGCAATGATGTCGAAGCTGTCGCCGACCTCCGCGCGCATCCGCGATTCGGTGATCGCCCTGAGCCAGTCCCAGATGTACGTTCGAAGCGTCCAGAACGTGAGGAGAAATCCGACGAGAAAGACGACGAAGACCTTCTGGAGGTCCGTTTGGGCGGATCGAAGGATCGCATAGAGCGTGTCGCGACCTTCCGCGAGAGTCCGCTGGGTGTCTTCGTCGAGCGCGCTAGACATACCGTAGGAAAACCGATTCGTCGTTATCAACTTTTTTCTCTCAGTCTTTGCTGGGCTGGTTGGAGTTCGGTGGCGGCGATCGATCCGAAAAGGCCTATAACGGACCGGCGGCGAAAGCAATGTGAATGCGAGACGAGTCGGAACGCTCCAGCTCCGATCCGAACCCCGATTCCGACACCGATCCCGATCGGGCCGGCAAAGAGCGTTCCCACGACGCTGTCGCAGATGACTCCGTCACCGAGGTCGACGACGACTCCGACACGGGGACGAGTAGCGACGACTCCGACACGGGGACGAGTAGCGACGACTCCGACACGGGGACGAGTAGCGACGACTCCGACACGGGGACGAGTAGCGACGACTCCGACACGGG
>JBNJFV010000095.1:0-9377 GCA_051747145.1 Halobacteriota archaeon
GAGGAGATCGAGGAGATCAGCTTCGGACAGGTAGCGGGAATCCGTGCCACCGGAGCGGGTCCGTTGAAGCTCCTTCTGTACGGTATCGTTCCGCAAATAAAACCGGCCCTCGTCGGCATCTCGGTGTACCGCTGGGACATCAACGTCCGCGCGGCGACGATTCTCGGATTCGTCGGTGCCGGCGGAATCGGCGTCCAACTGTTCGAAGCGATCGACTCCTTCGCGTGGCGGACCGTCTCTGCGATACTGGTCGCGATACTGGGGGTCGTACTCGTGAGCGAGGGAATCTCAGCGTATGCGCGAAAGAAGGTCCGTTGACGGTCCATCGAGCGTACCGCTGTGCTCGCGGGGGTCCGCGGGTGTGGCAACGTAGTGGTAGTGTGACTGTCCGGACTGGGCACGAACGAGGAACTAGCGAGGAATAGACGACGAATGGCAACCATAAACGAACGCAGCCGCTAGCTACATGACGACCCGAACGACAGCCGAAACACGAACCGATCCGTCGAACAACGACGTCCTTCTTTTCGATATGGACGGTGTACTCTTGAGAGGCCATGGAACTGACTCTGTCGTCCACAGTCGGGCTCTCGACGACGTTCTTCGGGAGCGTGAGATCGATCTCGTGGAAGCGCTCCGTCCTGCGATGGAATCGTACGAGTACACCGACACCTTCGTAACGGCCTGTGAGACGCTCGATATCGACCCCGTAGCGTTCTATCTCGAACGGGAGAAACGGAGCGCCAAACGTTCGATCGAGCGTCTGGCTGCAGGCATCCGAGACCTCTATCCCGACACCGACGTCCTCGAGCACCTAGCCGAACACGCCTCGATCGGGTTGGTCAGCAACAACTACGACCCGACAGTCGAATTTGTCGTCGACCACTTCGGGCTCGACGCGTTCCAGTTCGCTCGTGGTCGCGACCTCGGTCCGGACGGCTTTCGCCGCCGCAAGCCAAAGCCGCACTACTTGAATGAAGCGCTCGATGCGCTCGAGGCGACCTGCGGCTACTACGTCGGCGATCGCGAAACCGATGTGCTCGCAGCCGAGAACGCCGGACTCCACTCGGTGTTCATCCGCCGGGACCACAACGCCGATGTCGTACTCGACGTCGAACCAACCGTCGAGATTCACAGCCTAAAGGAGCTGATTCCGCTCGTGGCGGCCCCCGAGTAGCATTTTCGGTTGTACATTCCAGCCCAGTTTTGCTGTTCTGCGGATCGTTTGTCTCCACAACACCGCAAAGATAGCCTCCGATCGGATGCCACCGGTACATCAGATAGCGATCGCCATCACGTCGCCACCGATTGCGTCGCCACCGATTGCGTCGCCACCGATCGCATCGCCACCGACTAGTCAGATATACGTCGTCGCGGTTCGTTCGATGTCGACGATGGGCGTGGTTTCGACGCTGCGGACGGGGCTTGCCGTGACCGCTTCGAGCCTGCACTGTTTGGCACGTGAGCCTCGGCTCGTGGTGTTACCTGCGGCTGCGGGCGTCGCCGCGATCGCCTTCGGCCTGTTCGTGTTCGCGACCATGACGGCTGCGGACCTGTTCGGCGGTGTTCGCGGGTGGATCGCGCTGTTCGTCGTCTATGTCGTGACGGTGTTTCTCACCTCGTTGTTCTCGGCGGCGATCGTCCACGCGGTGTACGAACGGTTCCGCGGGAACCGCCCCCCGCTGTCTCGGAGCGTACAGGTCGCGTGGGCCCGTCGCCGGCCGCTTTTCGTCTGGTCTGTGATCGTCGCGCTCGTCGGGCTCGTCCTCCGGTGGCTCACCGAATCGGACTCCGCGTTGACCCGGGCGATCGGGTCGACGGTCGCACTCGGGTGGGCGGTCACGACGTTCTTCGTCGTCCCGGTCGTGGTGTTCGAAAACGCCTCCGTACGCGACATGTTCACACGAAGCGCCTCGACGTTTCGGGACACGTGGGGCGAGACGGCAAGTGCCGGGCTCGGGCTCGGGGTGGTACAGCTGTTCGTCGCGATCGGCGCGATTTCGGTGGCCCTCGCGGCGTCGATCTCGCTGGATTCGCTGATCGGCGTTCCGAGCGGTGTGTACGTCTGGTCGGTCCTGCTTGCGGGTTTCGGGACGTATCTTTTCGGGCGGACGATTCGATCGATCACGAAAACGGCCCTGTACGTGTACGCGACGCACGGCGTGGTGCCGTCGGGGTTCGTCGGCGTGTCCGTAGAGACGCTGGGCGATCGCGTGGATGACCCCCCGACCGAGTGACCGATCGATCGGTTCGGATGCGGTCGGAAGGGGGTCGCAGATCCGCCTGCCGGAGCGGGTTAGTAACCGTTATACACCCGGTGGTCCATGCTCAACGCATGCAACGACGCGCTGTGGCAGTGTACGTCGCGCTCTTTCTTCTGGTCAGTGTCGCGTCGTACGCACTGATTGCGACCGCTGAAGCGCCGACGATCTCGCTTGAAAACGCCGACCACGAACTGTCGGAGGGGGATTCCTTCGATATCGATGGGGTGACATACGCCGTCGAAAGCGTTGGTACTGAAACGGACGACGAGGAGACGCAGTACGCCGGCACCATCGAGTGGACCGAATCCGACGTCGAACAGTCCGAAATCTGGAACAACGAGAGCACGATCGAGTACCGCGACGGCGAGTGGACCGTGCTCGTCGACAGCGGCGAGGAGCCGACTGGATTCACCCTGCAAGAGGTGGTCGATCGGACCGCGATCTTAGAGAGCGATCCGGACGCCCGTAACGAAACCGTCGAAGCCGACGACGATACCGAATCCGTGATCGTGACCGACGAAACGGGACAGGAGGTCCTCGTCCCCGCCGACGAGTACTTCCCGGCTCCCCAGACAGAACAGTACACCGAAGGCGACACCGTCGAGTACGCCGAGACGACGGTAACGATCGACGCTGTCGATTCCGGTAGCGTAACCGTCGTCTGGAGTTCAGACGAGACGCGATCGGCGGATCTCGCTCAGGGCGAGGTAGTCACACTCGGCGGGAACGAGTATCTCGCGTACTTTTCGACTGCCGACACCGTCCTCCTGACGCAGGACATCTCCGAGTACGAAGCCCAGGTGTCGTCGATCGAGACCTACGAGGACCGAGTGAGCGGCTTCTGGTACGTCATCGTGGCGAGCCTCGTCATCGCCACGCTGTTGGTACTGCTCGGCATGCTCCCGTCGCGGTACTGAACGCCGATCGTCGTCGGTAGTGACGCGATCGAGGCGATCGCGCCCGATTTTGAACCGATAGACCGATACATCGGTGCCCCCTGTGACCCCACATGAGTACGAGCCCGTTCGGATCGGTCAAACAGCTGCTCCCACACTGGATCGCGATGTTCCTGCTAATGATGATCGTCCTCCAGCTCGTCGAGTACGCGATCGGCGAGTTGAGCTTCTGGCCGTCGTTGACGCTGGTGTTCGCCGTTGCGCTGGTGTATCCCACGCTGGTCAACGCCCTCGGGGTCGCCCCTGAACCGTGGACCTGATCGGTGGGCCGTCCTTTTACCCGTACAGTGCGTATTGTGCACATGGAACACGTCGAATACGTCTACACCGAAGGCATTCCCGAGACGGAGGTCGATCGAATACTGAAACGGGAGACCCACGGCGTCCTCGCGTTGGCAGACGGTGGCAACGCCTACGCCGTACCGATGAACTACCACTACGACGGCGAACACCTGTACATCCGCGTCAGCGAGGAACCCGGCAGTACGAAGGCCGAATACGCCGACGTGACCGAGACTGCGGCGTTCATCGTCTACGACGTTCGCGAGGAGACCGACGCTTACAGCGTCATGGTCCGCGGTGACATCCGACGACTCTCCGACGCCGAGCAATCGACGTTTTCGGACGCGGACCTCAACGAGTGGTTCCCGCCGTTTCGGCTCTTCGACGAAACCATCCCCGACGTCGAAATCAGCATCTACGAACTGGTTCCCACCGAGATCACTGGACGAAAAACGGCCGGCGGCGCGGCGTACGACGACGCCTGAGAGCCCGCCCGAGCGGTATTGTGCGTTTTGAGAAATACTTTTGGCCGTCCGGAGAGATTCAGTACGTATGACAGAGACGTTCGTCGTGATCGGCGGTGACGCGGCCGGCATGAGCGCTGCCAGCAAGGCGAAGCGAGAGCAGCCGGATCTGGACGTCGTCGTCTTCGAGAAGGGCCCGTGGGTCTCCTACGCCGCCTGCGGGATGCCCTACTACGTCAAAGGCGAGATCGACGAGCTGGAGGACCTCGTCCAGATCACCCCCGAGGAGTTCCGATCGAAGCGCGACATCGACCTTCGAACCGGTCACGAGGTGGTCGCGATCGACACGGCGGCCGAAACCGTCACCGTCGAGACGGACGCCGATTCCTTCGAACAGCCGTACGATCGCCTGCTTATCGCAACGGGCGCGCGGGCGATCGAACCGCCGTTCGACGGCATGGATCTCGACGGCGTGTTCACGATTCACAGCCTGGATGAAGCAGACGCGATCGAGACGTACGTTGCGGCGGCCGAACCGGAGACGGCGGCGATCGTCGGCGGGGGGTACGTCGGCATCGAGATGGCCGAGGCTCTCGCTGCGCGCGGGCTCTCTGTGCACCTGTACGAGATGCTCCCGCACGTGCTGGCACCGTTCGGCGACGCGGTGGCCGAGGTCGTCGAACCGCACCTCCGCGAGCAGGGGGTCGACCTGCACCTCGAGACGGCGGTCGAGGGGTTTGTGGGCGCCGACACCGTCGACGCGGTCGATCTCGGTACGGAAACGGTGCCGGCCGATCTCGTGATCGTCGGCGTCGGGGTGGCGCCGAACGTCTCTCTCGCGGAGGCGGCGGGGATCGAGATCGGCGAGACCGGCGCGATCGCCACCGACGAGTACGGGCAAACCTCCGCAGAGCGCGTCTACGCGGCGGGTGACTGTGCGGAGCTGACGCACACGGTCACCGGCGAGCCCGATCACGTCCCGCTGGCGCTGTCTGCGAACCGCGCGGGTCGTGCGATCGGCCAGACGGTGACCGGCGAGCGGACGCGCGTCGGCGAGATCGCCGGCACCGCGATCGTCAAGGCGTTCGACCTCGGCGCGGCTCGTACGGGGATCGTCGAGGAGACGGCCGCGCGCGAGGCGGGGTTCGATCCCGTCTCGGTGACGATCGAGGCCGCCTCGCGGGCGCACTACTACCCGGGAGCAGAGCCGCTCACCGTGACGCTCGTGGCAGACAGGGAGAGCGAGCGCGTGCTCGGGGGGAGTCTGGTCGGCCGGGAAGGGGTCAAACGGATCGACACCGTCGCGGCCGCGCTCCACGCCGGGATGACCCTCGAGGAACTACAGGGCCTGGACCTGGCGTACGCGCCGCCGTTCAGTCCGGTCTGGGATCCGGTGTTGACCGCGGCGAAGGTCCTCTCGGGGAAACTGTAGGCGAGTACGAACGGTGCTGGGATCGTCGTTCGATCGGTGCGACGCGCCTCGACCGTGCGAACCGGTCGGGACGCGCCCTCGATCACGTCGGTTCTTCGAGGTCCTCGCAGTCGACGATCGTCGTGTCGGCCTCTGATCGAAGCTCCTTGATTCGTTCCAGCACCGACAGGTACGTTTCGTTCTGTCGGAGTTCCTCGACGGTCCGTTTCGTCTCGAGCGCCCGTTTCGTCGTCACGAGCTGTGCGAAGGTCCGCGTCGGCTCGTCGGACTCCGCGTACGTCAACAGCCGATCGACGACCTCGCGAATCTCGGTCGCGGTGACCGGCTTGACCACGTACGCGTCGAACTCCAGTCCGACGACGTCGAAATCCGGCGTCACCGCCGAAATCATCGCGACGGGAACGTCCCGTCCGGACGCTCGAATCTGCGTCAGCACTTCGTCGCCGGACAGTCCGGGCATTCGTCGATCGAGTAACACGGCGTCGACGTGCTCGTCCAGTTCCGACAGCGCCGCCCGCCCGTCGTGGACCATACTCACGTCGTAGGATTCTGCAAGCCACGCTCGATACAACTTCGCGAGGGACGTCTCGTCGTCGACGACGAGGACGGTCGGAGCCGTCGTTTCGGATCGATCTCCTGTCATCGGTTCGTCGGTAGTGCACGTGTGTCAGCGGTCGGTCGTCGGATTCTGTACTCCGTCGGTCTTCGGTTCGGTCGGTTCCGTTTCGGCCCCCGGTGGGATGGTCGTTTCTCTGTACGGAAGGTTCAACCGGATGTCGGTTCCCCGATCGTTATCGGTTCGATCCGCCATCGAGATGTCCCCACCCGCGAGCGTGACGATCCAGTAGACGAGCCACAATCCCAGCCCGCTGCTGTGAAACAGCGGCGTCTCCTCGCCGTGTTCGAACACCCGTCGTTCCTCGTTCGGAATGCCGGGGCCGTCGTCTTCGATCTCGATCAGCAGCTGCAACGAACCCCCGTTTCGTCGTGCTGCGGTGAGTTCGACGGTCGGTTCCGGGCGGTCGTTGTGCTCGATCGCGTTCTCGATGAGTTCCTCCAGCGCCAGTTCGACCTTCGCTTCGACGATCGTCGCCACGGTCGGGGTCTGCCACGTGATTTCCGCGTCCGGATACTGTTGTTGCATCGTGGTACAGACGCGCTCGACGACGGCACTGATCTCCCGTGGTTGGCGCAACTGCCCGCGATCGAACACGTCTTCGGATCGGTCGACCTTCCGGCTCAACCGCAGCAGTTCGTCGATCGCCCGCTCGATCTCGGCGATGTCGGCGACGGTCGCGTCGACGGTCCCGCCCTCGCCGAGCAGGCGGACGTGTCCTTGCACCAGATTCAGCTTGTTGCGGAGGTTGTGCCGGAGCACGCGGCTCAACACCTGCGTCTGTTGGTCTTGCACTTCGCGTTCGGTGACGTCGGTGTTGATCGCGACGAAGTGCGTGAGCTGCCCGCTGTCGTCGATGATCGGGGCGATCGTCTGATCGACGTAGTACAGTTCGCCGTTCTTCCGGGCGTTGAGCACGTCGTTTTCCCACACGCGTCCGTCGAGGATCGTCTCCCACAGCTCCTCGTAGAACGCCCCCCCGTGGTGGCCGGATTTGAGGATCCTCGGCGTCGATCCGATCGCCTCCTCGGCTTGGTAGCCCGTCACGCGTTCGAACGCCTCGTTGACGTAGACGATCTCCCCGTCCGACTCTGTGATGTACACCGAGTGTCCGGCGTGATCGATGGCGGCCCGAAACAGGTCGCGTTCGGTCTCTCGTTTCGCCAGTCCGCGCGATAGCCGCGTGCGGGCGAGCACGTTCTCGAGGCGGATCCGCAGTTCGGGCGTGGCAAGCGGCACCCTGAGCACGTCGTCGACCACACCGAATTCGGATCCGCCCCCGACGGCGACGCCGGGGACGGCTTCGATCGGGGTGTCGCGCGGACAGACGACGACGCAGGGGTGCACCACCGGATCGGCTCGCCGTTTGGCCGCCTCGATTGCCTCTCTGTGGGTGCCAATCGATTGCGTGTCGACGATCCACATGTCTACCTGCGCCGTATCGATAGCCGGGTCGTCGACCGCCGGTTCCAGGGGGTCGCACTCGTCGATCTCCCCGAGGACTCCCCTGATCTGCGATCGCGTTTCGGCGTCCGCTACGCGTACAACAGGTCGGATCACACGCTTTCGGGGTGCTCTGGAGTGACGTCGATCCACCCTGCACCGTCGATCGACACCCTGTATCCGGCGTGGGAGAAGACGACCGTCCGGGGCTGGCCCCGTTCGATGCGGTCGAACAGCCGATCGAGCGCGTCCGGATCGACCGTGGACGCAAGCGGGGTGATATCCGTGTGATCTGCGTCTGCGACCGTCGACACCGCAAGCGCGACCGCCGTACTCACCGACTGGCCGGACCCGAATTCGATCGGGAACCGATAGGTCTCCCCCACGGTTTCGTACGCTATCGCCGCCGTCGGATCGGTGCCGTCTCGACCGGTTCTACTCGTCTCCCCCGTCGGTGGTGGCCCCGTCTCGTCCTCGCTCGCTGCAACCGCCGGTGCCCCGTTCGTTTCTGATCTCCCCTGCCTCATGGGATGTGTGTGGTGGGGTACCCCCGAGAATCCCTAGGGTATTATGATAACCTGTGTCAAATTGGTTGGTTATATGAATAACCCACCGGGGACTGGCGGGGACCGCACGCCGCGATCGGACGGTACCGACTGCCCGACGCTGTCGGTCCTTCTCGTCGCCGATCGGGCGCAGGTCGACCGGCTCGCTTCGGGACTCGGCGGTGAGTCGGTCGCCGTCGCCACCGAAACGAGCCCCGCCGACGCGCTCGATCGGCTCGAATCGGGCGGGATCGACTGTGTCGTCTCAGAGCGCCGATTCCCGGACGCAGACGTCGTCGGCTTCCTGCGGGCCGTCCGCGATCGGTTCGAGGCGGTTCCGTTCGTCGTCTGGACGGATTCGGGCGACGAGGCGCTCGCCAGCCAGGCGATCGCCGCCGGAGCCACAGACTACCTCCCTCGATCCGCCGACGCACCCGACTACGACCGCGCCGTCGACAGAATTCGACGGGCGGTGAGTTCGCCGTCACACTCGGTGTCCGATCGCGGGACGGCGTTCGATCGGATCAGCGACGCGGTCCACGCGCTCGATTCGTCGTGGCGGTTTACCTACCTCAACGATCGTGCGGAGGAACTTCTCGGCCGAACGGAAGCGCAACTGCGCGGGAGATACGTCTGGGAGGCGTTTCCAGACGCAGCCGTGCGGTCGTTCAAACCCGAATACGAACGGGCGATGGACACCCAGGAGCCGGTCACGTTCGAGGAGTACTCTCACGCTGCGGAATCGTGGCTGCGGGTGCGTGCGTACCCCTCCGACACCGGATTGACCGTCTACTTCCGGGCCGTCTCCGACGGACGCAGCAGCCGACTGGAACTGTTCCGCACGCTCGTCGATCACGCCTCAGACGGCTTTTACGTCATCGACCCCCACACCAGCGACATCCTCGACGTGAACGAAACGGCGTGTCGACAACTGGGCTACGACCGCTCCGAACTGCGGTCGATGTCGGTCCCGGACATCAATCCGGCGTTTTCGCTGGACACCTGGGACGACTTCGTCTCGGAGGTTCGAGCCCGGGGGGAGAAAACTGTCACCGGCGTTCACGAGGCGGCGGACGGATCGACGTATCCAGTGGAGGTCGAGGTGTCGTACGTCACGCTCGATCGCGACTACCACGTCGCTACCGTTCGAGACATTACCGATCGAAAGCGACGGGCGCGAAAGCTCGAGGCCGCCCGAAAACGGTATCGCACGCTGGTCGAGGCGGCACCGGACCCCATCTTCGTCGCCGACGTCGACACCGGTCGGATCGTGGAAGCAAACTCCGCCGCTGCGGCGATCAGAAACCAGCCGCGAGAGGAAATCGTCGGGCTGCACCAGTCGGCCCTTCACCCGGAAGCCGAGGGCGACCGGTAT
>JBNJFV010000096.1:0-9360 GCA_051747145.1 Halobacteriota archaeon
CGTCCCGCTGACGAACAGCAGCGGCATCCACGGGGCCACGGTCGGCGAAGTAGCGATCGGGTACATGCTCTCTTTCGCTCGGTTGCTCCACATCTACCGAGACAACCAGAACGAAACGGAGTGGTACACGCCCGAGTACGAGCGTCCGTTCACCGTCGACGGGGAGTCGCTTTGCGTCGTCGGTCTGGGAACGATCGGTGCGGCGATCGCCGAACGGGGGGACGCGCTGGGCATGGACGTCACGGGCGTTCGACGGTCGGAGGAACCGGTCCCCGGAGTTTCGACCGTCTACCATCCGGACGACCTGCACGAAGCGATCGCCGACGCCCGGTTCGTTGCCATCGCCCTCCCGCACACCCCCGAAACCGAGGGGTTGTTCGGCGACGCCGAGTTCGAGGCGATGCGCGAGGACGCGTACCTGATCAACGTGGCACGCGGTCCGATCGTCGACGAGGCGGCGCTCGTTTCGGCGCTGCAAGCCGGAACCATCGCGGGGGCGGGGCTGGACGTCTTCGAGACGGAACCGCTTCCCGAATCGTCGCCGCTTTGGGACTTCGACGAGGTCATTATCTCACCGCACAAAGGCTCTGCGACGAACCGGTACCACCTCGACATCGCAGACTTGGTCATGGAGAACGTCCGTCGGTACCAAGCGGGCGACGACCTTCGGAACCGAGTCGCCTGACAGAAACCGAGTCGCCTGACCGAACCCCTTCGATTCGCCTGTCCCGATTACCGACGTGGAGGGTACTTCCGCACGTCGATCGGATCCAGCTCTCGTATGTCGATGGTGCCGTCCGGCCGCTGCATTACGTCGATCGGATCAACGCGACGACGAGACCCATCGCGAGCAACGCGATCGCTCCGAGCACGCCCAGCAACGCGGTCGCGCTGTAGTAACTCAACAGGCTGCCCGCAAGCGTCGCGCCGAGCGCGCCGATTCCGAACATGCCCAGGTAGGTGTATCCGTAGGAGATCCCGTGGACGTCTTCGGCTGCCTGTTCTGCGATCACGACCTGGTAGATCGGTGCGGTCGCGTACAGGAAAAAGCCCATGAGGCCACACACGAGGAGGAACGCGAACACGCTGATCGATACCGACGGGAGAAACGCGAACGCTAATACGGCAAGCGCGGAAAGCGACGTGAAGAGCGCGTATTCGGTTTTCACGTGATCGGTGACGCGTCCGCCCGCATACTGTCCGAGGACACCGACGAGCAACAGTCCGCTGTAGATGTACTGTGACGGTTCTGCGGTCCGCCCGAAGGCGGTCACGGGTTCGAACTGCGGGAGGTCACCGATCATGTCCGGGAGGAACGTCAAAAGCCCCCGGTAGTACGTCCCATAGAGCATGACGACGACGAACGCGATCGCGAACCCGGTGGTAAAAAGCGTCCGCGAGTCACGCAAAATCGAGCGCAGATCCAGCGAATCGCCGCCGTCGGCCACCGGTTCGGATTTTACGCCCTCGTCGAAGTCGATCTTCGACCCGTAGAGGACGACTCCGACCGTCGGAATCGCCATCAGCGCGATCACCCACCGCCACTCCAAAAACACGAGCAGCAGTGCGGCAAGTAGCGGTCCGATCGCCGTCCCGACGTTCCCGCCCACGCCGTGATACGCAAACACAGTCCCCCGTTCGTTCGCCCCACGGCTGATCAACGAAAGTCCCGCCGGGTGGTAGATACTCGCAGCCGTCCCCCAGAGCACGATCGCAATCCCGAGGGTGTAGATGTTCGGGGCGAGACTCAAAAGGAAGAACCCACCGCCCATGCCGGCCATCGAGGCGATGATGAGCGACCGCGATCCGAACCGGTCCGAGAGGATGCCGCTGGGGAGCGCGCCGACCCCGATGAGCGCGTATCCGGCTCCGACGACGAGGCCCATGAGCGCCGAGGTGACGTCGAAGACGTCGAGCCAGATCACGATGAATATCGGAATCGACAGCTCGTAGGTGTGAAACAGCCCGTGGGCCAACATGGTAAAGCCCGTAATCGATCGGTCGTTTTCATCCATCGGTACCCGCCCCCGTGTGTGGATCCGAACGCGGTGGTAGTTTCATGGCTACGCAATCCGTCGGATGCGTAATAAACGGGTCCGTTTCGGAACGTTCCACCGGTGTCTCCGATTCGAACGCTGTTACTCGGGGTTCTCGTTCTGTTGTGCGTCGACGACGGCCACGCTCGCGAGGTTGACGATGTCTTTGACCTCGTCGCCGCGCTGGAGGACGTGAACCGGTTTGTCCATCCCCACGAGCATCGGGCCGATCGCTTCCGCGCCACCCAGTCGCTGCAGGAGTTTGTAGGCGATATTGCCGGCTTCGAGGTTCGGGAAGACGAGCACGTTGGCCGGTTCCGAAAGTTCCGCGAAGTCGTACGTGCCGTTGAGGATCTCCTCGACGACGGCGGTGTCGGCCTGCATCTCACCGTCGACCGGGAAGTCCACCGCCGGATCGTCTTGAAGGAGTTTTGCCGCGTCTCGTGGTTTTCGGGTCGACTCGTTGTCGACACTGCCGAAGTTCGAATACGACAGGAGTGCAGCGCGCGGCTCGACGTTGAACCGGCGGGCGAGTTCGCCCGTCTGTGCGGTTATCTCTGCGAGTACTCGCTCGTCGGGTTCCTGATTGACCGTCGCGTCGGCGACGAATACGACGCGGTTTTTGAACGTCAGCATGTACACGCCCGCCGCGTAGTTCGCGTCGGAAGCCGTTCCCACTACTTCCAGTGGTGGCCGAAGCGCCGAGGGGTAGTGGTGCGTTAACCCCGTCAGCATGGCGTCGGCGTCGTCCTGTTCGACCATCACGCTCGCGAAGTAGTTCGTGTCGCGGGCGACGAGTTCTTCGGCTTCGTTACGGGTGAGACCGTTTCGCCGTCGAAGTTCGTACAATCGATCGGCGTACTGACTGAAGTTTCCACTCGCGGGATCTGCGACCTCCGGATCGAAGTCCAATCCGAGCTCCTGGGACGTCTCCGCAATCGTCTTGTTGTCGCCGACGAGCACCGGTTCGGCGATCCCCTGTTCGGCCAGCTGGTAGGCCGCACGGATCATCTTCTCGTCGCCGCCCTCCGCGAGTGCGACGCGCTTCGGATCGCTTTTGGCCTTGTTGAGCACGACTCGCATCATCTCGCGGGATTTTCCGAGTCTGGCTTCGAGCTGTTCGCGGTACTCGTCGAGATCGACGTCCTTGCGGGCTGCCCCCGAGTCGATCGCAGCGTTCGCGACGGCGGGTGCGACCTCAAAGAGGACGCGCGGATCGATCGGTTTCGGCAGGATGTACTCGGGTCCGAACTGTATCGAATCGTCGCTGTACGCCTTCACCACCGCGTCGGGGACGTCCTGTTTCGCCAGGTCTGCGAGCGCCCGCGCGCTCGCGACTTTCATCGCCTCGTTGATCTCCGTCGCCCGCACGTCGAGTGCACCGCGGAAGATGAACGGGAAGCCGAGGACGTTGTTGACCTGATTGGGGTAGTCCGATCGGCCGGTGGCCATGATGACCGTGTCGTCGCGGGCGGCCTTCGCGTCCTCGTAGGTGATCTCGGGGTCGGGGTTCGCCATCGCGAAGATGATCGGATCGTCGGCCATCGATCGGACCATCTCCTGGGAGACGATCCCGCCGGCCGATAGCCCCACGAAGACGTCCGCGCCCGCCATCGCGTCCGCCAGGTCGCCGTCGGGGACGTCGCGTGCGAACTCGCGTTTGTACTCGTTGAGGTCGCCCGCGTCGGCCCGCCGCTGGGTGATGATCCCCGTCGAATCGCACATCGTGATGTTGTCTTTTCTCGCCCCCAGCGAGACGTAAAAGCGGGCGGTTGCGAGGGCGCTCGCGCCAGCCCCCGAGAAGACGATGTCCAACTCTTCGAGCGACTTGTCCGCGATGTCGACCGCGTTGAGCAGCGCGGCACCGGAGATGATCGCCGTCCCGTGCTGGTCGTCGTGGAAGACGGGGATCTCCATCGTTTCGCGGAGCCGCGATTCGATCTCGAAGCACTCGGGCGCTTTGATGTCCTCGAGGTTGATCCCCCCGAACGTCGGCTCCATCAGTTCGACCGCGCGAATGAACTCAGCTGGATCGTCGGTGTCCAGTTCGATGTCGAAGACGTCGATGTCCGCAAAGCGCTTGAAGAGGACCCCTTTGCCCTCCATGACCGGTTTGGACGCCGCCGCCCCGATGTCTCCCAGCCCTAACACGGCGCTCCCGTTCGAGACGACACAGACGAGATTCCCCTTCGCCGTGTAGGAAAACACCTCGTCTGGGGATTCTGCGATCGCCTCGCACGGGCGGGCCACGCCCGGCGAATATGCGAGCGAGAGGTCACGTTGCGTATTCGTCGGTTTCGTCGTCGAAATTTCGATCTTCCCCGGTGGGTCCTCCCGGTGGTACTCGAGGGAGTCCTCTTGCAATGACATACCGACGCTGTCGAATAGCGAGCAGTAAAAGCTGTCGACGTGGGTAACCCTTGAGACGGAGCCTTCTGTTTGTTCGGCGTCCGATCACCGACTCATTCTGGGTCGATCGGGGCGATTAGTGACTGTCGATATCATTCTGGGTCGATCGGGGCGATTAGTGACTGTCGATACGTCCCTCGACAATCGCGACCGAATCGTATCGATCGGCAGGGGAGCGTCGATTCAACGAATGCACCTCCGATCGAATTTACCTTTCAACAGCAATACCTGAACAAACTATTTATCTGTTGGATATAAACACGATAACTATTGGTAATTCGATCAAACAGCCAAAAACATCGTCATTTGCACAAACTTATCCTATGTTCAGTTGGTGTGAACGTGGGCTCACAGGTGGGTAACCAGCTTTTCGTTTTCGTCTGCTCAGTCGGGATTTTCCCGTCAATAACGGCGACATTTGGAGCGGTTAGTCCGTAGATGTACACGCATCGATTCAGCAACCGCTTCACAAAGCGGCTGTGTTGTCAGTCTCTCGCCACAATTGTTCGGCACACGTGAACAGTTGATCTACCAGTGGAGCTAAGAGTGCATCTCTCGAATACGGCGTATGAATTCGACCCCGCCAACGGTGCAGGCGACCGAAACCAGTCTTCGCATCATCGAAGCGCTCATGGCGCGGGAGGGCGCAGGTGTGACGGAACTCGCCGAGCACCTTCAGTTACCGAAAAGTACCGTCTTCAACCACCTCAAAACGCTCGAACACAACGAATACGTGACGAAGGATGGCGATACGTACGACGTCGGACTCAGGTTCCTCTACCTCGGCGAATACGCCAGAAACAGACGACGGCTCGCAAAGGTCGGGGCACCGGAGATCGACAAACTCGCCGATCGAACGAACGAGATGGCCAACTTGCTCGTCGAAGAACACGGGCGAGGAGTCTTCATTTACAAACAGAAGGGCGCCGACGCGGTCAACATGGACACTCACGAGGGGAAACGTGTTCACCTGCACACGACGGCGTTCGGGAAGGCGATCCTCGCGTATCTGCCCGCAGAACGGGTCGAATCGATCATCGACCGTCACGGGCTCCCGCAGGCGACCGAACACACGATCACCGATCGCGACGCGTTGTACGAGGAACTGGCACAGATACGCGACCGCGGCCACGCATTCGAGTCCGAAGAACGGCTCAAGGGACTGCAGTGCGTGGCCGCACCGATCGTAACGGCGGAGTCTGTGATCGGCGCGGTGAGCGTCTCCGGTCCGAAAAGCCGAATGCGAGGCGAGTGGTTGCGAGAAGACCTCCCCGCGCTGATCAAAAGTACCGCCAACGTGATCGAGATCAATCTCACTTACAGCTAACGTCGAAACGCTCACGTTTCGATCGGGTACGAAATCGAACGAATACACGGGGGCAAGGGACGTTTCGACCGGCTGGTCGTGATCGGTGCACGTACTGTCGCCACGTTTATTGATTCGACGGTGTCATCGATCGTCCGTCTGTGTTCGATCGATCGATTGCTCGATACGGCTGTGTTCGATCGATTGATTGCTCGATACGTCTGTGTTCGATCGATTGATTGCTCGATACGGTTGCACGGACACGCCGTCAGTTCGGCCTTCACACGGTTGCAACCCGGGACTTCCGATCGTGAACTGATTCGGAGTCTGTTGGTTACGTGGCCGACATGTCGAGAGCTGTTTGTATCGATCGGCGTCGTCGATATAGTCGTCATATTGGCCCATCGAGCCACTGAGCAACATCCAATTATACAAAATTCGGCCACTTTAAGCCCGTAGAGTTCCAATCTCACATATTACGGAACAGATTCTGATGGACATTACATGCATATGTGTGTAATCAGGACGTACTGTACGACAGTACGCCGGTAGAGACGCTGTCTCCTGTGGGAGATCGTTAACGTAGAATTGGTACGGATGCAGTCCAACGCGTTCGGCGGCTTTCGGGCGGTCGTAATCCGAAATTTCCGATCGACATTTTCCAGTAATTCGTTCGAATGCGCGGCCACAACGCCCGTAGATGGGGAGTGTACCGCCGATGTGTCCCGGTTTCACATATTCGGAATTCGACCCGGTCGATCGGTCCACTGCGACCGTCGACACCGAGAAAATAGTGCTAAACATCGATTATTTTCGAATATGTGGGATTTTAAGTAACCCGGGCGAGTAGGGTGACTATGAGCAAACGGATAAAATCGGTAGCGAAAACGACCGAAACGTCGCTCGACGTCGTCGATGCGCTCCAGGAGTTAAGCGGCGCGACCATCGACGAATTATCCGAACATCTCGGATTATCTCCAAGCACGGTGCATCGACACCTCGCGACGCTCAGAAAGCGGAGCTACGTCGTCCAGCGGGGGGACGTGTTTCACGTCGGGTTACAGTTCCTCACCGTTGGGGGATACGCGCAACGTCGGGTGGTCGCGTATCCGATCATCAAAGAGAAAGTCGACGCGCTCGCGGCCGAAACGGGAGAGCGCGCCCAGTTCGTCGTCGAAGAACACGGCGAACGGGTGTACCTGTACACGGAGGTGGGAAAAAGCGCGGTACAGACTGGCGCACACGTCGGAAAGCGGGGGCCGATTCACACGAGTGCGGCCGGCAAATCGATCCTCGCGAACCTGGATCGCGATCGCGTCGAAGCGATAATCGACGAACACGGCCTGTCACAGCCCGGACAGCACACCGTCGCCGATCGGTCAGAGCTGTTCGAGGAACTCGATCGGATCCGCGATCGCGGTTACGCGTTCAATCGACAGGAGACCACCTCCGGGGTACACGCCGTGGGCGCGGCGGTCACAGACTCGGCGGGCGACGTCGTCGGTGCGCTGAGCATTTCGGGGCCTGCGACCCGGATGACCGGAGAGTGGTTCACCTCGACGCTTCCCGAACAGATTCTCGGGACCGTCAACGAGGTAGAACTCCACATCGAACACTCTGTCGAGCGATAGTCCGACCCCCTGTGCGTTTCGCTTCGATCGACACCCCAGTTCGCTTCGATCGGCGTCACACGCACTCGGAGACGGGTCTCGAATACGTCGATCACAACCGATCGGAATTGGCCGTCGCTTCGGAAACACCGCCACAGTTGCAGTCGGCGGAACGCCCCGATCGGAAACGCGGCTACGTACAGGGCGGTATCCATACATATAAACCCCGTCGCACGCCACTCTCTGACGAACGATGACGACCAAAGACAGCCGCATGGCTGGTTCAGAGACATCTTCGGCTTCAGCGAACGGTCCAACGGTGGCGGGCGTTGGAATGACGACGTTCGCCAGTCGGGACGATCGATCGCTGCTGGAGCTTTTAGCGATCGCCGCAACGCGCGCGATCGACGACGCGGGCATGACGCCGAGTGACGTCGACTCCGTTCACGTCGGAAACATGGCAGCCGAAGCCTTCAACGAACGATCCGGGTTGGCGAACGCCCTGACTGGCTCGCTCGGTATTATGGGTGCGGCCGCGCGCCGAATCGAAAATACCAGCGCCAGCGGTGCGAGCGCGTTCCTCGACGCCGTCGACGCCGTTCGCGGCGGCCACGCCGAGACCGCGCTCGTGGTCGGCGGCGAGAAGATGTCCGACGCGGACTCGGCGACGTCGACGGAGATCATCAGCCGAATAACGCACGAGGGCGAGTACCGCCACGGGCTGACACTCCCGGCGTTCGCCGGTTTGGCGGCCGATCGATACCTCCGATCCTACGACGTCGACCGCCGCACGCTCGCACAGATTGCCGTAAAGAACCACCGTAACGGCGCGAACAATCCGTACGCTCAGTTTCAAAAATTGATCGACGTGGACGACGTTTTGGATTCGCCACTGATCGCCAGTCCGCTCCGACTGTTCGATTGCTGTCCGAGGAGCGACGGGGCCGCCGCGGCGGTGATAACGGCCACCGACGACGGCGACGTCCGGATCGCCGCCTGCGAGAGCGCCGTCGGGACCCACGCCGTCGCCGATCGGCCGGACCCGTTACACATAGAAAGCGTCCGTCAGGCCGGCGATCGCGCCTACAGCGCCGCGGCGATCGATCCCGAATCGATCGACGTCGCGTGTATTCACGACGCGTTTTCGATCCTCGAGTGGCTGGAGATGGAGGAACTCGGCCTGGCAGCGACCGGCGAAGCGTGGAAACACACGCGGGACGGCCGGACCGCAGTCGACGGCGATCTGCCGGTCAACCCGGGCGGGGGCCTGAAGGCTCGCGGGCATCCGATGGGGGCTACCGGCATCTCACAGATCGTCGAACTCGTCTGGCAACTCCGCGGTTCGGTTCCGGCCGAGCGAGCCGTGGACGATCCGCGGTGGGCGCTCGCGGTCAACGTCGCCGGGTTCGGAAACAACAGCGTCTGTACGGTGCTGGAGGGCGGGGCATGAATCGAGTGTTCGAGTGTGCGGACTGCGGACGCCGCAGCTTCTATGCGAAATTCCGGTGTCTCGACTGTGCCAGCGCGGAGCTACTCGAAACGGAACCCGGAACCGGTGAACTGCTCGCCATCACGACCGTGCACGTGGTCCCGGACGGCGTCCGGGAGCCGAACGCCCTTGGATTGGCCGCCTTCGATGGGCGGGCGAACGTGATCGCACAGCTGGAAGGCGATCTCGAGGTGGGCGATTCGGTGCGCCTCGCAGGCGAGTACGAACTCCGGCAGGGAGCCGACGGCCCGCTGACCGGCGGCCGGCTCGTAGCCGCCGATTCGTGAGTGATCTGATCGACCACGTCTCCCGGTGTCGACCCAATTTCCTTGTATCGCCCCCTTCACGAGTACTGAACGTGCCTCCCAGTGACACCCCGTTTCACCAGCACGACGGAGGCGCGGGATGCATCTGTCTACGCCCCGTCGAAAACAGTTATCCCGACGTTCGTCGATTTCTACACCGTATGACGCCAATCGCAACCAACACGCTCCGTGAGGAGACGACGGT
>JBNJFV010000097.1:0-7438 GCA_051747145.1 Halobacteriota archaeon
CGAGGTAGTCGGGGTCCGCACGCGAGCCGTCCTCACCGAGGAATTCGACCCACAGGCCGTGGTCTTTCGCGTACTCGATGAGCTCGATCGATCGGTCGACGACGGCCTCGCGGGTCGTCCCGACTTTCGTTTCGATGTGGCGATCCGACGACGGGACGACGAGCGTTATCCCGTCGACGTCGCAGGCCAGCGCGTCGTCGACGTCCGATCGGACGCCGCGTGCGAAGCTGGTCACGGTCGCGTCGAGACCGAGGTCGGTGACGGCGCTGATGCACCTGCGTTCGCCCTCACTCGTACAGGCGCTGCCGGCTTCGACGATCGACACTCCGGCCCGATCGAGCGACCGGGCGATCTCGATCTTCTCGTCGGGCGTCAGTGAAACGCCCGGCGCTTGCTCGCCGTCGCGGAGCGTCGTATCGAGCAACTGTACCTCGTCGACGTGGAAGGATGGGTTATCGGGGGAGAACCCCAATAAATCGATCACGAGACATATACTCGCCCGAAACAGGGGTGCGCTCGCAGCTAAAGGTGCCGGATCGACAGATGCTCCTGCAGGACTCGAAACATTTGCCGCAACGCGTCGTGGTTCGTTCCATGTTCGTCGCCGAGCGTGCGTTCCAGGTCGATCGGACGTATCGGTGGATTCGATCGGACGTATCGGTGGATTCGATCGACCAGTTCAATCGACTATCTCGATCCGATCGCCCACGGCAACCGACGCTGCCGCACCCGCCGGGAGTTCGACGATCGTGTCCGCGCTCGCCTTTCCGAAGCCGATCCACGGCCGAAGTCGCTTCACGTGGGTCACCACCCCTTCGACGGTCCAGATCGCGTCGATCGGAAACGGGACGAACACCATGTGGAGGTCTCTCGGTTTGGCCCCCTCGAAGGGGAACACGAGCGCGTACTCGTCGGGGATCGATCGCCGAAACATGAGTCCGCGCGCCTGTGCGAGCCGCGACGTTGCGAGTTCGACCTCCGTGGCGATCGTTCGGGCGGTCTGATCGTCGGCCTCGCGGCCGTCCGGTTCGCGTTCGTCGTGGGTCACCTCCAACTGTCGATCGGTTGGATTCGCCTGCCGATCGCTTCGCTCGGGTTCGCTTTCGGTTCGGTTCGGCTCGCTTCGGTGTAGGACGCGCACGATCTGGCCCACGCGCTCGGTATGTATATGCGTGTGGGACCGCCACGTGTGGTATGGAGCGGACGCCCGAAGGGACGCCCGTCGGCGTCGACGATCCCTACGAGGTGGCCGATCGGTGCGATCACCTCACCGACGACGGTCGGTGTCGGTACGCCCTCGCACACGCCGGTATCGACCCCTCGTTCGCGGCCGATCGTGCGGCCGAGGAGTATCGCTGTCACGTCGGCCCAGCGGACGAGTGGCCGGCGTGTCCACACTATCGCTGGACGACGTCAGGGACGGCCTGTCATCGCTGTGGCCTCCGAGCGATCAGACTCGCAAACGAGGACGCCCGTCCGATGTTGGAGGAACATCACCTCTCCTACGGCGGGACGGGACCGGACGGGTCGGTGTCGCACGAACTGACGGTTTCGCTTTGTCGGTGGTGTCACGCGAAGGTGCACAACTCGTTTGGTCGGATCGACGACGACGCCGCGCCGGATCCCGAAGCGATCGCCGAACGGGAGTCGCGGCGGACGCGAGAGCGTCGGGAGCTGGGGTTCGACTCGGCGCTCGAGCGGTTCGATCGGGACTGAATCACGGCGACCACAGCGAGGATTCGTCGTAACAGGTGGCGGCCAAACTGATCGGCCCGTCGAACCCTCCGATAACGGATGATGCACAATCGCGCACAGGAACGAGCTATTCCGAACCGTTTTTGCGCTCGACCGTCCAACGTCGGACATGACCAGGATCGTCGTCATCGACAACCACGGACAGTTCACGCACCTGGAACACCGGGCCCTTCGGGACCTGGGTGTCGACACCGACCTCGTCGACAACGAAACTCCGCCCTCGGAGGTGGACGCAGACGGGATCGTCCTTTCTGGCGGCCCGGACATCGATCGCGCCGGTCGATCGGCCGAATACCTCGACGCCGGGGTTCCCGTGTTGGGAATCTGTCTGGGCATGCAACTGATCGCCCACGAACTCGGCGGCCGCGTCGGCTCGGGGGCCTACGGCGGCTACGCCGACGTCACCGTCGAGATTCTCGAGGCGGACGATCCGCTCGTCGGATCGCTCGCCCCGGAGACGCGGGTCTGGGCGAGCCACGCCGACGAAGTAAAGCAAGTGCCCGAGGGGTTCACCCACACGGCGAAAAGCGACGTCTGCGGAATCGAGGCGATGAGCGACACCGATCGGGACCTCTACGGCGTCCAGTGGCATCCGGAAGTCGCCCACACCGAACGGGGCGAGGAGGTCTTCGAGAACTTCCTTGCGATCTGCGAGCGATAAGCCGACTCACTCGCCACCATCTTACTCGCCATCGACTCACTCGCCACCGGAGAGTTCGACCCCGGGTAACACCGATTGGCGTTCGTCGATCGCCGCCGGATCGTCTTCGGGGCGAATCCGCGTGACGAACACCGGAACCTCTGCGGTTCGAACCACCCGTTCGGTCACGCTCCCCGCGTGGATGAACCGACCGATCTGCGATCGGCCGTGCGTCCCGAGGACGATCACGTCGATGTCGTACTGATCCGCGTAGGCGACGATCTCCTCGTGTGGGATACCCCGCCGGAGTCGCTTCGTCACGTCGATCCCGTGTGGCTCCGCGGCGGTCTCGACCGCATCGAGTGCCTCGGTCGCCTGTTCCTCCATGCGTTCGACGACAATGTCGTTTTCCGCTGCGCTCGGAAACCGTTGATCGACGACGTAGAGTGCGTGGATCGACGCGTCTGCGAGCCCGGCGAGCATCACCCCGTGTTCGAGTACCGGTCGGGAGCCGGGACTGCCGTCCGTCGCGACGAGAATTCGATCGTACGGGTCCATAGCTCCTCCCTCTCGCGGCTCCCTCATGAACGTACGGGCCACCCCGCTCGAAGCGTGTTCTATCCACCGAGCTGCAGTGTCCGAGTGGTGACCGCCCCACAACTCGGACAGACGAGTCTGTACAGCACACTCGATCCCGTCGTCACCGCCTGCCATCCGAGTCCCGCGTCCTCGTACCGACATTCCGAACAGACGCGTGCGTCCTGGTCGAGCCGCTCCCGGAGCCGATCCAGCGCCGTCGTACCCATCGGCTGGCGTGGCATGTTATAACTTACCACTCTAACGCACATAACGTTTCGGGGCCGAACCGATCGGGTTTCAAACGTGATCGGCGGCTATTCGAACAGTTCGTCGACCGCCGATTCTGCGGCTGCGATCGCCTCGTCGACGACAGCTTCGGGATCGGGATCGTCGGGGGCGTTCAGGTAGACGTCGACTTCGAGAATCCCCTCCTCGAAGCGGACAGTCACGTCGAGATCGCGAACGTCAGACTGGCTGTAGTTCGCGAAGATGACGCCCTCGGCCGCTTGCGCGGCCGTCGTGACGACGTCCTCGTCGGTCGGTTCTGACATGTACCCTTACGCGCCGCCCGCGCCGCCTGGGCCAGTTGGACCGGCTGGTCCGCCCGCACCACCCTGCAGGAGTTGCTGTAGCTCCTGTTGGAGGTCTTCGAAGCGACTCCGAACCCGCTCTTCTTGTTTGTTCAGCTGTTCGGCTCGAATCTCGAGGCTGTCCACTTTGTCCTCTAGATCAGACTGCGCCGTATCGAACTCGGTTTCGATGAGCAGCTCGCCGACTTCCCGATACATCATCGCGTCCGCCTCGACGTCTTCGAGCGTGTCGAGGGCGGTTTTCGCCTCCGTGAGGGCCGTTTCCGTCGACTGTTTCTGTTCGGCCACGTTCTGTGCGGTTTCCTGAAGCTCCTGCAGGGTTTCGAGTTTCTCCTGAGCTTCCGGTGGTAGGCTTCCTTGCATAGACGAGTCGAATACCGCCAGCCGGAAAAACCCGCGGGATTCGACTCAGAAGGCTGAACCGTCGATTTTGGCCCCGCTTACGGTCGCTTCGACGGATTCGGCGACGTCGATCAGTCGGATCCAACTGTTCAGGCCGGCTCGAAGCGCGATCAGATCGCGGGCGGTGATCTCGACTCTCACGGACGCCCCGGTCCGATCGACGCACGCCGCGGCCCTGTCGTCGTCGACGTCGCCCTCCTCGACTCGAACGGCCCGTTCGATGCGGGAGGCGATACTGGCCGTTGGATACTCGAACGACAGCGAAATCGTATGCTCGTCGGTCATCGTGTGTGCGGAAAACTCGCCCGGCCGAATGTCCGGTGCGTTGCGTTCGTGAGGAGTTACTGGACGTCGACTTCCTTGACGTCTCGGGCGCGTTCTTTCAGAAGGACGCGGTGACCACAGTACGGACAGCGTACGCCACCGTACTCGTCGAGTTCGACGTCTCGTTTACAGCGGGAGCACTTGTAGCTCATGGGTTTGGATCTTTCAGTTCGGTTTCGGACGTCACTCTTCGTCGGCAAGCGCTGCCCGAATCGATCGGCGGACCTGCCGTCCACCCGGCGTCTCCGGTCGGTACGCGCCGCCGGCGAACTTCTCGCCGGTCTCCTCGTTGACCCAGATTCCGGTCCCGAGCCGTTTGACGCTGTCGCCGTCGACGGTCGCAGATTGCATCTCTGCCTCGATGTCCTTGACGCGCTTTCGAGCGACTCGCCCGTACCGAGCACCGAATCGACCGGCGCTCCCGACGCTTCGAGCCTTCTTTTCAGCCATAGTAGGAGACGGTACCAACGGAACGAACAAAAAGGTGTTGAGTCGAGGGCGTCGTGTGTCGGTGTCGCACCGTCACCGGGTCGGGGTGGACCTCACTGGAGTCCCTCGGCTGTGAGTGCCTCGTTGAGGTCGACGCGTACCCGTTCGCCGGTCTCTCGGTCCATCGCCGTCGTCACGATCCGGTTTTCCTGGACGCTCGATCCGTCACGCAGCAGCATTCGGACGTTACCGTTCCCGTCGGCGCGGGTGACCTTCGCTCTGAGGCCGGTTTGCGACCCCATGCCACCGGCGTCGATCGGCCCGGGTATGATCTTTTTGACGTGTGGATGCCCGGCGACGACGCCGATCGCCTTTCGTCCCTTCCGGCCGCCGATGAGCGTCGAGTGTCGTCCCCCGAGCTTTTCGCGCGGCGGGATATCGACGACCTCCAGCGCCCGCGTTCCCCGGCGATCGATCACCGACTGGACGGGATCTTCGTCGGGAACGCGGTAGAACTCGTAGTGCAACTGCGCGTTCGTCTCCCGAAGCGGCTCTCGTTCCCCCGCGGCGTACACCGTCTCGGGACGCTTGCGGCGGACCTCGTCGGCCACCCGTCCGGCGAAGTTCCGGAGTTCGACGACGAGCGCCCGATCGTCGCGCTCGTCGTCGGGTTCGGGAACCGTCGTGATCGTCGTTTCGCCGAGCACGGTCTCCGCCTCGAGCATCGTAAGCGTCGCCGATTCCCGAGCGAACTCGATCACGACGGCGTCGCAGTTGGCGGTGTCACAGACCAGACAGTAATCGCCCGGTCGATCGAGCGGGGAGTGACACCGCCTGCAATCCATTATCCCAACATTGTACGGAGCCGCTAAAACTTCGTTCGTTTGCGTCGGTCCGTTCTGTGACCTGACCGATCGGCGTTCGCGGTCGACTCACCGTATTTCGGTTCGATCGATTCACCGCTCGATCGGGCCGGACTTTTGATACTCCCTGAGAAGCACCGTCGCGTACGACCCGCTCGGCAACGAGAAGTCGAATCGAAGCGCATCCGGATCGATCGCCAGGTCGGTCCTGACGAGGATCGCCCGCCGGGTTCCCGTCGAGTCGAAGTTCCCCGGTAACGAGAAGTCCATCGGATCGATGGCGAGGTCCTCGAGGACTGCCCGTTCGATCTCGCCTTGCTCGCCGTCGGCGAATTCGGTCTCGGTGCCCACGAGCGGTGCGGTGACGAACGCCCGTCCTCGAGTACAGTGTCGCTGCATCGTCCTCACGCGACGATCAGTCACCCGCTGGAGTCGGCTGTCGTCTGGGGCGTAGACGCCCTCTGGGGCGTCCCGGTCGGCGAAACAGCAGACGTCACCCGCGATCGGCCGATCGAACGGCAGCCCTCGTTCGAGTCGCTCGCTGAGGATCCGATTGAACGCGTACGACTGGGCGGCGTTGACGAACAGCCGCTGGAGGTTCGAGGGAACCGCCTGAAGGGCGTGTTTGAAGTCGTCGGCCGTCTCCGCACCGTCCTCTGCCAGCCGATGGAGCATCGATCGTTCGAACCGAAGCCGATTCGGCATCCGATCGAGCGCCGCCTGCCAGTCGGGGTCGGCCGACGCTGCCTGCTCGTCGACGAATGCTCGGGCCGCTCGAGTTCCTTCTGGTTCGGTGTCTGCGGGTCGCCCGACGTACGCCAGCACCGCCTCCCGCCAGTCCCCGCTGACGATCCGAAGCCCGACTTCGTGGGTGACCGGTCTGTGGCTGCCGAACCGCTGTTGGCCGAAGTAGTTGGGGACGCCGACGGTCGTCTCGCCGTTCGTATCGGTCTCATCACCTCCCGCGAACGCGGCCAGATCGGCCGTCACCGCCGCGACGTTCTCGGGACGATCGGCCTCGCGGACGCGGATCGAAAATCGGTTCCCGTACAGGTCGCCGAACGAGAGGGCTCGCCCCGCACGCCCGAGCACCTCGATCTCCGCGCCGTCGATCGACAGCGACGCGATCGCGTCGGGATCGCCCTTCGAGACGGTAAACAGTTGGGTCGTCACGGCGTGTTTGTCCTTCGTGCCCGCCCACGAGATCCGTTCTCGACTCATCGACAGCGCGTTCGAGAGCCGGCGTGCGAAGTCGTTCGTATCCCAGGACCGTAGGTTCGCACGCAGAACCACTTCCGGGTACGCTCCCGGCTTTGCCCCGATCGGTTCGACGTCGAACGCTTCCAGTTCGGTCACGCGGAAGTCTTCGGGCTCGGTCCGCAGGACGCCACCGACGCCGTCGGCGTCGCTGACGTAGTACTCCATACCGACTGCTCGCTCGATCGGATGTGCGGTGCGCATGGTCAGTACAACGGGAGGTCGCCGGTCACCCGATCGACCAGGTCGTCATCTGCCGGCCCCACCGCGAGCGTCGTCGCCGTCCCCGGATCGAGCTGGGTGTGACCGGCGTCGCGAACGATCGCGTGAGGGAGCCCCTCGACGCGCGCCTTTTCTGCCAGTTCGAACAGTTCGGACTCGCCGCTTGCTTTGACGACCACCTTCTTTTGACCGCGGCCTTTCCACGCCGTTCGCGTCCGATCGTCGGTGTCCTCGTACGCCGAAAGCGACGCGTGGGCGACCTGTGCGGCGAGCTTTCCGACGCCCATCCCGAGATCGGTGCGGGCGGCGATGACCTGCTTCATGCCCTATCATCGCCGTCGATCGGTAAGTCGGTTCGCTTCCGTCGGCGTCGATCG
>JBNJFV010000097.1:7538-9118 GCA_051747145.1 Halobacteriota archaeon
CGATCGGCGGGACCGAGGTGATCGCGCTCGTCACGACCGATCGGGTGCTTTTATCTCTCGTCGGCCCCCGACGTGGCTATATGATACTCTCGGACGCCGATCTGCTCGATCGGCTCGAACAGGGAGATCTCGTCATCGACCCGATCGACGATTTCCAGATGCAGATCCAACCGGCGAGCGTCGACCTCCGGCTCGGTCGCGAGTTCCTCGAATTTCGGCGGACGAACATCCCGTGTATCCACCCGAACAGCACCGAGGAAGTCGACGAGTACGTGACCGAGACCTACGTCGAGGAGGGCGAGGAGTTCATCCTCCACCCGGGCGATTTCGTCCTCGGAACGACGAAAGAACGCGTCGAGATTCCCGACGACCTCGTGGCCCACGTCGAGGGACGATCGTCGCTGGGGCGGCTTGCGATCGTGGTCCACGCGACCGCGGGCCTGTGCGATCCGGGATACCACGGCCAGATAACCCTGGAACTGTCGAACCTGGGCGCTGCACCGGTCGCCCTCTCGCCGGGGATGCGCGTCTCACAGCTCACCTTCACCGAACTGTCATCGCCGGCCGATCGACCGTACGGCGCCGAACGAGGGTCGAAATACCAGGACCAATCCGGCCCGCAAGCGTCCCGCATCGGTACCGATCCGGAGTTCGACCGTCCGCCTGGGGAACGACTGGAGAACGACCGATGAAGTTCGTCGAGGAAATCGTCGTCGAGGAGTTCCTGCCGACGATCCGTTCGATGCTTGCGGAGACGCTTCGCGAGTACGGATTGACGCAACGGGAAGTCGCCGACGCGCTGGGGATCAGCCAGTCTGCCGTGTCGAAGTACGCCCACGGAGACGTGGCACGGCGCGATCGAATCGTCGATGACGATCGCGTCCGCGAACTCGTCGAGGAGGTCTCCGAAGGGTTGGCACACGGCGATATGAGTCGCGTGCAGGCGCTCGTCGAGATCGAGGTGTTGATCCGCCAGCTGGAGGACGGCGACCTCCTCGCGGAGTTACACGAGGCGGCGATGCCCGAACTCGCAGAGACGGACGCCGACTTTTCGGTGCACGACCCCGATAGCCACCTCAGAACCGCCGAACGCGTTCGTTCGTCGGTCCGACGCGGCCTCCGAACGCTGACCAACACCAGCGGCTTTGCGACGCTCATCCCGAACGTCGGCTCGAACCTCGTCGAGTGTCTGCCGGACGCGCGCTCGATCGAAGACGTCGCCGGCGTCCCGGGCCGTATCTTCGACGTGAAGGGTCGGGCCACGGTCCCCGGCGAACCCGAATTCGGACTGAGCGAACACGTCGCGTCGGTCCTGCTGGCCGCCCGCGCTGGGGGAGCCACGACAGCTCGCGGTGCACTCAACATCAAGTACACCGCCGAGATCGTCTCGGAGTTGCAGGCGGGTGGCTACGAGACGATCGAGTTCGACCCCGACGCCGCCGCCGGAACGGACGCGTCGATCGACGCGGCGATGGCCGATAGCGACCTCCCCGAAACGTTCGTCCTCTATCAGACGGGCGGGATGGGAATCGAGCCGATCGTCTACCTGATCGCCCCGGACGCGCCGACTGCGGCCAGCG
>JBNJFV010000098.1:0-9115 GCA_051747145.1 Halobacteriota archaeon
GATGACAGATGGTCGGCGATGACAGATGGTCGGCGATGACAGATGGTCGGCGATGACAGATGACTGCCGATCGCGTCGTGCCACCATTGGTGCCCTCGAATTGTGGCGACGCAGCCTATCCTCATATCATTGAAATTGTAGATCGAACGGTAGTTCGACGGAAAATTCAAGTTACGTCCGGAGAACGTATCGATCACCGTGGTGGACTCTCGTGTCAGATGAATCGAACACCCCACCGATCGGGGAGGCAACCGAACTGAAGTACGTCGGCCCGGCGACGGCGGCGGTGATCGAGGACGCACCCTTCGACGCGGATGCACTCGGATCGAAACGCGTCTCGTATCGGATGCTCGTGGACGCGGGCGTGAATCCGGGCGTTGCCGCGAAGATCAGGCGCGAACACTCGTTGTCGTGGTCGTTCAGTTCCGGTTCGGATCTCGAACGGCGATCGTCCCACATCCGCGGCCTGGGCGAGGCCGAAGCCGCGTGGATCGCCGCCAGCTCCGGGGACTGGAACGATTCGGCGACCGGATCGGCCGATCGAACACCGGCAGAGTCGATCGACAGCGGGGGGGTCACCGACGCCGAACGCGCGTGGGGTGACGTGGACGCGGCTTTGAGGACCGCCGAAACCGACGGGAGCGGCGACGCGATCGAGGCCGAGGCCGCCTGGCGAACCCGGAGCAAACCGACGCCGATCTCGACGCTTGAGTGTATCGACCAGGCCGACATCAAGACGCTCGCAGAAGCCGGCATTACGTCCGTCCGAAGCCTCGCGACCGCCGACGCCGACCACGTCGCTGACGTCCTGGAACTCGATCGATCGACGGTTCGACGCTGGCACGACGCGGCCACCGACGTACACGAGTGAACTCGTCGCAGAATCCTCGAGGTCGCGACACGCCGACGGTGACCAAAGTGATTTTATATCCAGTCACCGGATTTCGTAGCAATGATACCGCTGGACGACTCGCCACTGACGAGGGACGGCAAGGCACTCATTCTCGCGTACGACCACGGACTCGAACACGGACCGGTCGACTTCGAACCGGTCCCCGAGACGATGGATCCGAGTCGGGTGTTCGACATCGCCACGCACGACGCGGTGACCGCACTCGCCGTGCAGAAGGGGATCGCCGAGGGGTACTACCCCTCCTACGAGGACGACGTGACCCTGCTTGCGAAGCTTAACGGGACGTCGAACCTCTGGATGGGCGAACCGGACAGCTCGGTCAACTGTTCTGTCGAATACGCCGCCGATCTCGGCGCTGACGCGATCGGGTTTACGGTGTACGGCGGCTCGAACAACGAGGTCGAGATGGTAGAGGAGTTCCGCGAGGCCCACGAGGCGGCCCGCGAACACGACATGGCCGTCGTGATGTGGTCGTATCCGCGAGGACAGGGGCTGAAAAACGACACCAGCCCGGGAACGATCGCCTACGCCGCCCGCATGGGACTGGAACTCGGTGCGGACCTGACGAAAGTCAAGTACCCGGGATCGCCGGATGCGATGGCAGACGTCTGTGACATCGCCGCCGACATGGGCGTCGTCATGAGCGGCGGCTCGAAGGTGAGCGATCGCGCGTTCCTCGGACTCGTCGAAAACGCCATGAACGCTGGCGCGTCGGGCCTCGCCGTCGGTCGCAACGTCTTCCAGCGGGAACGCCCCGAGGCGCTCCTCGACGGGCTCGAAGCCGTCATCTTCGAGGAGGCGACCGCAGACGACGCGCTCGAGGCGATGGAATCGGCTGGTACGGAAGCGAAGCCAGCGGACTCGGCTGCGGAGTGATGGACGGGACGATCGCCGAGATCTGTGCGACGATCGCGAGAACCGCACCGTCGGTCAGGGCCGCACTGCCGGGTCGTCGGATCGAAGACGGCGGCGAGAACCCGAGCGGCGAGACGCAGCTGGCGGCGGACGTCTATGCCGACGGGCTGTTCGAAACGAACGTCGGGGCGATCGACGGCGTCGGGACCTACGCCAGCGAGGAGCGAGCGACGCCGATCGACGTCGGTAGCGGACGCCTCTCTGTCGCAATCGATCCGCTCGACGGATCGTCGAACCTCCGATCGAACAACACCATGGGGACGATTTTCGGCGTCTACGACGGTCGCCTCCCCGCGTCGGGGCGTGAGCTTCTCGCTGCCGGCTACGTCCTCTACGGGCCGATCACCACGATGGTCGTCGCACACGACGGCACGGTGACCGAGTCGGTCGTCGCCGACGGCGATCGACGAGTCGTCGACGACGACCTCGAACTTCCGACCCAACCGACTGTCTACGGCTTCGGGGGTCGGGCCCCCGACTGGCCACCGGCGTTCGAAGCGTACGTCCGCGAAATCGAATCGGAACTGAAGTTACGGTACGGCGGTTCGATGGTCGGCGACGTCAATCAGGTCGTGACCTACGGCGGCGTGTTCGCGTATCCCGCCCTGGAGTCGGCTCCGGAGGGCAAACTCAGGTTGCAGTTCGAGGCGAACCCGATGGCCTACGTCGTCGAAACGGCCGGTGGACGATCGTCCGACGGCACCGGCTCGATCCTCGACGTCGCGCCCGAGGAACTGCACCAACGGATCCCCGTCCACGTCGGCACCGAGTCGCTGATCGATCGGCTCGAATCTGCGCTGGCGTGACCGGCAGCGACCAGTCCGACCGACGTCGCCACCCCGACCGGTTCTGGATCGAACATAGAAAACGGTTTACAATCGGCGGCAACACGTGCGGACATGCACGTCCACGTCAGCGAGGCGGCCAGCGACGAGGAGGCAGAAGCGATCGCCTCGGCGCTCGCGAACCACCTCGGCATCGAGATCGAAGTGTTCGTCGGCGAGACCGACGACCCCGCGGCGACTGGACGTCCACAGTATCCACTCGAGGACGACCTCGGTCGAACTGATCGCGAGCGAGCCCTCCGCGCGGAGATCGACGACATTCTCGAGGGCGGCCCCGAAAAGTACAGGCGTCGCCTCCCCGAACAGGGCAAACTGTTCGTTCGCGATCGCCTCGAGTTGTGGTTCGACGACGAGGCGTCGACGATTAAATTCGAGGACGGCAAGTTCGCGGCGTTCGACGAGTGGCATCCCGAAAGCCCCTCGATCGACGAGGGGGCGGCGGGCGATCGACTCCCTGCGGACGGGCTCATCACCGGCGCGGCGACGTTCGACGGACGCGACGTCCACTTCATGGCGAACGACTTCACCGTCAAGGCCGGATCGATGGCACGACTCGGCGTCGAGAAGTTCCTCCGGATGCAACAGCGCGCGCTGAAGACCGGCAAACCCGTGTTGTACCTGATGGACTCGTCGGGAGGCCGAATCGATCAGCAGACGGGGTTTTTCGCCAACCGCGAGGGGATCGGCAAGTACTACTACAACCATTCGATGCTCTCCGGGCGGGTGCCACAGATCTGCGTGCTCTATGGGCCGTGTATCGCCGGGGCAGCCTACACGCCGGTGTTTGCGGATTTCACCATCATGGTCGAGGGGATGAGCGCGATGGCGATCGCCTCTCCCCGGATGGTGGCGATGGTGACCGGCGAAGAGATCGACATGGCTGACCTCGGCGGTCCGGCCGTGCACGCAGAATACTCCGGCTCGGCGGATCTGGTCGCCCGCGACGAAGAACACGCCAGAGCGCTGGTCGCAGATCTGTTGACGTACCTCCCCGACAAAGCGGGACAGACGCCCCCGCGAAGCGAACCCTCGCCGCCGAAGTACGATCCCGACGGGATCGACGAGCTGATTCCGGACGAACCCAACCGGCCGTACGACGTCCACGACCTCCTCGGGCGGATCGCCGACGCAAACTCCGTCTTCGAACTGAAGCCGTCGTACGGATCGGAGATCGTCACCGCGTTCGTTCGGATCGACGGTCGACCGATCGGCGTCGTCGCGAACCAACCGACCGCACGGTCGGGGGCGATCTTCCCCGATTCGGCCGAAAAAGCCGCCGAGTTCATCTGGACGTGCGACGCCTACGAGATTCCGCTGTTGTACCTCTGTGACACGCCCGGCTTCATGGCCGGGTCACAGGTCGAAAAGGACGCCATCTTGGAGAAAGGCAAAAAGATGATCTACGCGACGTCGTCGGCGACGGTGCCGAAACAGACCGTCGTCGTCCGGAAGGCCTACGGGGCGGGCATCTACGCGATGGGCGGTCCGGCGTACGATCCGGAAAGCGTGATCGGACTTCCGTCCGGGGAGATCGGGATTATGGGGCCCGAAGCGGCGATCAACGCCGTCTACGCGAACAAACTCGCCGCGATCGACGATCCCGACGAACGGGCGAAAACCGAGCAAACGCTTCGAGAGGAGTACCGCGAGGACATCGACATCCACCGGATGGCAAGCGAGGTCGTCGTCGACGAGATCGTCCCTCCGAGCGAGCTGCGTGCAGAACTCGTCGAACGGTTCGATTTCTATCGATCGGTCGAGAAATCGCTCCCCGACAAGAAACACGGGACGATCCTCTGAGACGAGAACAGAATCCGGTTACTTACTGGCATTTATCCTGTCAGTACTGGTGATGTTGTGGGGGATGGTTTCGCAGTTGGAGACGCTATTGAGCGACATCACGTCGACTGAGATGCGACTGGCGACGACGGTTGCACTCGCGCTCGCCGCGATCGGGTTCGGCTGGATTGTCGTCCCTCGTATCGTCGAACTGTCGAGGGAGCTCGTCGCCGAGTGGTCGGCGCAACTGCTCGACGGGCGGGCTGCAACGGTCCGGGAGACGCTCGTGGAGGCGCTGCCGATCGAGTTTTCCCTTCGGCTTTTCGTTGGCGTCCTCCAGATCGTGTTGTTCGTCGCGCCCGCCGCCGCAATTTTGGTCGTGTGGGGGCAGTTCGACCTCGTCATCCTGCTGTTGCCGTTCGCACAGGATGCGGCCTCGATCGCTGCACTTTTGGATCGATCCCCCACTGCCACAGCGCCGCTGGCGATCGCGAGCAGCCGTCGTAAACGGGGTCAAACGGCGGTTCGCCGCTGAAGGGGTCTCGATTCCCTTCCCGCAGCGAGTCGTCTCCGAACGCGAGGAACCGTCGGTGGCGAACCCGACGGGTGATCCATTCGATCGGTCGGCCGACGCACCCGACGCACTCGACGCATCCGACGCACCCGACGCGAACGAACCGACTGAATCACGTCCGGAGTGACCCACCTGCTACGCCACGGTTGGACCTCTCCCAGCGGTCCCCGATCGACACGTTTCTCACGACTCGCGACCCGTGCTGTGATATGCTTTCGGCGGGCGACACCGCACCCGATTTCATCTGTCCGGCTGTTCGTGGCGGTGACGGGCAGGTGCTGCAACTGGTCTCGATCGTCGACGATCACCGGGCGACGCTTTTGTATTTCTGTCCGGGCGCGTTCGTTCCCGCGTGTACGGCGGAACTGCAGGCGATGGTCGAGGCGGGGTGGGACGACGTCGACGAGTTGGCGATCGTCTGTCTCACTGCCGACGGCGTCTACGCGCACGCGGCCTACGCGGCCGAATTCGGGTTTCCGTTTCGATTCGGAAGCGACACGCACGGTTCGATCGCAGACTCCTACGGCGTTCTCGCAGCCGAATGGCAGGGGCAACGTGACGTGCCGAAGCGAGCGGCAGTTCTGCTCGACGGTTGGACCGTCTCCTACGCCGACGCCGTCGACGACGCCGTACACGAGGTGTCACCCTCGCCGATCGATCTCGTGTCGGATAGACTCGCATCGGTGGGTATCCAGGCGGATCCTGCCGTCGTCGAGTACCGAACAGATTCGTGACCGATCGATCGGCCCGCATCCTGCCACGGGCCTTCGAGGAGATCGAATCGCTCGCCGAATCGGGGATACGAATCTAGCCGCTTGGCCCAGATTCAATAGGCGGTGACGTAGACGGTCGATACGAATGTCTACCGCTGCCGATCTGCGTGGTGTATTTACGGCCCTCTGGAACGACCTTCGATCCGACGGTCGTGGCTGGATCCTGTTGTTCGTCTCGATCGGGTGGTTTCTCACCCTTGGCGTCCGAATCGTCTATCCAACGTTGCTACCGCAGGTGACAGCCGAGTTCGGAGTCGGCTACACCACTACCGGCGTCCTCGTGAGCGTCCTGTGGGTCTCCTACGCGCTGCTTCAGTTCCCCGGGGGTATCGTCGCAGACCGGATCGGCGAACGGGCCGTTCTCACGCTAAGTATCCTGGTGACCGCAGGCGCAGTCGTCGCGATCGTCTTGTCGTCGACGCTCGTCGTCTTCGTGATCGGAACGATCTCACTCGGCGTCGGCGCGGGGTTTTACGGGACGACTCGGATAACGGTCCTCTCTGCGATCTACGACGCCCACGACACGACCGCGATCAGCATCAGCCAGGCGTCCGGAAACGTGGGAAACGTCGTTCTCCCGGTGGTCGCTGGCGTCGGGAGCGCATATTTCGGATGGCGAATGGGTTTCGGCGTCCTTCTGCCGCTCATGGTGGCAACGGCGGTCGGTTTTTGGCGGTTCGTCCCGAAACGTGCGACAGACCCGATCGAATCCGATTCAGTTCGACGGACGCTCGCAGACGTCGCGAGCGTGATGACGAACCGACGGGTCGTCATCGTGACGACGATTCTTTTTCTCACAATGTTCATGTATCAGAGCGTGACCGGGTTTCTCCCGACGTATCTCACGGAGATCAAAGGGTTGTCCTCGCGGAGGGCGTCCGTCCTGTTCGGCCTGTTTTTCGCCTCGGCGATCGTCGTTCAGTTCGCCTCGGGAGTCGTTTCTGATCGATACGGTCGCCGGTACGCGTTGTCGATATTCATGGGTGCGAGCGTCCCCGGGTTCGCGTTGGTGTCGCGCGTCGGCGATCTATACGCGCTCGTCGTTCTCGTGGTCGTGTTGAGTTGCATGCTCGGAGGCTTTCCGCCGGCGCACGCGTACGCCGTGCGAGCGTTCCCCTCGGAGATACAAGGCAGCGGCTACGGACTCGTCAGAACGTTGTACATCGGCTTCGGGGCTACGGGGCCGCTCGTAGTCGGTGTGCTCGCCGACACCGGTCTGTTCGACGAAGCGTATCTGCTGTTGGGTGGCGTCGCGCTTTTGACCAGCGTGGTGAGTATCACGTTACTCCCCGCCCTCGAGTAATCGATCGGCCAAACTCACTCGGATTTCGAACGGTGGGCAGAAACCAGTCACTCAGACAAACGCCAACGGAACCATCAAGAGTATGCCGAGTATGATACCAGCGGCTAGTTCGGGCTTACCGTCGTTTGGCAACCCCGTACCCAGTTCGAGCGCCTCCGGAACGAATTCCGTGAGGACGAGATAGATCATCGCCCCCGCGGCAAAGCCGAACCCGAATGGGAGAAACTCACGGGCGATCCGAACGAACGCGAACGCGAGCACCGCACCGATCGGTTGCGGCAAACTCGAAAATATGGCCCACCATACCATTTTCCAGTTCGAAACGCCCATCGATTTCAGCGGGATCGATATCGCGGTCCCCTCGGGGATGTTGTGGATCGAAATGGCGATCGTCATAAACACCGCCAGCAACGGGACGGCGAATCCGAAGACAGACGTCCCACCTTGTAGGCCGAGATCCGCGAACGAAACCCCGACGGCGACACCTTCCGGAAAGCTGTGCACGGTCAAGATACCGAGTATCAAGACCAGCTTTTTGAAGTCCGCCTCCTCGTACGCTCTCGGATCGATATCCGCGTTTGAAAGCACGTTGTGCGCGACGACGACGAGGAGGACGCCGACCGCCATTCCGGCGGCGATCTCAACGGGCGAGCCTTCAGCGAGGCCCTCATCGATGAGTCCGAACACCGACGCCGAAACCATGATCCCCGAAGAGAGACCCCACAGAACGACGTTTCGACGATCGCTGACCGTATCGAAAAAGAAAAACGGAAGCGCGCCGATCCCGGTTGCCAGTGCGGTAACGAATCCCGCGAGGAAGACAAACGTGAGGTTTTCGAGCACCGTCATCCTGGGAGATCATAGTCGTCGGTGAATACTATTGACAGTGGGGGTATCGGAGGGCCAGGCCGGCAATATGGGTGGTTCTGATCGGCGATGTGGGGTGGACAGATCGGCGATGTGGGGTGGACAGATCGGCGATGTGGGGCGGCCCTGTCGATCGACCTTCCTGGCAGACAAATTCATCCAATACTGATGTCGAACGTAAATGGTACCAACGAATCGGTATGCGTCGATTATCCGTACGGAGGCGTCCCGATCCGATCGGTAAGCCGTCGATAGAGGTTTTGGTTCGGATTCACTCTTCTTTGACGAACACCGATGCACACGGGCACTACAATTGGCCTCGCCGGGGTCGTCGCGACCACGCTTCTCGCTGGCGTCCTGGTCGGCGCGATCGGAATCGGAGCATTGTACATCGCCGACGGTGGGCCGGTCGCCGGAGAGACGGTCGACGAACCCCGTGCGAGCGCGATCGGCGACAGTCAGACTGCGGGAGTGGCCCTCGAGCGACCGATTCGTGAGGCCTCCACTACCAGACCGATCGCAGGCGTTTCTCAGACCAGCTCGCCGAACAGTGAGTATTCACACGCAACCGATTTGGTATCCTGATCCTACCTGCGAATCGAACCGTACTGGTCGATCGTGGCACGAACCGTACGCGTCGATCGGCCTATCCAGTCGCTACTGTTCGGGAAGGATCAATCGTCGTCCGCTACCGCAGCCCCTGTCGTCGAGGCGTCGTCCTCGATACTCGGCGGATAGACGCCCCGTTCGAGTTTCAGATCAGACTGCGGACGCGCCATACACGTCAGTGCGAACTCCTCGCGATCTGCCTCCGAGAGGCCGCGAGCGGCCGGTTGCGTAACGGTTCCCTCGTGTATTTTGGCGGTACACGCAAGGCACATCCCGACCCGACAGGAGTATTCCTGGGCGATCCCCGCCTCGATACAGGCTTTGAGGATCGTCTGTGTGTCGGAAACGTCGATCGTTTCCCCGGTACCGACGAACTCGACGGTGTACTCGGTCATCTTCGGGACGTTTGCGGAACATCGACAAAGCTCTTTTCGTAGGGGTGGGCAGTTGGGCGGCCTCGTTGTGACGATTCGGAACGACTAACCCGATACCGAACCCCAACACGTCCATGAAAGCCACCGCGCGTGCCCATCCGAT
>JBNJFV010000099.1:0-7111 GCA_051747145.1 Halobacteriota archaeon
TGCCTCGAGACGCTGTAACGCCTCCAATTCGAACGCGAGCGTCATCGTCCCGTCGGAATCGCCGCCGGTTGCCATACACGCTGGTTTCGGTGGAAAGGCAAAAACCGCTTCGTCTCCGTCGATCCCACGGATGCGGTCCGCGTCGAGTGGAAACGCAACCGGACCGATCGATCGCGAATCGAAACCGCAACCGGACCGATCGCGAATCGAAAACGAAGGGGAAAAAAGGGGCGACGTCGGTCGGGAAGCTACTGTTCTGTCGTCACGACGATGTCGTCCGCCGAGAACTGCTTTTCTAAGAGCGCATCCGTCTGATCGCCGACGTACGTCTGCTCTCGCATGAGTTTCTTGTAGGCGCTCTGTGGAGCGAGATCGCCGATGAGGACGCCGCCGACGATCTTGCCGTCCTTGAGCGCGAGTCGCCGCCACTCCCGATCGGAGTATTTTTTCTCCACCGAATCGTCGCCGAGCGTCGGATGCCCGAACGAGAGGAACGGGAAGTCGAAGTGGGTGATCGAGTACGAGGAGACCCATTTGAACGCTTGGCTTTCGGGCTCGACCATGTTCTTGGCGGCGATCGACCCCTGTTCTTTCGCCGATCCCCACGACCCGTTCTGGGCGTGCTCACCGAGAATGACGTCGTAAAACCGGGTCAAATCGCCGGCGGCGTACACGTCCTCGACGGACGTCTGCATGTAGCGATCGACGACGACCCCGTCGTCGAGTTCGACCGGCGTGTCCTGGAGGAGTTCGGTGTTGAAGTGCAACCCGATGGCGATGCCGACGAAGTCCGCATCGAAGCGATCGCCGTTCGGATCGATCGCCGCCGTGACGTGGCCGTCGTCGTCGACCTCGAATCGATCGACGCCGCTTTCGAAGACCGGTTCGACGCCGCGTTCGCGCATCGCCTCGTGCATAATCTCAGCACCCGCTTCGCTGAGTGCGTACCGCCACCACGCCTTCCCGCGCATGAGATACTTACCGGAGACGTCCTGTGCGCCACAGATCGCCGCCAGGTCGATCCCGAGCAGGCCTGCCCCGACGATGACAGCGTCGTCGGCCGCCTCCATCCCCGCTTTGATCGTTCGTGCGTCCTGAAAGGTCCAAAAGTGACTGATTCCGTCGGCGTCGGAGTTCACCACGGGCAGTTGCGTCGGGGTGCCACCGGTCGCGACGAGCAGTTTGTCGTACTCGATCGTCTCCCCCTCGTGGGTCGAAACCGTGTGGGCGTCCGTGTCGATTTCGGTGACGAGCGTGTTGAGCCGCAGATCGATGTCGCGTTCGTCGTACCACTCCTCGTCGTGGATCGATATCGGCGCTTCCGGGAGTTTCCCCTTGGCGAACTCCTTGATCAGGATCCGATTGTACAGTGCCTCGCCCTCGTCCGTGATGACGGTCACGTCGGCGTCTGGGTCCTCTTCGCGGAGTGTTTCCGCCGCTGAGCTGCCCGCGATCCCGTCGCCGATGATCACGTACGACGCTGTCATAGCTTCGGATTCGTATTCGGGGTTAATGTGGATTGCTATCTGGACGATCACCCGTGACTAGTTGTCACACCCTGTGTGGATGCACAGTTTACGGCTGGATTGTGAGATACCTGTGAATCACACGGTGCCCAAACGCGGTGACCGAAGCGTGGGGATCGAGTGAAACGTCGGCGATCGAACGTGTGTTGCGGCCCACGACCGATCGAGTCAGACGCCGGCGACCGACGCCGTGGCGTTCAATAGCGTCCGATCCCAACGTGGTCCAACGATGAAACTCAGACAGAACCCGCGACATTGGGCGGCGAAGAAGGCGTTGACCACACCGGGGGTGAGTTCGATCGCAAACTACAGTCTGGTGAAACTCCACACGAAGATTTTCCTCGGGAAGGCACCCCAGTCGCGTCAGGGGGAACGCAAAGCGCACCTGGACGCGTTTTTCGACGCGACGATGGACGCGTACGTCGCCGCGCTGCAGGCGGGATACTCGGAAGCGCAAGCCCGCGAGATCACGCACCTCCAGGCGAACTTCGATTTCTTCAACCACGGCTGGACGGAGATGATGGAGATCCCAGCCGACGAGTTCGAAGATCACTACCGCCGATACGACGAGTTCTTCGCCGAGCACGGAATCACGATCGACGATCCCCTCGGGGAGTTCCGGCCCGCTGACGGGATCGCTTCGGCTCCGGAGACGCCCGAGAAACTAGACGACCCCGAATACGAGAACGCGGTTGCCGGCTTTTCCGACGACGTCTACGCGCAGGTCCCCGACGGCGAACTCGTACCTGGCGGAACGGCTGAGCCTGACGACGTCGATCCGACGGCGGCACCGGGCGTCTCTTCGCTCGATGCTGACGACGAAGTGAACGCTTGACCAGTACGGCTGGACGTCTCTCGGCGCAAAACGGTGACTCGATCGACGATCACCGTACGACTAACCGATCGACGATCACCGTACGACTAACCGATCGAACCGGTGACGGGTGACACGTGGGGTGAAGACCCCCAATTGTGAACGCAGGCTAGGTGTGAACAGTTGCCAACGTTTTTGTAGCCCCTTCACACACTCGGGATGTACACCCGACATGACATCCGCCGTAATCGTACCGTGGGAACCGGCCGATACGGAGGTCGTAGCGACGGAACTCGCGGCGATAGGTGTCGATGTCGTGTCACCGGGCGGCGACTGGGAAGCTTCGCCGTCCGATCGCCGTCCGGGGTTGTTCGTCTTTCCACGGCTACCCGTCTCCGGGGGCGACCGATCGACGACCACTATCGGGGATCTTCGGCATCGATACCCGTCCACGCCGGTGCTGTGGTACGGACACGAACGAACCGAATCGAATACGGTTGCGATCGCCGACGTGATCGCCGATCCGCGCGTCCTTCGGGACGCCCTGTCGACGCTCGAGATCGAGGCGGTTCCGGCGGCGGGTGGGGGTGAGACGCGACCCACGGGAACGATCGATCCCACACTGGAGAACCCGGGTACGGTGCCGACCACAGCCGACGGCGAACGCCCGTGGCGATCGTCGGCGCTTCGTCGGGTCCTCGATCGGTGCCGAGAGCGGTTCGGGTGCCCTGCGGCGACGCTGGTCGGACGTCGCAGTGACGAGCGCCCCCAGATCCTCGCAGCAAGCGGCGATCGATCGATACTCAGGACGGCCATCGACGACGGTCTCGTGGACGCCCCCGACGAATCGAAACCGAAGGGCAGATTCACAAACGGCGGGACTGTCGTCGAATCCCCCGTCGATCAACCGAGCGGACGCCACACCACGGCCACCGCACCGATGCGCGCCCAGCAGGCAGCGCTCGACACGTGGGGCGTGTCGATCGACACGGGCGCGGTGGGTCCGACGACGGCGTGGTTCGTCGGCCAAAAATCCCCCGACGAAACTGGTACGGACGCGTCGCCGGTGGCTCGCCTTCGGCAGTGGATCGAAACCGAACTTGATCGGAAGCCGACGCACGTCGAAACGGCTGCCCTGCACCCGAACGAATCGCTCACGTCCGATCGAGCGGACGCGGCCACGGACGACCCGCTCGAATCCGATCGAGCGGAGGGACCGGCGAATCCGACGGCCCTCTACGAACACCTGCTGGGTGCGACCCGGCAGATGGTCTACATCGTCGACGAGGAGGGCGTCGTTCGTGTCGTCAGCGAATCGTTGGCCGATCGGTTAGGCTACACCGTCGAGACGCTTTGCGGGAAGCCGCTGTCGGAGGTCCTCAGGGGCGAGGAGTTCGAAACCGCGGCGACGGAAGTCTCCTCGCTCCTAGAGGCCGTACGGCGTACCGAAACCGGTGAATCGTATCCGGTTCGGACGATGACACTCTCGCTGGAAACGAAAAACGGTGCCACGTTTCCAGCCGAGGTCGAACTCTCGCTGTTACCGATCGACGGCTCGGCCGGTATGCGCGGCGTCGTCGGCGTGGTTCGTGACGTGTCGGAGCTGGAAGCGACCAGACGACAGCTCCGCGCCCAGCGGGACCGTTTCAGGGAGCTGTACGAAAACCTCCCGGACGCGGTGACGGAAGTCGAGTTCGTCGACGGCGATCCGATCATCCGATCGGTGAACGGTGCGTTCGAGGAGACGTTCGGCTACGACGAAGCGACGCTCCGTGGGCGATCGACGAACGATTATATCGTCCCCGAAACCCAGCAGACGGAAGCGTCGGATATCGACGAACAGGTCGCCGCAGGCGACGTCGAAAACAGAGAGATCGTCCGCGAGACGGTCGAGGGGCGGCGAACGTTCCTGTTCCGCGGGGTCTCCTTCGAACACGACGGGGAGCGTCGTGGATTCGGCGTCTACACGGACATTACCGAGCGTCGGAACCGCGAACGGTACCACGAGGTGATAAACCGAGTACTCCGACACAACCTGCGAAACGATCTCAACGTAATCTTGGGACTAGCAGACGAACTCGTCGAAACCGTCTCTGAGACGGACGGGACATCGAGACCGGGATCGGACGGGACGCCTCTCGAAACCGGGGACCGACTCATGCAACGGATCATGGACCTCGCGGAGACGAGCAAACAGGCCAGACAGCTGGAGTCAGTGATCGGGCCGAACGGATCGACACAGCGGCGAATCGACGCAACGACGCTCGTCAGTTCGGTCTGCGAACGGTACGAGACGCGGTTTCCCGAGGTGGAACTTTCGTGTTCGCTCCCCGATCGGCTGGAGGTCGTCGGGGACGGCCACCTCGAAGCGGCCGTCTCTCAGCTCGTCGAGAACGCAATCGTTCACAACCGATCGGCGAAACCGACCGTCTCGATCTCCGGAGATAGAGCGGAGGAAACGGTCAGCATACGCGTCAGGGACGACGGTCCGGGCATCCCATCCGACGAACAGCAGGTACTCTTGGGCGATCGGGAGATCACCCAACTGGATCACACGAGCGGGCTGGGGCTTTGGATCGCAAAGTGGATCGTCGAATCGTACGGCGGACAGCTTCGGTTCGGAGATCCACCGTCGGGCGCGTTGGTCGAACTCCGGCTGCAGACGCCGCGGGTCGGTCGTGAGTGAGACTGACTGTCGATCCGAGATCAGTCGGCTATCGATCCGGGTTCAGTCGGCTATCGATCCGGAGCCGTATCGAGGCCGCCCGCTGACGCGATCCGATCGGCGCACTCGAAGCCGGCGACGATCCCGCCGTTCAGGCTCCGTTCTGGGTACTGCGCCTCGCTTGCCATCCCCGCGTAGTAGATCCCGGGTGCGATCTCCGCTCGGAGGTCGTAGGGGACGATCATCTCGCGGTAGCCGCGCTCGTAGATCGGGGCCGCACGCGGGTTACGCGCGATCTGCACCGACCGGACCGTCGATCGATCGAACGTCGGAAACAGCGATTCGACGTGTGTGAGCCACTGGTCTGCGATCGCGTCGTCGTCCGATTGCCAGCGCTCGTCGTCGTACTCCTGGACGTAACTCGCTATGTACAGGAGGTGATCGCCGCCGTACCGGGCCGGCGGAACGAAGTTCGTGTGTTCGATCAGCGCGCCGAAGGGGGCGTCGTGGGCGATGTTGAGCCAGTACGTGTCGGTGAGGGGTTCCTCCATGGTAACGACCGCACAGATCGCCCCCTGAAAGTCGATCGGACAGGCGTAACCAGTGAGCCCCTCGAGGACGTCGGGCATCGTCGCGACGATCGCCGCGTCGGTCGGATACGTTTCGACGCCCTCATCGGTCTCGACGGTGACCGTCTGCACACCCGTCGCGTCGAATCCGAGGTCGGTCACCCGTGCGCCGGTCGTTACGTGTTCCCGGCCAACCGCCGAGAGGAGCGCGTCGATCAGGACGCCGAAACCGCCCTCGAAGTAGCCGAGCACCTCCCCACGGAGCAGGTCCCGCTCCCCGCGGAACTTCACGCGACCCAGCAACCACGCCGCCGACACGTCCGCCTTCCGATCGCCGAACTTCGCGTCCAACAGCGGTTCGAAGAAGTTCTCGTAGACGCCCCGACTCGTGTGCTCTAAGAGGAATTCTACGATCGGGACGTCCTCGAAGTCCGCGAGATCGTCGTACGTATCCAGTCGCGGGCGACCGCCACGAACGTCGATCCCCTGGGTGAGCAACGTGAGTCGACACTTGTCGTACAGGCTCATGTGCGGGTAGGCGAGTATCTCCCACGGCTTGTCGAGCGGATGGACGACCCCGTCGACGTAGTAGGCGTTTTTGCCGATGCGCCACTCGAGGCGATCGTCGACGCCCAACTCCGCGGCGAGTTCGACGATCGTCTCCTCGGATTTCGAGAGGTGATGATAAAACTGCTCGATCGGGTCGCCGCGCGTCTCATACAGCGCTGCCAACCCGCCGATTTCGTCGGTCGCCTCGAAGACGTGGACCTCGTGGCCGTGTTGCTGGAGGCGATAGGCGGCGGCGAGCCCGGCGATTCCCCCACCGACGATCGTGATCATACACGGGGTCGGTCGGGACTCGGTAAGTGGTTTGTGGAGTCACTCGTTCGATCGGACGCGACTGACGGTCCGGCGAACGGCGATCGAACGCGACTGACGGTCCGGCGAACGGCGATCGAACGCGACGTTTAACCCGCCGAACGATCAAAGAACGGATATGGCTGAACCACGCGTCCCAGGCGGCCGTGGCGAGGAGTTCCAGTTGCCCTGCGGGGAGACCACGTCCGTCCGGGAGTTCGACCTCGGGATGCGCGAGTTCGAGTGTGCGTGTGGCGACACACACGCGGTCGTCATGGACGTCCATCCGCCCGATCGGTTCGTCCCGGAGTTCCTCGTCGAGGTCCTCCGGGAGGCGATCGAAACGACCAGCGAGGAGATGCCCGAGTTCGGCACGCCACACCTCATGGGAATCGTCTTCGAGGAGTTTCCCGATTCGGTCGTCTCCCACGACGCGAGCAACGATCAGAACGTCGGCTTCGCGCTGCTTTGGGTGACGGCGTTCGATTCGCGCCGCCTCCACGAGGTGATCGTCGAACTCGTCGTCGAACTCATGGAACACGCCGTGAGCCACGCCGAAGACACCGAGGCGTTGACCGACTTCGAACAGCAGATGCTCTCGTTCGACGTCGAGGAGTTCGTCGAGGAGTATCGCCGACAGCGAGAGTTCGACGCGGACGACGTGTACGCCTGATCGGAA
>JBNJFV010000099.1:7211-9022 GCA_051747145.1 Halobacteriota archaeon
TCGGCGTTGAGCGAGCGGTCGATCATCCTCCCAGATCAAACTAATTGACGAGTTGACAGCCGTCATACGCCTGTCTGACTTAGGTTGAAGGTCTATCAGAACCGTGGTACTCGTATGCAGGCCACCGATGCTGAATTCGACTGTCTCAGAGGTGTGCTCGCGGAGGCAGACGAGCCGTTGACGGCGCGTGAGATCATGTCGGAACTCGAGGCGAAGGGGATCGACCAGTTCGACAGTTCCCACAGCGTCGCCACCGTGCTCGGCCGGCACGCACAACGAGGCGGCGTCACGGTCATTTCCGATCGACCGTACCGATATCAGCTGCCCTAATTTTGTCGATCGGTGGTCGACGAGCCCGCATCAGACGATCGGTGGTCGACGAACTCACACCAGACGATCGGAGCCACGACGTGACCGAGAGCAACAGTGAAAAGCAAACTCACGCCGTGACCGAGAGCAACGGCGAAATGGACATCCGCGACAGGAACGTGTCAAACTACGTGATTCTTACTCGCACTAGTCCCGTCCTAACCAAACCCGCAGGCAACTTGCGTTCGACCGTATGGCACCTGCGATCGCGCATTTCACGATCGGATTCGTCGCCGTCCTCGCCGTCGTTTCGATCGTTCGAATAACGAGATACCGGCTGACGGCAGCGTATCTCGGCGGGATCTGGGGCATCCTCCCCGACGCGCGATTTTTCCTGTCGGGACCCCTCGCAACGCGCGCGGAGGCGCTTCACGACAGCCCGACAGCCGACCTTTTCTTTGTCCATTACACGCTCGACAGCCCGGTGTTCAGAGCCAACGAAATCGGGGTGACGTTCGTCTCGCTTGCGATTCTCGGCGGGGCGTTTCTGCTGTACGATTGGCGATTCGGCGCGCGATCGCCGGCGACGTCCGTCTTCGGGACGACCGACGAGGAGATCGACGCCGATCGAAATCGTAATCAGGACCGGCGCTGAAGCGTCGCCGGATCGGGAGGTGGTTCCTGTCGATCGTCGAAACGCGAGTCGATCGACCCCGAACCGTGCTGGAACTCCCGACCGCCGGGTGTGGCATGGTACGACAACGCCTACGAAATACAAAAGTTCGCTACGATATTCGTATTCTTTCGCCGGGCTTATTACGATGAACGCACTTCGACTCGGTAATGAGCGAGGAGACGACGTCCGAGACGACCGCCGCGGGCGGGGCCGGCCCGTCCGAGGAAGATAGAACGATACTGCTCATCGGCAGTGGTCCCATCCAGATCGGCCAGGCGGCCGAGTTCGACTACTCGGGTGCACAGGCGTGCCGTGCGCTCCAAGAGGAGGGTGCCCGAGTCGTCCTCGTCAACTCTAACCCCGCGACCATCATGACCGATCCGGAGATGGCCGATCGGGTCTACATCGAGCCGATCACCACCGAGGCGATCGCAGAGATCATCCGCGAGGAGCACCCAGACGGCGTGATCGCCGGCCTCGGCGGACAGACCGGCCTGAACGTCACCGCCGAGCTGGCTGAGGAGGGAATCCTCGAGGCGTACGACGTCGACATCATGGGGACGCCGCTGGATACGATCTACGCGACGGAGGACCGGGACCTCTTCCGAAAGCGCATGGAGAAGATCGGCCAGCCGGTTCCGATGTCGACGACCATCTCGCTTGAGGAGGGCGAGTCGGTGACCGACTTCGACGAAGGAGCGCTCGCCGAACGCGTCGAAGCCGCCGTCGACGACGTCGGTGGATTGCCCGTCATCGCGCGCACGACGTACACACTTGGTGGCTCGGGATCGGGCGTGGTCGACGAAATGGACGAACTCGTCGAACG
>JBNJFV010000100.1:0-9020 GCA_051747145.1 Halobacteriota archaeon
GCCACACATCCCCGGCAGCGACGGCGCGGGCGTCGTCCGGGCGGTCGGCGAGGGCGTCGATCGGTTCGACGTGGGCGATCGGGTGGCCGTCAGCGCCGGGGTCGCCTGTGGGAGCTGTGAGTTCTGCCGCGACGGCGATCCCACGTTGTGTGTCAACTACGGTATCATCGGCGAACACAGCCGGGGGGTCCACGCCGAGGAAGCGCTCGTCCCCGCAGAGAACCTCGTCGCCGTCCCCGATCACGTCGACTGGGCGATCGCCGGATCGGCCTCGCTCGTGTTTCAGACCGCCTGGCGAATGCTGATCGATCGGGGCGGGCTTCAGGCGGGCGAGTCGGTGCTCGTGTTAGGCGCATCCGGCGGCGTGGGCCACGCCGCAGTGCAGATCGCCGCCCACGCGGGTGCGGAGGTGTACGCGACCGCCTCCACCGAGGAGAAGCTTCGTCACGCCGAATCGTGTGGTGCCGACCACGTCATCAACTACGCGGAGACCGACTTCGCCGCGGAGATTCGCGATCGAACCGGACGCCGCGGCGTCGACGTGGTCGTCGATCACGTCGGGGCGGCGACGTATCCGGACTCGTTGGGATCGCTCGCCAAGGGCGGCCGATTCCTCACCTGCGGTGCCACGACCGGTCCGAACCCCGAGGCAGGATTAAACCGCATCTTCTGGAACCAGCTGTCTGTGATCGGCTCGACGATGGCGACGCCCGGACAGGTCGACGACGTGCTCCAGTTGGTGTGGGACGGGACGTTCGAGCCGCATATTCGCGAGACGCTTTCGATGAGCGAGTCCGCCCGCGCCCACGAGCTACTCGAAAACCGTGAGGGCTTTGGGAAGGTAGTGGTAATACCCGACAGTGAGCGCTAAGGAGACGGGGCGATCGGACGGCGAATCAGACCAGCGGGCCGACGCATCGTCCGACGCCGATCGCGGACACGCGATATCGACCCAGCAGGCCGAACCCACGGCGTTCGACGCACGGGGATGGGTACTGGTCGCCGCCGTCGTCGCGTGCTTTCTCGTCGTCCCTGGCGTCATCTACCTCTTCCCGAGCGTCCCGTCGTCGTCGGGACTTCCGTTTTTCACCGCGTTTCTGGTATTGCCGCTCGTCCCGGCGGTGCTTTTGGGCGTGATCGCCGTCTGGTCGATGCGGACCGGGGCGTGATCGCCGTATCATCGATGCGGGCAAAAGCGTGATCGATCGGGTCGAGCGGTCACACCACGTCGGAACGGTGCCGGGGCTGTCCAGACGGGGTGGGACGATCGACCGTCGGAATTCGAACGATGAACACCGATCCTCGCGGCTCGTTGTCCTCGATCCACACGTCGCCGTCGTAGTTGTCGACGAGCGTGTCGACGAGATACAGCCCGAGGCCGGTACCGGGACTGTCGGGGCCCTTCTCGCCGTTTCCGAAGATCTCCGATTTGCGATCATCGGGGATCCCCGGACCGGTGTCTGCGATGCGAACCAGTACGTCCCCGTTCGAGACCTCGAGGTCGATCGTCAACGCCAGTTCCGAATCGTCGCGATGACGAATCGCGTTCGAGAATATGTTCCGAAACACCGCCCCGAGCAAGTCGTCGGCCATAACAGTCACCTCGGGGATCGCAGACGGCGTCCGCACGGGTACGTCCCGGTTCGTCTCACGGACGGCACTGACCTCCTCGAGCAGGACGTGCGTGAGCGCGATCGGCTTCCGGTCGGTACCCTCACGCATCGACCGCAACAGGGTTCCGGCGACCGCCGTCAGTTCGACGACTCGGTCGTTGCTCGAAAGCATCGTGTCGAGGCGCTCGCGTTCTGGCCCCTCAAGTTGCGACCGAAGGGCGTTTCCGACGCCGATCGAAACGGACATGTCGTTGCGGATGTCGTGATTGACAAGCCGAGTCAGAAACTCCAGTTCCTGGTTCTGTTCGAGCAGCGCCCGGCGCTTGCGCTCGCGATCGGTCACGTCGGTGGCGAGGATCACCCACCCGAACGTGCCGCCATCCTTCGAAAGCGGCGACGTCTTGAGGTGAAACAGTCGTTCGTTTTCGGCGTCCGGTCGGATGGTGACCATCGTCTCTCCCTCCGTTGTGAGTTCGTCGTACGCTGTCAGATGCGAGGAGACGTCCTCGCCGACCACCGCGTCGCGATCGCCCACCAGTAGCTCCGCACTGGGGTTTACGTCGACGATCCGTTCGCGATCGTCGAGCACGATGACCCCTTCGCGCATCTGCCGAAGCACAACTTTCGAGACGATCGGCGTCAGGTCCAACATCCGATACCGAAAGATCGCGATCCCGAACATGATCGTCGAAATCGACACCGCTATCGGCGACAGGTTCACGATCGACGCCGTGCCCGGCAGCGAAACGCCGAAGACGTCGGCCATATTGAACCCCAATGGGATCACGGCACCGACGACCACTAACGTCGACTGTCGTCGTATCGATCGCGATGCGTCGACGGCGTGGGTGACGATGATCCAGATGCCAGCCGGAACGACGACGTAGGTGTACGCGAGGTGTAATAAGTAGAGCGGACCGTTCCCGGTCACGAGCACCTGGAGTTCGCCGTGGGTTTCGACGGCGACGTGCGTAAGCGCGAGCGAATACGGGTTCGTCGGGAGCGTCACCAAAAGCGTCATCGGGATCGCGACCAGGCCGACGATCGTCGTGGGGGTGAGCCACTCGTCGCGGCCGGTGTACGTCAGCGCGAAGGCGAACCACGCGGGCGGGACCGCGAGCGCCCCCACGTGCAGCAGTTTGTACGCGAGGAGTTTCGCTTCCAGCGTCGTACTCCCAAGTTGGGCGGCGTACGCGATCGACCAGATCGCAGCCGACACGGCCAACACCACAAACGCGAGCAGGTACGGTTTCGGGCCCCGGCGTTTGACCGTGTTGAACCCGTAGAGCGCCCAGAGAAACGAAACGACCCCTGCCATGAGAAGAAGCAGGACGTAGGGGGTCGTCTGCCATTGCATGCCACGTAGGTGTTGGACGTACCCACTATAGTCGTTCCTGTCGGGGGAAAATTCGACCCGATCGAGCCGGCTACCGGACGGCGATCGAGCCGGGAGCTATTTCGACGCGACGTGCCTACGTACTCGCATGGGCCATTCGACACGGTCTCGCAGACTCCCGCCGAACGTCCCGGGCGAATCGGTGTTCGTCCGAACGAACGGGATCGAACTGCACACGATTCAGGCCGGACCCGAGGACGGACCGCCCGTCGTGTTGTTACACGGCTTTCCGGAGTTTTGGTACGGATGGCACAACCAGATCCGGCCGCTCGCAAACGCCGGCTATCGAGTGCTCGTGCCCGACCAGCGCGGCTACAACCTGAGCGACAAACCACGTGGCGTCGACGCCTATCACGTCGACGAACTCACGACGGACGTGATCGGGCTACTCGACGCCGCGGGATACGATGAAGCGGCGATCGTCGGCCACGACTGGGGCGGTGTTGTCGGCTGGTGGACCGCACTGTGCGAGCCCGATCGCGTGTCGAAACTCGGCGTCGTCAACGCCCCGCACCCGACGGTGATGCGGCGGACGCTCCGACGAAGCTGGGAGCAGCGACGCAAAAGCTGGTACGTCCTCGGATTTCAGATACCGGTACTCCCCGAAACCCTGTCTCGACTCGGGAACTGGCGCGGACCGGTCCGATCGATGCGGTCGACGAGCCAACCGGGAACGTTCTCGGAGACGGATTTCGACTACTACCGGACGGCGTGGTCCCAACCAGGTGCGTTCGAGGCGATGATACACTGGTACCGCGCGATCGCCAGATATCGACCCGCAGTGGAGGATCCGATCGTCCACGTTCCGACCATGGTGGTCTGGGGCGACGACGACGCGTTTCTCAAACCGTCGATGGCGTTCGAAAGCGTCGATCTGTGCGAAGACGGACTGCTGGTGCGGCTCGATGGGGCGACCCACTGGGTGCTCCACGAGGAACCGGTGCGCGTCGCCAACGAGCTGCTCGCGTTTCTCGACGACACGTCGCCGGACACGGGCGTCGACGCCTGAGGCGACTGATCGACTCAGCCGGCGTCGACGCATGAGACGACTAATTGGCGCTTCCGTGCCGTCGAAGCATGAGACGACTAATTGACGATTCCGGACCGTCGATCGCGGTCAGGCAAAATCCCGTCGCATGGCGATTTCGAACCACGGACAGAGTCGCAGCTGGCGATACCACTTCGGGTGATCGTGGATGTGCTCGTAATCGACCCACAGCAGGCCGGCGATCTCGTCCTCGTCGGGGTCGATCGACGCGTCGTCAAGCGTGACCTTCAGCACCGAACAGACTTCCCACTCGACGCCCTCGTTCGGGTAGTACCGTTTGTATTCGAATTTGTCCGTTACCCGGAGATCGGTGTACTGGTCGGGCGTAATACCCAGTTCCTCTTCGAGCCGCTGTTCCGTGGCGGCCGTCTGGGTCTGCCCGTCGCTCGGATGTGACGCGACGGTCCCGTCCCAGTGGGTGTCCCACAGGCGCTTGCCGGGTGCCCGCTGGGCGAGCAGGAGCCGACCCTCGTGATCGAACACGAGACAGGTGAACGCACGGTGGCGGATCCCGTCGCCGGTGTGGGCGTCGAGTCGATTGACGAGCCCCTGCTCGTCGTCGTCCGAATCGACCGCAATGACGTCCTGTCGAGCGTTGGCGTGAACTTCGCCGCGATCTGAGGCGGCCTCATCAGCACTCATGAAACATACCACGACAACCCGGGACAATAAGGATTCGATCGGCCACGTATGCACCCTATCAGTTCGACCCGCTCACCCGATCCGTTCGTCGAGAATCAACCGCGTCTTCGTGCCTTTTACCTCCTCTAACTCCCGGGCTTTCGTGATGAGTTCGTTCACCGCGCGCGTGTCGACGCAGTCGACCACGAGAACGATGTCCGCCTCCCCGGAGACCTGCCAGACGAAATCGACCTCCTCCCACTCGGCCATTCGCTCGCCGACCGCGTCCGTGTTGACGTTCAACCCGACAGAGATCTCGATCATCGCCTTCACGTTCCCGGTCTGGGTCGTCACGGTGAAACGCTCTATCACGCCGTCGCTCGTGAGCCGATCGACGCGGTTCCTGACGGTCCCTTCTGACGTGCCGACCCGGTCTGCGATCTCCGTGTAGGGGGTTCGAGCGTCGCGCCGAAGGACGTTGAGGATGCGGCGGTCGAGATCGTCCATACCCGTCACTGTGGGCCATGGGGACTTACCGATTACGAATTTCGTAACGAATCTTCGAACGACGCACTTATTACCGGCGAAGCGTACGTAACTCGTAATGTCTGACGCGTATCTGGCACTCGCCGACGGGAGTGTGGTCGAAGCACGCTGTCGTTCGCCGGGGCGGGCTCGCGGGGAACTCGTGTTTACGACCGCCTACACGGGGTACGAAGAAAGCCTCACCGATCCCTCCTACGAGGAACAGGTGCTGACCTTCTCGTATCCGTTGATCGGCAACTACGGCGTCCGATCGGATCGCTTCGAGTCCGATCGCGTCCACCCACGCGCGGCGGTCGCCCGGGAGTTCACCGACGACGTGGCCGAGTGGCTCGACGATTCGGACGTTCCGGCGATCGACCACCTGGATACCCGCGAACTCGTGACCGCAATCCGCGAGGACGGCGCGATGAAATGCGGTATCGCCGCCGGCCCCGACGCGACTCCAGACGCTGCGAAGGCCGAACTCGACGCGTGTGAGGCCATGAGCGACCACACCGACATCGGCAAGCAGGTGACGACGCCCGAACCGATCACCTACGAGGGTGGCGGGGCCTACGACGTCGCACTCGTCGACTGCGGTGCCAAGGGATCGATCATTAGCTCACTGACCGAGCGGGGAGCTGACGTCCACGTGCTGCCCTACGACGCCAGCGAGGCGGACGTCCGTGCGGTCGAACCGGACGTGCTTTTCATCTCGAACGGCCCCGGCGATCCGGCGAACTTCACCGACGCCCAGTCGCTCGTCGAGACGTTCACCGGCGAGTTGCCGATCGCCGGGATCTGTCTCGGCCAACAGATCGTCGCGCGCGCCTTCGACGGCGACACGGAGAAAATGCCGTTCGGCCATCGAGGCGTCAATCAGCCGGTCATGGATCTACAGACGGGTCGGGTCGTCATGACGACGCAAAATCACGGGTACACCGTCTCCGATCCGGGCGATTTGGACGTGACGCAGGTCAACGTCAACGACGACACCGCCGAGGGACTGGCAAGCGACAGCCTGAACGTAATCACCCGTCAGTACCACCCGGAGGCGAACCCCGGTCCCCACGATTCGCTGGACTTCTTCGACGACGTGCTCGAACTGCCAGCCGACAGCTCGCCGGTGACGGCGGACTGATCGGAAGGCGAACGCTGCAGTAGTTTGGCGCTCTGACGTACACGTCGACCGCACCACCCGCACCCGCAACTTGGCGGTTAGCTGATCGTCGAAACGAGGTGGTTAGCGGATCGTCGAAACGAGGTTCGAAACCGCGCTGGCGCTCCGCACGGCACCCGTCTTTGCGAGGTACCCGCCCCGAACTGCGCCGACCTTCGCGGCCGAGCCGGCTTTGATCGCGCCGACTTTCGTGTAGTAACCGCTCTTTCTGGACGCGGCGATCGCGTAGTGTTTCGCCGCCATCGGAACCGGTGCACGACGACCGCGAACGGCTGTCGCCCCGTTTTTGATCGAGTCGAGGACGGCCGTCGCCGTGAGGTCCCCACGGGAGGCACCGTCGATGTCGATTTCCGTGAACGCCCGACCGACGTACTCGAGTTTGTGCGCATCGCTCGCGGCGATCTGTGGATAGCCGTTTCCTTGCGCGAATCGCCGCGCGCGACGGTTCTTGTACCCGGTGAAAAGCCACGCGTTGAACACCTCGACGGCGTCGCAGTCGTCGATGAATTTCCGTCGGACCCCGTGGCGCGTCCGCTGGAAGGGGTGGGGGACGATCGCGACCCCCCCGCGATCGCGGATCCACGCGACGGTTTCGTCGAACGGCGCCCGCCGTGGGGGCATCTCCTCGACGCCCACCGCGAGGAGGTGTCCGCGTCTGGTCGACACTTCGACGCCCGGAATCCCGATCAGGCCGTACTCGGGTGCCAGCTCGGCTGCGCGAAGCGACTCGTGGAGGACGTCGTGGTCCGTGATCACCACCGCGTCGAGACCGATGTCCGCGGCGTGTTCGAGAATCAACTCGACAGGTTCGTGACCGTCGTACGACCCGTCGGAGTGGACGTGGGGGTCGATCCGAACCGTTGTTCGCTGCACGTATCCGGGTAGGTCTCCGTACCCCATAAACACACTCCCTCCTCGATCGAAGCCTGCGCCCACGCTGGTCAGAATGTTTCGGGGCGGTCCTGACAGTATCGTTTAGTGGGTCGGGCGTGTTGACCTTCGCACATGAGAATCTGTTGCAGTCGAACGCTGCTCCGCGTCGACGTCACGTCTCGAACGGAGGCTGAATGGTAGACCTGCTGTTTTCGGCCGGCCGGATCGCTTTGGCACTGGTCCTCGTGGGGCTGAACGGCTTTTTCGTCGCCGCCGAGTTCGCGTACGTCCGAGTGAGATCCACGGCCGTCGAATCGATGGTCGAAGCCGACAAACCGGGTGCGTCGCTCCTGCAGGAGGCGATGGAGAACCTCGACGACTACCTCGCGGTCACGCAGCTTGGGATCACGATCGCATCGCTGGGGTTGGGTTGGATCGGCGAACCCGCCGTCGCGTCGCTCATTTCGCCGGTCGCAGGGGCGCTACTGCCCGAGCGCCTCGTCCACCTCGTCGCCTTCGCGATCGGGTTCAGCGTCATCACGTTCCTCCACGTGGTGTTCGGCGAACTCGCCCCGAAGACGATCGCCATCGCGCAGGCAGAACAGATCGCGTTGTTCGTCGCTGCCCCCATGAAGGCGTTTTACTACCTTTTTCGCCCAGGAATTATCGTCTTTAACGGGACAGCAAACGCATTCACCCGCCTCATCGGCGTCCCGCCGGCCTCCGAGACCGACGAGACGCTCACCGAAGAGGAGATTCGAATGGTCCTTTCTCGATCGGGCGATGAAGGCCACGTCGACGCCGAGGAGGTGCACATGATAGAACGGGTATTCGAACTCGACGACGTCACCGCAGGCGAGGTGATGATTCCCCGTCCGGACGTGCGCACGATTCGATCGGACCGGTCGTACGCCGACGTCCGATCGGCCATTATCGAGGCAGGTCACACGCGATACCCGGTCGTCGAGTCGGACGACCCGAATAGGGTGATCGGACTCGTCGACGCGAAGGACGTGCTCCGGGCGGGGTCTGTGCTGGAGGGTGATCACCCCCCTGATCGCGTCACTGCGGCCGATCTCGCACGCGACCTCCCGGCGTTCCCGGAACAGACGACGATCAGTGATCTGCTGTCGGACATGCAGCGACACCGCGCCCAGATGGCCGTGATCATCGACGAGTGGGGAAGCTTCGCCGGGATCGTCACGGTCGAGGACGTCGTCGAGGAGCTTGTCGGCGACATCCACGACGCGTTCGACGTCCCAGCGCGCGAGCCGTCGATAGAGCGCCGCGAGGACGGTAGTCTCGCCATCGACGGCGGTGTCCCGCTGTCGACGATCGAGGACGCCCTCGGGGAGGCGTTCGAGGACGAGACGATCAGAACGATCGGCGGGCTGGTCCTCGCACGGCTCGGACGACCGCCGAAAGAAGGAGACACGATCGCAGTCGGCGACTACGAGGTCGCAGTGACGACGGTAGAAGGGATGCGGGTCTCGGCCGTCGTCGTTCGCGAGACTGAGGCACCCGAGGACGATCCGAACGACGAGTAACCGACGACATCCCCGCGTTCGGTATCGGTCGACGCGTGCGGACCAGTCCAGAAAATCACACGCGCTTCAATACCCACACCGTCGCGAGACCACCGACGGCGACCACGAACCAGTAGCTCGTCAGCCGATAGATCGTCGTGACGGCGAGCGCGTCAGTCGTCGACACGGCGGCCAACGCCGTAAGAAGGGCGACGAGCGACCCCTCGATCGCCGCCAG
>JBNJFV010000101.1:0-3926 GCA_051747145.1 Halobacteriota archaeon
GGAAACGTATCCGATCGAAGAGGGGATTCCGAACCTCCTCCCGCCGGACATGCGCGAGGAAGCGACCGCGTAGCTCCACGCCGTCGATCCCTCGGCGCGTCACTGCAGGCTGTTCAATCGGAAACAACGATCCAGCAGCATCCAACGGCCAAGAGCGATCGGAAGTGCGACAGGTAGCGGATCGCTCGTACCGACCCAGGTGATCGGTCCGTCTGCGGTGGCGGCATGAACCTTTTTCTTCTCAGGGGATGATCCTCACTCGTGGCCCGACTGTCCGTCGATCTGAGCAGCGAGCAGCTCCACGACGTGAGTGCACCCACCAGCTTTCGGTCAACAGGGTCGTTCGCCATCGACCTTCTGAACCACTCCGAGGCGGTCCACGTGCACCTACACGTCGACGAGTCGCTCTCGCGGGCCGTCGAACTGCTCACAAACAATCACTTTTTAGACGCGAACGAGACGAAGACGATCGAAGTCGACACGAAGCCGATCGATCGGGAGGTGTCCGGGCGTCTGAAAATCGTCTCCGCACACGGTGCGGAAACCGAATACGTGAACGTGACCGTCGAACCGCCAGAACGGGATGCCGATCGGGTTGCCGTCGACGAAAAACTCGCACGGCCAAAACCGAAACCGCAGCCGGATCCATCCGCCGTTGACGTCCTCTCCCGGCGATTCGGTGGCGTCTCACCGGTCGTGATCGGATTCGCCCTCCTTTCGGTCCTGCTCGCGCTCGCAATCGGCGTCTCGATCGGCGGCGGAATCGTCGTCCTCGGGGCGTTGGTGGTGGTGATCGGGACGATCGGCGCACTCGCAATCGCCAGCAGCTGGTAACCGGTGTTGAGAATTCGACGTACGGTATCCGGATCGGAACGTCCACACTGGCGTTTCAAAATCGGGTGCCGCGGATTCGCGCAGAAACCCTGATCAGATTGTCGACAACCGGGAGGAGCTACGGGAGCGGGATTCGAAACTCCCCTCTGACGTGCCGACTCTCGACCGACGACGTCGGTACGGAATCGGAGTCGACGAAAACGCCACCTCGATCGATTCCCTACGACACCGCGATCGATTCCCTACGACACCACGATCGGTTCCTTACGACACCGGGATCGATTCCCTACGCCACCGCGATCGGTTCCTTACGGCACCCCGATCGGTTCCTTACGACACCGCGATCGGTTCCTTACGCCACCGCGATCGATTCGCGAACTACTCCTCGACGTCGTCCGGTTCGGGCGGCGTTCCAGAGAGGTGGCCGCGTTCGTCCATCCGTTTTTCCCGGAGATACCGGGCACGGTACCGATTCGCTCCGTGGCCGAGATCGGCCTCGCGTATCTCGTCGATTCGACCGTCTGCGACCGCCTCGAGTATCGCCTCGAGCTGGGCTTTTTCCGAGGGTGTGAGGTCGAACTCGTAGGTGTGCGTCTCCTCTCGTTCGAGCGTGGACCACTTGCGTGCGGCGGCGATGACGAGCGAACACGGCTCCCGACACGGAAAGACGCCGGATCCGCCGTCTGCATCGATGTCGGTCGTCGCGTCGTACTCCCACTCGCGCCGTTTCAGACACTGGTCGTCCGTACAACACGCCGCCGCCATCCAGCCGACGGCCGCCTCGGGCAGTTCGTCGACGATCGCGTAAATGCCGCTTTGGCGGGCGGCGGTGTCGCGCCAGTGATCGACGTCGAGGACGCCGGTTCGTTCGCGGTGCCAATTCGAGATCGTCGCCGGATAAAACGCCTCGACGATCTCAGAGGCCGATCGCGGGGAGAGGTCTTCGAACACCCACCCGCCCGGAAGGGACGGCGCAGTTCGAAGCGGTCGATACCGCCCCTTCGGGTCGTAGGTTCCGATCTCGCGGGCAGCGCGTGGGCCCTCGACGGTCTCGAGCGCGTCCGAATCGACGTCCGCGTCCGCCTCGTGGCGAATCTCATAGCGCCGTCGGCCCGACGAGTCGAGACGCGCCGTGACGATAAGTTGCCCCCAGGACGCGTCGATCCCGTCGCCGAGCGCCTCGTAGCGCTCGGAGACGTCGCGCTCGTCTGTGCCCTCCACCCACCGAACGAACGCCGCGACGTGATCGGGCTCGGCAGCTAACACTACCGAATCGAAATACCAGGTCGTCACGTACGCGGGATGTGCGACGACGCGCTCGTGCAGTTCCGACTCCGTGAGTCCGCCAGCCGTGACCGCCGGCGTCTCGAACTCGTAGCTGTCTGTCGCCGAATCGTACCGAACGTACAGCCCCTCGCCGGCTACCGACCCCGCAGAATCGAGTTTCTCCAGCAGGGCGTCGAACTGGTGGCGTCCCAGCGCCACCGGATCGTCCGACATCGCTCAATCCCCCGTGACCGGCCCCGCAGATCGCGTTCGCTCGCGGACGACGTCGATCGCGTCGCCGATCGAGGCACCGGCGTCGGCGGCTCGTTCGAGGATCACGTCGGCCATGAGCCCCTCGGTACCGACCGCCCCGGTGTACCAGATGCGGTGACCGTCGACGAGCGCGGGGACGTCGTAGCCGGTTCGGTAGTCGTCAGTCAACCCCATGTCCTCCGGGATGTCCTCCTGGGTGTGGAACCCGTCGGCGACGAACAGCGGAACGACGACGACGTCCGTGGAGGAAACGTAGTCGGTGACGTCGTCGACTTCGGGGGATTCGTCCATATAGAGTGCCTGCACCTCGTCGAATCGATCGGTCTGTCGAATCCTGTCGGCGTGGTATTCGATCGCCTTCGCGGAGTTCGCGTTCCGTTCGGTCCCGTGGCCCACGACGACAATCCCGAACCCGTCTCCGACGTCCGGATCCCCGGTCACGGATTCGGCCCGCCTGACGATCACGTCGGTCATCGCCTCGTGCGTGCCGACCGGCCCACAGTAGTGGACCTGCCGATCGATGTCAGTGGCCGGAAGAACCACGTGATCGGCGTGCAACCCGTCGGAATTCCACTTTGAGACGTCCCACCCCTCCAATCGGAGTTCGCGCGGGATGACCTGTTCGGTGAAGTATCCCTCGCTGATGAAAAGCGGGACGACGTAGACCTCCTCGCCCGACGTGGTCCGAAGGACCTCCCGAAGCGACGGTTCCTCCTTCCAGAACCCGGTACGGACCTCCTCGAAGACGCCGACGTCCCGAATCGTGTCGGCGTGGTCGTGCGCCGGCGCACTCGAATCGGGATTCAGGTGCGATCCGTGTGCGACGATTACCAGCGACTGCATACCTCCGATAGGGCCGCACGCGGTTTAGGAACTTCGAACCAAGGAGGTTGGCAAACGCGGTTTAGGAACTTCGAACCAAGGAGGTTGGCAAACGCGGTTTAGGAACTTCGAACCAAGGAGGTTGGCAAACGCGGTTTAGGAACTTCGAACCGATGTGGTCGGCAAACGCGGTTCACCGGGAGCGAGCGGGCGGTGACGGAACGCTCTTGGTGCGCCTCGCCGAGTACGAAGCAATGACCGTCGCAGCCGAGACCAGAGCCGCCGTCCGAAACATACCCTTCCTTTTCGCCGGGCTTCGGGCGGGACTTTTGAACTACACCGCCGCCGCGGAGTATCTCGACGTAGATGGAGAGACGGAAGCCGTAGCCGCCGCGTTACGTCGGTTCGCCGAGGATCTCCCACCCGTGGAACCGGATCCGAACGACGTGACCGTCCGAATGCAACGCGGCGTCGGGACGACTACCGGTGACGCCTCGAACGCGCTGGTTTCCGTCCACGGGGTATCGATCGCTCCCGACGCCGGCGACGACACCGCCCTCGTCGTTACCGGCGACGTGACGCCGGCGCTCGTGGGCGAGGCGTTGCTGGGACTGCGAACGGCTTCGATCGACGTGCTCGCCGCCGGCGTCGCCGACGGGGCCGCCATCGTCGTCGTCGAGGGACGATCGGCGGTCGATGCGGGCCGGCGCCACCGAAACCCCCCCGCCCGA
>JBNJFV010000101.1:3936-8895 GCA_051747145.1 Halobacteriota archaeon
ATTGGTGGTGTGGGTGGGACGTGCGGGGTTGGTGGGGCTCGGCCCCATCGAAACGACCGCCGCCGAACGCCGGACGTAGGTGCGGGACCACCGAACGAGCGTCGATCGACGATTTATAGGTGGTGGGTGAAAAATTACATGCTGATGACCCTCTCGGTGACCAACACCCTTACGGGCGAACGAGAAGCTTTCGAGCCGGTTTCCGACGACGCCGTGTTGCTCTACGTCTGCGGGTTGACGGTCTCCGACGACGCACACCTCGGTCACGCGCGGGTGTGGACGCACGCCGACGTGATGCACCGGTGGCTCGAACACGAGGGGTACGCGGTCACGCACGTCGAAAACTTCACCGACGTCAACGAAAAGATCGCCGCCAGGGTCGGCGAGCCGGGACTCGGCGAGACTGAAGCCGATGTCGCACGGCACTTCACCGCCTCGACGATCGAGGACATGCGCGGCCTCAACCTCAAACGGGCGTCGGTCTACCCGCGCGTCTCCGAACACGTCCCCGAGATCATCGAACTGATCGAACGGCTGATCGACGCGGGCAACGCCTACGAGGCGAACGGCTCGGTGTACTTCGACGTGACGACGTTCCCCGAGTACGGCAAGCTTTCGAACCAGCACGTCGAGGAACTGGAGGCACAGGGGGAACCGGACGAACGCTCCGAAAAGCGCAATCCGGTCGACTTCGCGCTGTGGAAAGCCGGCGGGGTGTCCCCCGAGTCGATACGCGAACACGCAAAGTGCGATCACGGTGCGGAGTTGCCGACCGGGCAGACGTGGGACTCTCCGTGGGGGGAGGGCCGTCCCGGTTGGCACATCGAATGTTCGGCGATGTCGATGACGCATCTGGGCGAAACGATCGACATCCACGTCGGCGGGCACGATCTCGTCTTCCCGCACCACGAAAACGAGATCGCCCAAAGCGAGGCGGCCACCGGCGAGCCGTTCGCGAAGTACTGGCTGCACACGGGGTTGCTCGAGACGAAGGGCGAGAAGATGAGTTCGAGCCTGGGGAACTTCTTCACCGTCTCGGCTGCCCTCGAGGAGTTCGGGACGAACGTGATTCGAACGTTCTACCTCTCGACGGAGTACGGTTCGAAACAGACGTTCTCGACAGACGCGATGCGGGAGGCGACAGAACGGGCCTCGCGGCTCGAACGGAGCTACGAGGCCGCCGAGGCGGCGATCGATTCGGTGGACGCGCGCACGAAAGTGACCGACGAGGCGCTCAGATCGACCGTCGATTCGGTTCGAACGTCGTTCGCCGAGGCGATGAACGAGGACTTCAACGTCCGGGAGGCGATGGCTGCGCTCTTGGAGCTTTCTGTGGAGATCAACCGCCACGTCGACGGGCACGAGGAGTACGACTACCGCGGGCTCAAATCTGCGATCGAGACGTTCGAGGAGTTCGGAGCGGACGTGTTCGGGCTTCAGTTTACGGACGAACGCGACGGGGACGTCTCGCTCGTGTCCGATCTCGTCGAACTGGTCTTGGCGCTCAGAGAGACCGAACGCGAGGCAGGCAACTACGATCGGGCCGACGAGATCCGCGACTCGTTGACGTCGATCGGCGTCGAGGTACAGGACGGTGCGGACGGACCGACGTACCGACTCCCCTGAACGACGTGTCAACTACCGATCGGCGGGTCGACGATCAGGTCGTAAACAGGTCCGTCTCGTCCGGTATCGCGAACAACCCCATTCTGACGCCCGCATCGAGCCACCCGTAGCCGTAGGAAAACGACGCGAGGGCGTTGACGGGGTCGCCGTCCGATCGAAAGTGTCTCCCGTCTCGCAGGTACGATTCGGCCATCTCCCGGCAGTCCGCGGCCGCCGCCCCGAGCGGCGTCCCGTCGGGTGCGGTCGCGGTCGCGTCGGCCAGCGCGTCCTCGAGCATTCGTTCGTACCGATCGGTCTTCTCGTCGATGTCTGCAGCCATGGCGAAACGGAGACGCCCACCGTCAAAGGTGCTGTCGATGCCGATCGTCAGATGAAAAGAAACGCCACGTACGCCAACAGCAACAGGATCGTCGCGTGTTTGACACCGTCGCGGATCCCGCCTTCGCCCAGCTGTCCGGCGACGAGCCCCGAGCACACGCCCTGGATGGCCGTGACGTGATAAAACAGCGTGACGTACGCGTCCGAATCGACGCCGCCGATAGTCGGGACGATCCCGCCGCCTACACCACCGGGAACGCCACCGTCCCCGGGCGCGCTGACCGACCCTTCGATGGCCGGGATGAACGACACAGACAGCGCGGCGATGATCCCCAGAAACACCAGAAACGCGATGTAGATGACGACGAGGTAGGTGAGCATCTCCTGTCGGCGCTCGCGTTCGAGTTGTCTACTCGCCCGTGCTTCGTCGGCGGCGATCGAGACGACCGGACCGATGTCGCCGCTCGTCCGTAACGCGTTCCCGATGAGCGCGATCGATCGTTTGACCGCCGGCGATCGCGTGCGCCGCTCGAACCGGTTCAATGCGACCTGTGCACTTGCTCCCCACTGGATGTCGTTCCACGTCCGTTCGAGTTCGGCTGTCAACGATCCGAGTTCGGTCTGCGCCGTGCGCCTGAAGCTTTCGATGACCGTCATTCCGGCCTCGTTGACGCTCGCGAGGCGATCGAGGAAGTCGGGGACCTCCGACTCGAGACGACGACGGCGACGCTTGTCGAACTCGTACACGAGCGCATAGGTACCCAACGTTACGATCGACGCCTCGATGAGCGGGCCGGCCACCACTTCGCCGAACTCCACGAGGGTGGTCGGGAGCGGCCGTAACGCGATACCGACCCAGACGAGACCAACAGGGACCGTCACGATCGCAGTGGTCCACGGGTTCGCAAGAACCGTCCGACCCGGTCGTGTGAGCCAGCCCAGCACACGCTCGATCCGATCGTACGTCTGGAGTCGGTCACGATTCGGCTGCCAGTCTGTGGACGGGTCGCCCGCAGCCGTCGGTTCGATGATGCTAAACAGCATGTCCACGTCCCCATCTCCCCTCGATACGTGTCTTGCGGTTCGAAGCGACTGCGTGACGCTGTCGACGTAGACGACGAACCCGACGGTTGCAAGCGGGATACCCACGTACGAGATGACGCGCACGAGCGGCAGGGTGTCTTCGAGCACGAGGCCGATCACGACCAGTATCGTGATGAAAAAAAGCGGCCCCGCAACGAGGACGGTGACGTACGCTTCTGCGAACGTCGAGAGCAAATCGAGATACTGTCGTTGCTGTGCCTGCGCCTCCTGTTGGTACTGTTCGTACTGTTCGCGGAGGAACGCAGAGAGGTTCTGACCGCTCGCGAGGACGCTCGCGAGGTTCTCTCCGAGTTCGCTCATGCCCTCGGAGGGTGTGCGCTCTGCCATCCGCTCTATCGCCGTGATGACGTCCGTCCCGAACGTCTTCATGTCCGTGACGGCGACGGTGGTTTCCCGAGCGGCTTCGCCGTAGACGGCTTCGTTTTCAGAAAGCGTTTCGAGCACCTCGGGAAACGCCATCCCACTTCTGGAGAGCGCGTAGATGAACGCGATCGTCCGAGGGAGCGTCGCCTCTATTTTGCTCCGGCGCGCCTCGGCTCGCTGGGAGAGCGTGTACCACCGAAACCAGTAGGTTCCAAGCGCCAACACCCCGCCACCGAGCGAACTCGCGAGCAAAAACAGGACGAAAAGCTGGCCGATCGACAGCGATTCCAGCTGGAAGTACGTCGCGATCTGCCACAGCTGCGGCGGCAGCGCGTCAGCGATCGGCTCGTCGCCGACCTCCAGCACCCAAAGCGTCGCCGTCGCGACGTAGACGCCGATAACGCCGCCTGCGACGCCGAGAATCCCCGAGAAAAACAGCGTCCGGGACGCGTACAGGCGGTGCGTCTTGTCGACGTGTGCAGCGCGCATCGCCGCGAGCTGGTTGGCCTTTCGCGGCCCGGAGGCGACGTAGTTTCCGAACGCCGCAAGCGACAGCCGCGAGACGAGCAGATCGATCCGACTACTCAGCGCCGGAAGCACCACCAGACTACAGAGGACGATGGCAACCCCGAGTGGTACGTATCGGATCATCCGTGGTCAGTTCGGGGAAATCGGGCGATCGACTGCCACGTCCGCCTCGTCGATCCGATCGAGGACCGCGGTCGGATCCGCGTAGTATTCGTTTACCAGTGCCGTAAACCGCTTGTAGCCGGTGACGTCTCGATCCTGCAGGAATCGCAAGAATCGTTTTCGGTTTTGGATTTCTTCGAGTAACTCCGCGCGCGTCCAGCCCCGTTCGTCCTGAATTTCGTCCATGAGGACGCTGTCGCTTTGGGCGAACGTGTCGTTGGCCGGATTCCACCGAAAGGCGTTCGAGTAGTCCAGTTCCCCGGTCCGTTGGTCGATGCCACCGATCTCGCCGATCGCCTTCGCCCGCCGCACCCGTTTCTCGCCGAAGCGTGAAAGCGTCTGTACAGAAAGCATATCGAGCGATTGAACCATCGCCCGGGGCACGTTGATGGGGTGATTTTCGAGGCGGTTGATGACGGTCTCGATCGAGTCGGCGTGCATCGTCGAAAACGTCGTGTGACCGGTGTTCATCGCCTGAAACAGCGTCACCGCCTCTTCGCCACGGACCTCCCCGACGATGATGTATTCGGGGCGGTGTCGGAGCGCAGACCGCAACAGGTCGTACATGTCGATGTTCGATCCCTCCTGGCGACGTTCGCGGGTGACGCTCGAAAGCCAGTTGTCGTGGTACAGCGACAGCTCACGGGTGTCTTCGATGGTCAATACCTTCGAGCGCGGCGGGATGAACATCGAGACCGCGTTCATCGAGGTCGTCTTTCCGGACGCGGTGCCGCCGGCGAAGATGAGGCTCTTGTTGTGTTCGATGCAGAGCCAAAAGTACGCCATCTGCTCGACGCTGAACGTCCCGTAGTTTATGAGGTCGATCGGCGTGAACGGCTCGTCGGCGTACTGACGGAT